>NZ_JBDPMD010000014.1:0-149203 GCF_039871875.1 Sphaerisporangium sp. B11E5 | reverse complement strand
ACCCCGGCCCCCCCGCGCCACCGACGCACCGGCACACCCCGGGCCCGTCCGCGCCACCCGGCACATCAGCCCCACCCCGGCCCCCCGCGCCACCGACGCACCGGCACACCCCGGGCCCGTCCGCGCCACCCGGCACATCAGCCCCACCCCGGCCCCCCGCGCCACCGACGCACCGGCACACCCGGGGCCTCTCCGCGCCACCGGCGCACCGGTCACCCACCCCGGCCTCTTTCCGGCGCCGGTACGGCGGGGCGCGGGGCGGCGAATCCGGCGCCGCGCTACGGCGGACCGGATGTCAGCGGAGCCTGGCGAGCCGGGCCTCCAGGCCGTCGAGGATGGCCTGGAGGCCGAAAGCGAGCTCGCCGCCGGCGGCGGTGTCCGGTTCGGCGGCCTGCCATGCCTCGGTGCGGGCCCGCAGGTGGGGGAAACCCGTCGCGATCTCGGTGACGCGCTCCATGACGGCCCGGACCTTCTCCTCGCCGCCGTCCTCCTCACGGCGCAGGCGCGTGCGCCACGCCACCTCGGCGGACGTTCCCAGCGCCATGCCGAGGACGAAGGTGAACACCAGGGTGGCGGCGTGTTCCGCGTCGGCGCCGGCGAACCCGGCCGCCTCGTACACCGACAGCGCGTGGTCGTCGTGCCGGGCCTTCCCCGGCCCGTAGATCACATGGGTGCTCATGGCCGGCACCAGCCACGGATGGCGCATGATCATCGCATAGGCGTCCTCGGCCATCGCGGTGACCGCGGCCCGCCACCCCACCCGGCCGGCGTCGGGCAACTCGATCTCCGCCCACACCGCGTCACTGGCGAGGACCACGAGATCGTCCTTGTTCCTGACGTGCCAGTACACGGCGGTGGCCGCGGACCCGAGCCGCGCCCCGAGCCGCCGCATGCTCAGCCCCTCGATCCCCTCGTCGTCGAGCAGCGTCACGGCGGCCCGCACGATCTGCTCCCGGGTCAACGTGTCTCGCGGCACCCGCCCAGCATAGACCCGCCACTTGCACACCGTTCAACTTCCCACTTGCACACTGTTCAAGTCATCCCTACCCTTTGACTTGAACAGTGTGCAAGTGCTCACCGACAGGGGGATGCCCATGCCTACGGCCACCGTGATCACCGCCGCGAGCCTCCAGTACTCACTGGCCGCGGCCTTCCTCATCACCCCCGCCCTCGCCCACCGCCACGGCGCCGCCGCCCAGCGCGCCGCCGAAGCCGAGCTGGCCCGCCAGGACGCCGACCCGGCAACCCTCACCCGCCGCGGCATCGACTTCTCCGCCACCACCACGGCCCTCGCCATCTCCACCGCCATCGCCCTGACCGCCGCCGCCCTCGCCACGCTGAACCTCGCCGGCCACCCCACCGGCAGGCTCCTCTCCCTGATCCTCCACCCCGTGCTGTTCCTCGCCGGCGGCCTCATCACCGCCGCCCAGGTCTTCGTCACCCCCTATCTGCGGGCCGCCTTCCAGAAGTCAGGCGACCCCGCCCTCCAGCGCGTCGACGCCGCCGCCCTCGTCACCGCCGCCCTCCGCCCCTTCCCGAGCTGGTTCCGTCACCTGACCGTCACCCGCTTCGCCCTCACCACCGCCGGCTCCCTCGCCGTCATCGCCCTGCTGGCCCTCTGACCGGCCGGCGCCGATCTGTGTTCTCGCGGTGACCTTTCGGGGTCGGGAGGAGATACGCTTTCTGGCGGGAACGGTCACGTGGGTCCACCGGGTCATGGGAGAAAAGCGAATGCCATTCGGGCATGACATGGCGTGTTCCCTCGCCGCCGTCGCCGACCTGATCAACAGCGCCCCGCAGACCGCCTCGGACGGCACCGACGGCCTGGAGACCGTGGCCGACCTGGCCGCCTACGTCCGGCGCCACAAGGTCAGCGGCCTCGGCGAGGTCGGCCCGTCCGACCTGGAACAACTACGCAACCTGCGCACCACCTTCCACACCATCTTCACCTCCCCCGACCCAGGCACCGCCGTGAACCGCGTGAACACCCTCCTGGCACGCACCCGGATCACCGCACGCCTGACCGAACACGACGGCTACCCCCTGCACGTCCACTACTTCGGCCCCGGCGCCTCCCTGGTCGAACACCTGGCCGCCGACTGCGGCGTAGCCCTGGCCCACCTGCTCGTGATGGGCGAATGGGAACGCCTCCGCACCTGCACCGCCCCCGGCTGCGCCAAGGTCTTCGTGGACGAGTCCCGCAACCGCTCCCGCGTCTACTGCGACAGCCGCACCTGCGGCAACCGCATGCACGTCGCCGCCTACCGCGCCCGCCGCCGCGCCTGAACGCCGGGCTCGGGTCAGGCGGAGGCGGGCTCGGGCGGGGTCAGGTCGATGCCCGCGTGTACCGCCGGGAGTGCTGGACAGCCGTTCTCGCGGGCGGAGCGGCGAGCGAGGCCGGGGGTCGGGCCGCTTATGGACGACGGCGCTCGCCGGCCAGCGGAAGGCGCTTGAGGAGCGGCTGGCCGCGGAGGTCGCCGGGCGGGCGCACCTGATGGCCACGCGCGGCGTCGGCCGTGTGCTGGAGTCGCTGCATCCCGACCTCGACCGGACGCCCGAGGAGATGCGCATCGTCAAGCCGTACGACGGGGCCGGCGACCTGAGCGGCAGCGAACTGGTGTTGTCGCCGTCACTGCTCGGGTGGCCCGACCTGCACGTGCAGGTGTGCGACCCCCTGGACGCGTTCATCGCCTACCCGGCGGGCGGGCAGGCCGCCGCGCCGAAGGCGGACGCGGCGCTGCCGGGCCTGATCGGGACCAGTCGCGTCGCGATCCCGCGCGACCTCGGCGCCTCGCGCTCGACCACCGAGCTGAGCCGGCGCCACCGGCTGGCTCCGTCCACGGTGTCCTGCCACCTGAGCGTGCTGCTCGGCGCCGGCCTGGTGAGCCGGGTGCGCCGCGGGCCCGCGGTGCGGTACCGGCGCACCCCGGCCGGCGACGCCCTGCTCCGTGAGAGCCGCTGACGTCCGGGTGGCGCGCCCCGGTCAGCCGTAGGTCGGGCGCTGGGGCCAGCCCGCCGGGGAGTCCTCCCAGTCCTGCATGCGGCCGTAGGGGGTGAGGTCGAGGACGCTGTTGGAGAAGAGCAGGCGGTCCACACCGCGGGCGGTGGTGTTGTAGGTGCGGTAGATGTCGTCGCCGTCGCGCAGGAAGACGGTGACCATGAAGCCGGGGTCGGAGCCGCAGTCGGCGGCGAAGGTGGTGCCGTGGGAGGAGACGAAGGGAAGGGTCCAGCCCATCTTCGCCTTGTAGGCCTCGATCTGGGCCAGGGGCATGTTGGAGACGTTGGCCCAGGAGACGCCGCGGTCCTCCAGCGTCGGCAGGGCGGTGACGGGGACGTTGTTGGTGAACGCCGTGCAACCGGAACAGTAGTGGTCGGGGCCGACGTCCATGAACTGGTAGACGACCAGCTCGCCGCGGCCCTCGAAGAGGTCGAGGAGCGTCTTCGGGCCGGTCGGGGTGTCGAAGGTGTATTTGTTCACGAATCTCACCATGGGGAGGCGGCGTCGCCGCGCGGCCAGGGCGTCCTGGGCACGGGTGAGCTCCTTCTCGGCGGTGAGCAGCTCGTCGCGGGCCTGCCGCCACTCCTCGGGGGAGACGATCTGGGGTTTCTCCATGCGCCGATTGTGGCGGCGGGCACCGACAAAAACCGGGCTCTTGCGGTCGCGAGCCAAATATACGTAGTGTTATACGTATACGAGTGAGGATGGATGATGCCCAACAAGACGATCTACGTCTCGGACGAGGACCTGCCGGTGTTCCAGCGGGCGCAGGAGCTCGCGGGCGGCAAGCTGTCGGCGGCGATCAGCCTGGCGCTGCGGCGGTACGTCGAGACGGAGGAGGGCCGCCAGGAAGGCTACGACGAGATCGTCGTGCAGGTCGGCCAGGGCGCCGGGCGCAAGCAGCGCTTCTCGGGCGTGCTGCTCGGGGAGTGGGGCCGGACGGCCGGCTCCCGCGTGGAGATGTTCCGGGTGTACCGGTCGCGCAAGGGCAAGTTCGTCCTGCACGTGGACCGCTCGCCTGAGCACACCGACGACATGGAAGGCGACAACTGGCTGGAGGGGCTGTTCTCGCGCGGCGCGTGGCGGACCTACCTCGGGCTGCGCGACTCGAACTGGGGCTTCATCCAGGGTGAGGCCACGCTGGAGGTCGTCGACACCTTCGAGCAGTTGCGCGGCCGGATCCCCGACGAGTTCTACGACTTGATCGCCGAGATGGCGGAACGCCCCGCCGTCGAGGACCTCGACATCTGAATCTCCCCCACACCGCGGACGGCCGGCGCACGACCGCCCGCCATCTCGTCATGCCCCGGCACGCAAGGAGAGACATGCCCCCCGCCATCACCGCAGAAGGGCTGGTCAAAAGGTACGGCGACGTGATCGCCCTCGACGGCATGGACCTGTCGGTCCCCGAGGGCACGGTACTCGCCCTGCTCGGCCCGAACGGCGCGGGAAAGACCACGACCGTCCGGATCCTCACCACCCTGCTCAAGCCCGACGCCGGCCGCGCCACGGTCGCCGGGTGCGACGTCGTCGCGGACGCCGCCCGGCTCCGCTCCCGCATCGGCGCGTCCGGCCAGTACGCCGCCGTCGACGACCACCTCACCGGGGCCGAGAACCTGGAGATGGTCGGCCGCCTCTACCACCTCGGTGCCCGGCGCAGCAGGCAGCGGGCCCGCGAGCTGCTGGAACGCTTCGACCTGACCGAGGCGGCGGACCGTCCCGCGCAGGGGTACTCCGGCGGCATGCGGCGCCGTCTCGACCTCGCCGCGGCCCTGGTCGCCGGCCCACCGGTGCTGTTCCTGGACGAGCCCACCACCGGCCTCGACCCCCGGGCCCGCGCGGGCCTGTGGGAGACCATCGCCGGGCTCGTCGCCGGCGGCACCACCGTGCTGCTCACCACGCAGTACATGGAGGAGGCCGACCGGCTCGCCGACACCGTCGCCGTGGTCGACCGCGGCCGCGTGATCGCCCTGGGCACCGCCGACGAGCTCAAGGACCAGATCGGCGGCGACCGCGTGGAGCTGACCCTGACCAGCGCCGGCGACCTGCACGCCGTACGCCAGGCGCTGGCCTCCCTCGCCGTGGGCGACGTGCGGGCCGACGACGCCGCGCTGCGGCTCACCATCCCGGTCAGCGACGGCACGGCCGCGCTCACCATCGCCCTCGGGCACCTCGCCGCCGGCGGCATCGCCGTACGGGACGCCGGGCTGCGGAGGCCCACGCTCGACGAGGTGTTCCTCACCCTCACCGGACACCAGGCCGGCGCCCCCGCCGGCACCAAGGAGCAGGACCGATGACCCCCCTCCAGGTGGCCCTCGCCGACGGCCTCACCATGACCAGGCGCAACATCCTGAAGATCAAGCGGGCCCCCGACCAGCTCGGCGCCGTGATCATGCTGCCGGTCGTGCTCGTGCTGCTGTTCGCCTACGTCTTCGGCAGCATGATCGAGCTGCCGGGCATGTCCTACCGGGAGTACCTGCTGCCGGGCATCTTCGTGCTGACGATCGTGAGCAGTGCGCAGATCACCGGCTACACCCTCACCCTGGACCTGCGCAAAGGCGTCTTCGACCGGTTCCGCACGCTGCCCATGGCCCCTTCGGCGGTGCTGACCGGCCAGACCCTCGGCGACGTGCTGATGAACGCGGCCAGCGTCGTGACGATGGCCCTGGTCGGCCTGGCCGTCGGGTGGCGCGTCCACACGGCGCCGCACGAGGCGGCGCTGGGCTTCCTGACGCTGCTGCTGTTCGCCTACGCGTACTCCTGGGTGACCGCGGCGGTCGCGCTGGCGCTGCGCACCCCCGAGGTCTTCAACAACATCGCCACTCTCGTGTCGATGCCACTGATCTTCCTGTCCAACGCCTTCGTCGACAGCGCCCGCCTGCCCGGCCCGCTGCGCGCCGTCGCCGAGTGGAACCCGGTCTCCACGGTCATCCAGGCCACCCGGGAACTGTTCGGCAACGTCGCCCCCGGCATGCCCGCCCCCGCCGCGTGGCCGCTGCGCCACGCGGTGACGGCCACGCTGCTCTGGTCGGCGCTGCTGCTGGCCGTGTTCGTGCCGCTCGCCAACCGGCTGTACACCAAGGCGGTGAGCCGGTGATCAGGTGAGGTTGGGCAGGGCGCCGCCGTAGCGGCGGTCGCGTTTGGCGTAGATCTCGCAGGCCTGCCACAGGTCGCGGCGGTCGAAGTCCGGCCAGAGCTGGTTGAGGAAGACCATCTCGGCGTAGGCGGACTGCCAGAGCAGGAAGTTGGAGATGCGTTGCTCCCCGGAGCTGCGGATGAAGAGGTCGACGTCGGGGATGTCGGGCTCGTCCAGGTAGCGGGTGAAGATACGCTCGTTGACCTTGTCGGGCTTCACGCGGCCTTCGGCGATGTCCTTGGCGAGGCGGGTGGCGGCGTCGACGATCTCGGCGCGGCCGCCGTAGTTGACGCAGAACTGCAGGGTGATGGTGCTGTTGTCCTTGGTCATCTCCTCGGCGTCGCGCAGCTCGCTGATGACGCTCTTCCACAGGCGGCCGGGGCGGCCCGCCCAGCGGACCCGCACCCCCATGGCGTGCAGCTCGTCGCGGCGGCGGCGGATGACGTCCCGGTTGAAGCCCATGAGGAAACGGACCTCCTCCGGGGAGCGGCGCCAGTTCTCGGTGGAGAAGGCGTATGCCGAGATGTTCTTGATGCCGATCTCGATGGCGCCCTCGATCACGTCGAACAGGGATGACTCGCCCGCCTTGTGACCCTCGGTCCTCGCGAGGCCGCGTGCCTTGGCCCAGCGCCCGTTGCCGTCCATGACGATCGCGACGTGCCTCGGCAGCAGGTCGCGCGGGATCGGCGGCGGGACGGCGCCGGACGGGTGCGGGGTGGGCGGACGGACGTTCACGTTGTGCTTCTCTCCTGGGATATGCGGTGAAACGTGATGACAGAGGTCAGACGCGCTCGACGTGCCGCAGGGAGCGGATGCCGTGCTCCAGGTGCCACTGGAGGTAGGCGGCCACCAGGCCGCTGCACTCGGTGCGGTGGCGCTGCTCGGAGGCGTCGGCGGTGTCCCAATCGCCGCGGATCAGCGCGATCATGAGGCCGATCGTCTCGGCGGCCGGCACCGCGGCGCCCGCCGGGCGGCACCCCCCGCACACCACGCCGCCCGCGGCGATGGCGAACGCCCGGATCGCCGGGGTGGAGCACCGCGCGCACGACTCCAGCGCGGGGGCGTACCCGGCGACGGCCAGCGAGCGCAGGAAGTAGGCGTCCAGGACGAGCCGGGCCTCGTGCCCCCGGTCGGCCAGCGTGCGCAGCCCGCCGACCAGCAGCAGGAACTGCCGCAGCGCGGGCTCCTTCTCGGTCACCGTCAGCCGGTCGGCGGTCTCCAGCATCGCGACGCCAGCGGTGTACCTCGGGTAGTCGCCCACCAGCGCCTCGCCGTACGGGCGCAGCGTCTCGACCTGGGTGACCACGTCGAGCGAACGGCCGACATGGAGCTGCAGGTCGACGTGGGTGAACGGCTCCAGCCGTGCCCCGAACCGGGAGGTGGTGCGCCGGACGCCCTTGGCGACGCCGCGCACCTTGCCGGTGCGCTTGGTGAGCACCGTGACGATGCGGTCCGCCTCGCCCAGCTTCTGGGTGCGCAGCACGATGCCCTCGTCGCGGTAGAGGTTCACCAGCCCAGTCTAGGGACGTCACGGCCTCCGGCGTGCGGACACCGGCCGACATCGGCCGACAAGGGCACGTGGTACGCGGTGGACCCGGTGCGGTGGTTGATATGCGACGAATATGTCTCGGTGGATTCCCGATGACGTCCCACGTGAGAACAGTCACTAAACTTTCCCCCCTGGCGACACCCCCCTCGCTCGCCACCGCCTCTGCACCACAGCTGAAAGGGTGACATGACCCGCGTGGTCCTGCTGGGCGCCTCGCCCGGCCCGATCGGTTCCACCGAGCCGCCCGTCCCGCCCGCACGCCTGGCGCTGACGTCGCTACCCGGCTCGCCCACCGTGCTCGGCCGGTTGTACGGCCAGCTCACCTCGATGGACGCCGAGCCGCTGGCCATCGCCCGCCCGGGCGACGCCGCCGAGTTCCGTGCCCACCCCGGCCGGGTGGTGGAGTCACCCGACCTCGCCGGGGACCTCCGGGCGCTCGCCGACGCCGCCGAGCAGGCGACGGACAATCTCTTCATCATCCCCGCGTGCGCGGTGACGCACGACGAGCTGATCTACCAGCTCACCAAGAGCAAGCGGGGCGCCTTGGTACTGATCGCCAAGGAGCCGCGCGAGGGGGACAACGGCGACGGCTCCGACAACGGGGACAACGGCGAGACGGCCCGTGAGGACTCCGTCCCGATCGACGAGGCCGTGCCCGAGATCGGCCGCGGCGTGCACGAGGGCCTGCCGGTCCGCCTGCGGGCCGGCCGGGCGCGCATCGTGTCGGCCGGGTCGGCGTACCACGCGGTCACCCGGCCGAACGCCGTCGCGCTCGGCCCGCTCCACCTGCACCAGCGGCACGCCGCCACGCTGGCGGAGGCCGCCAGGGAGCTCGCGGACATGGCCCACCTGCTCGGGCCCGAGGACGACCTGGTGCAGTTGCTGGTGCTGGGCCTGGTGCGCCGGGGCGTCGCGGTGAGCCTGCGCGGCCGCCGCGACCTGTTCTACACGCGGGTGCACACCCAGCAGGACGCCGACTCCGCCGTGGTCGCCATGAGCGGGTACGACGAGGACCGCGCCCGGCTGAACAACGCGGTCAAGGGTGCCGACGGCTTCTTCACCACCTACTTCGTCAGCACCTACTCCCGCTTCATCGCCCGCTGGGCGGCGCGGCGCGGGCTGACGCCCAACCAGGTGACGCTGATCTCGATCGCGCTCGGCGTGCTGGCGGCGTTGTCGTTCGCCACCGGCACCAGGGCCGGGGCGGTCGCGGGCGGCGTGCTGATCTACTTCGCGTTCGTGTTCGACTGCGTGGACGGGCAGGTCGCCCGGTACGCCCGCAAGTTCGGCGTGCTCGGCGCCTGGCTGGACGCGACGTTCGACCGGGCCAAGGAGTACGTCGTCTTCGCGGGACTCGCGGTGGGCGCGACCGTCGCCGGGCAGGGCGACGTGTGGACGCTGGCGCTGGTCGCGCTGGCGCTGCAGTCGGTGCGCCACCTGCTGGACTTCTCGTTCGGCGCGGCCAACCGGCGCAAGCCCCCGGCGCCGCTGCCCACCCTGGACCTCGCCGTCGTGAACGACCGGCCGCTGCGCGAGGAGCTGACCAAGCGCAAGACCGGCAAGGTGTCGCCGGTGCGCAGCCTGCTGCGGCTGTGGGCCCAGGCCGGGCGGTTCCGCACCGTCCACTGGGCACGCAAGATGATCGTCTTCCCGATCGGTGAGCGGTTCGCCGTCATCGCGATCACCGCGGCCCTGTTCGAGCCTCGCGTCACGTTCCTCACGCTCCTGATCTGGGGCGGCGTCGCCGCCCTCTACACCCTGACCGGACGTCTGACGAGGTCGCTCGCATGATCACTCACCCGCAGACCGCAGCCGCGCCCCTCTCCGACCCCGACGAGGAACGCCGGCGCATCCAGACGGCCCGCCTGCTCGCCTACCGCGACGACGGCCCCCTGGTCTCCGCCCTCCGCGACCACCTCGGCCGCGGCCTCCCCCCCGTCCCCGCCTCACTGCTCGCCCTGGCCGCCGTACTGGCCATCGGCCTCACCGGCGTCCTCGACCCCGGCACCGGCTGGGTCATGCTCCTCCCCGCCCTGGTCATGACCGTCCTGGTCGTCCCCACCGCCCCCCGCGACCACCTCGGCCGCTTCGACTGGCTCGTCCCTCCGCTGATCCGCGGCACCGAGTTCATCGCCGTCATCTTCGTCGGCCTGGCCGCCGGCACACCCAAGTGGCTGCTGTTCGCCCTGATCTACGTCGTCGGCTACCACACCTACGACACGGTCTACCGCACCCGCCAGAGCATCTGGCCCGCTCCCTGGGTCTTCCAGGCCGGCCTCGGCTGGGAGGTCCGCCTCCTGCTGCTCGGCCTCGGCACCGCCCTCGGGATCGGCACCTGGGTGGCCGCGGCGCTGACTCTGTACCTCGGCGTGCTGTTCGCCTACGAGAGCGTCACGAGCTGGCTCCGCCTGGACAAGGAGTCCGCCTTGGCCCAAGCAGGCGACGACCTGGAAGCGTCCCCTGAGGAAGCCCTGGAACAAGCCACAGGCGACGCAGAGAAGCCGTGAACCCACCACCACAGGAGCCCGCCCCTCTCCGAGGCGCGGGCTCCAGCCATCCTTGATCGCGGCGTACCGCCGGGGGCCGATGGCGCGCCACGTCCATGTCGGTTGTGTGCGGTACCGGGAGCGGCTGTATACAGGTCAGCGTGGAGCTCGATGCGCTGGACCGTGCGATCGTCAAGGCCTTGGTCGCTGACGCTCGTTCTACTTATGCCGAGATCGGCAATCTGATCGGGCTTTCCGCCCCCGCGGTGAAGCGGCGCGTCGATCGGCTGCTCAGCAGTGGGGCCATCACGGGGTTCACCGCGCGGGTCGAGCCTTCGGCTCTCGGCTGGACGACCGAGGCGTACGTCGAGCTGTTCTGCCGGGGGAAGACCTCTCCCACCGAGATCGGCCTGGCGGTCAGCCGGCACCCCGAGGTCGTGTCCGCCTGCACCATCACCGGGGAGGCGGACGCGCTGCTGCACATCCGCGCCCGGGACGTCCGCCACGTCGAGCAGGTGATCGAACGCATCGCCTCCGAGCCGTTCGTCGTGCGGACCAAGAGCTCGATCGTCCTCTCCCGGCTCATCGACACCCCCCACCTGCGGGACGGCACACCGACCCCTGTGACCGGCGAAGCACCCTGAAGCTCGTCCCGCCGCTGTGGCCACCGGTGGGCTGCCGCTGATGAAGATCAGGGCAGCCCGTACGGCATGGGGCATGGGCCGTACGAAGGCGGTACGCGAACAGGCGGGCGTTCGCCTCGCTGTGGGCGTTCGCCCCAGGCGAACCGCATCTGCTCCTGGGCGTAGTCGCGGATGAGATCGTGGAACCGGAACTGCCCCGACCCGCTGCTGTAGATCAGATTGGTCGCCGCGAGACGCTCCAGCATCCGCTGGGCCTCCGCCGCTTGGCAGTCGGCGAGCCCGGCCGCCACGTATCGGTCGAAATGCGGGCCAGGGACCATGCTGAGCAGGCTGAAAAGCCTTGCGAGCTCGGGTTTCAGGGTGCGGTAGGACAACTCGAACGCCTGACAGACGGCCGCTTCGTCGTCGCCTTCGATCTTCATCGCCGCCAGCCGGTCTCCGCGCATCTGCTGGACCATGGACTCGACGCTCATGCCCGGCAGCGCCGTGAGGTTGGCCGCCACGATCCGCAAGGCCAGCGGCAGATATCCGCAGCGCTCGGCGATGGCGTCGATGGCGGCGGATTCGGCGGCCACCCGCTCGGGCCCGAGGATGCGCGCCAGGAGGGCAGTGGCCTCGTGGGGTGAGATCATCCCCACGGGAACGCGCCGGGCGCCGTTCAGCGCGGAGAGGCTCAGCAGGTTGTCGCGGCTGGTGACGAACACCGCGCTGGTCGGCGCCCCGGGCAGCAACGGGCGGACTTGATCGGCGCTCTGGACGTTGTCCAGGACGATCAGGACTCGTCGATCGGCCAGCAGGGACCGGAAGACCGACGCCTTCTCGTCGAGGTCGTGCGGGATCATCTCCGGGGACAGCTGCGTGCGCAGAAACCTTTCCAGGGCATCGCCGGCCGTCATCGGTGGCCGGGTGGAATACCCGTGCATGTTCAGGTAGAGCTGACCGTCGGGAAAGGCCATCCGTAATCGGTGTGCCGCATGGATCGCCAGCGCGGTCTTACCGGCCCCGGGCGGACCGGAGAGGATGACGACCGGAACCGCCGGTCTGGGCCCGTCGCCGGCGCCGACCAGCGTGGCGATCTTGTCGAGGTGCCCGGCCCGCCCGACGAAGTCGCTGACATCGGGCGGGACCTGGAAGGGCGGCCGCCACCGATCGACGGGAACGGGCGTGATGTGAGCTTGATCGGCGGTCAGGATCTGCTGGTAGAGGCCCCTCAGCTGGTGACCGGGGTCGATGCCCAGCTCTTCTCGCAACAAGGTCCTGATGTGGTCGTAGGCGGCCAGCGCCTCGGCCTGGCGGTCGGACCTGTACAGCACCGTCATCAGCTGGAACCAGAACCGCTCACGATGCGGGTGTTCGACCGTCAGGCCGCGGAGTTCACCGACCAGATCGGTGTGCCGCGCCAGCTCCAGATCCACGTCGATGCGCCGCTCCACAACGCGCAGCCGTTCCTCGATCAGCCGCGGAACCTCATGGATCTGCAGGGACGGGGAGGGTACATCCGCCAGAGGCAGACCTCGCCAGCGCGACAGGGCGTCGCGTAACGCCCGGCCCTCCGATTGGAGATCTCCGTTGGCTTTGGCTTCCTGCGCCTTCGCGACGTCCGCACGGAACAGGCCGAGATCCACCTTCATGGCCGGTAATTCGATGCGGTAGCCCGTCGAATCGGTGCGGATGAGGTGACTCGCGGGGCCCAGCGCGTTGCGGAGACGGTTGATGTACGTCTGGAGAGCGCTTCGCACACCCTTGGGAGGGTCCTCCCCCCAGAGACGATCGCTCAGTTCATCCGTGGACACGGACTTGTTCGGTCGCAGGAGGAGACTGGCCAGGATGATGCGGACCTTGGCGGCCTGTAATCGCACGGGCGAGCCGGACACGCTGGCTGTCAGTAGTCCCAGTAGGCCGAACTCTATCGGAATCTCTGTGCCAGCCGTCACACTCACCGCCCAGGCCGAAGGTTACGAAGATGATGCCGACCACCGGCCGACGGACTCTTGCTCAAGATTGACATATTGCGCCTCTCCCTTTTGGCAATGGTTCGTGCAAAAACCCCTCTCGGATGACCCCGCCCTGCCCCGGATCGCCCTGTCTGATCAGCCTGCCGTATCTCCTGGAAGTCCTCTGGACGGTCACCGCGGCGGCGCACTCCCGGACGCGACGCTCACCTGATTAGAGCTGCGAGAGACCGGCACGTGAGTGGTAAGAGATCCTTCCTGTCTATAACTGGATGTGCCGGGCACTTGCCACAAAGGTGAATCCCTGGCACAAGACCGGACTCTGATCACTCCAAGGCAAGCATCCGCCACCCGTGAAGGTAGCCGCCTCCCAGCAGACTCGAACCGTTCCCGCATGCCATGGCACAAGGAGCAGCCCGATGACAATGATCTTGAGTGGCCGCGCGAGCGAGCCTGGCGCGCGGCGCCTTGGAGACCTGATCCGCCGCCATCGCATCCGCGCCGGACTGACCCAGCAGGGGCTGGCCGACCTCTCGACCATCAGCGTGCGGGCGATCCGGGATCTGGAGCAGGACCGGGTTCGCCGGCCCCGGGCCGACACCATCCGGTTGATCGCGGACGGGCTTCGTCTCGGCCCGAGATCGCGCCGGGACCTCGAAACCGCCGCGGGAGTCGGCCGTTTCACAGGCTCCCCCGGCACCCGGCTGGAGACCTCCGAGCTCAGTCCGCCGGCCACGCTCCAGACCGTCTGGGGCAGAGACGCGGAAGTGCGGGAGATCTGTGACGAGCTGGCAGAAGGGGGCGTCAGGCTGCTCCAGCTCGTGGGACTGAGCGGCGTGGGCAAGACCCGGGTGGCCTTGGAGGTGGCCGCGCAGCTTCACCGGGAGCCTCAGTTGCCCGTCCTGTGGCATTCCTCCGCGGGCGCCGCGGCGGACTACCTGGCCACCGGAGACCAGGCTGTGACGGCCAGGCTGCGCTCGTGGGTCGGCCGGCTGTACGGGCAGGACGCGAGCGGGAGCGCCACCGGCGACCTTCTGGAGGAGCTGCTGGGTGGCGGACCGGCACTTCTTGTGATCGACGGAGCGCCCGCCGCTTCGCCGTCGTGGAAGGAGTTCAGCCGGCTGCTGCGGAACTGCCCGGGGCTGCGGCTGCTGATCACTTCTGAGCAACCGTGGGGGGTACCCGGTGAACGTGTCTTCCTCGTGCAACCGCTGGAACTACCTTGCGAGCCGGAGCCGGAGCGCTACCCGGCCCTGCAGATCTTCCTGGAGCACGCGAGGCATTCGCGGCCGGGCCTCGGCCGCAGGCCCGAGGAACGGGCACAGGCGGCGGAGATCTGCCGGCGGCTGGACGGCCTGCCGAGGGCCCTGCAGTCGGCGGCCTCCTGGCTCGCCCTCCACGACCTGGCCACCCTGCGCGACCTGGTCCGCACCGACTCCATCCCCTTTCTGAACCACCTCGCCGACCAGGACGACCCGGCACGCTACAGCCGGGTACTGACTGAACGGCTGCGCCGGCTGCCCGCCGCGCAGCGGGAACTCCTGAACGCCCTGTGCGCGCGTCCGGCAGGCATGTTCGCTTTGGAGGATGTGGGCCGGCTGACCGACCAGACGCCGGCGGAGAGCGGGCGCCAGGTGCGCGACCTGCTGTTCGCGGGCATGGTCCGACCGGTTCAGCGGCCGTCCGGGCCGGGATTCCAGGTGCTCTCGTTGATCCGCTTGATCCATCGCAGCACCGCCTTGAGCGGCTGATCCATACGGCGGTCGGCGTGCCGCCGACCGCCGCTCAGGCCGCTGCCCTCAGACGATGACGCGGGACTCCGGTGCTACGCGCATGTCACGGGACTTACGGAGATCTCGGGTGACGATGGCCTTCTTCAGCCAGCGGTCCGTCCCGTCATATCGGGCCTGGAACGCCCTGCGGCCGTGGACCGCGAGATGATTGTCCAGGATGAGCAGCGAGCCGGGTGCGATGACCACGTTCCGCTGGACCCGCTCCAGTTCGGAGGTGAGCCTCTCCAGGGCCGCCGCCGCTTCGAGATCGTCATCCCGCGCGCACCTCATGAAGAAGGGATCGATTCTCAGGTACGGCTGCGACCGCGCGCCGAACAGCACGCTGACCGGCGGAGGGTCGTCCCGCATGAGCTGGATCCGCTGAAAACCGGGGTGATGCGAGGCCTCGTCCGCCAGCTGCCGGAGATGCTCGTTGTCCGGCAGGATCTGGAAGCGCTCCTCGAAGAGCGTCGCCCGGTCGCTGTCGCTGAGGTGGACGTCCCGGATCGACGACACCAGGGTCGGCGTGGCATCGCGATTACGGATGCCCAGGAGAAGCAGGTAGTCACAGCGATAGGGGTGGAAAGCGTCTTCCGTGTGCCACGCCAGCTCGACTTCGCTGCCGTGACCGCTCTGCTCCTGTTCGTCGCCGGGCAGCGGGATGACGTTCTGGATCAACCGGCCCGCCTGCAAGGTGGACCAGCTGAAGGTGTCTCCCATCATCATCGCCACCATGCCCAGGAACAGCTCCTCTCGCCGGGTGGCCGACGCGGCGGAGTCGGAACTCCAGTCGAGAGGCGTCGGACCCGCCTGGTTGTCGTCTATCGCCAGGCCGTCCAGGACCAAGGCCGCCGACTGCTCGTGGAGCCGAAAGGTGGTCAGCGCCGCGCAGAGAGCGGGCGGCAGCCGGCGAATGATGGACCATGGAGCGCTGTACAGCTCCGCCCCGGCCGGATCGTATCCGCTGTCGATCAGGTCGTCGATGAGGCTGTCGAGCTGTTTCAGGTCGTCCTCGGCGAGACGGTAGGAAGGGAAGGGCTCCACGATCACTTCTCCTCGTTCGCTTTCTCGGCATGGCCGGCCGCCAAGACGTCGCGCAGCCTCGCGTGCTCGTCCGGTGTGCCGACCGAGATCCGAAGCCAAGACGGCCAGCCGAACAGTGAGCACTCACGGACCAGAACTCCGTGAGCCGCCAGCTCGGACTCCACCGCGATGGCGGAACCGGGATCGGGGCAGCGCGCGACGACGAAGCTCGCCTCCGTGTCGCGGACCTCGATGAACCGCGGATCACCGGCGAGGAGGGAGACGAGGTCCGCCCGCCCCTGGATGATGTAGTCGCGATGAGCCCTCCGGTATTCGTCATCGCGCATGGCCGCGGCGGAGACGGCGAGCGAGATCGTGTCGGCGCCGTAGAAGCGCTGGCGTTCCCGCAACCGCGCGGCGAGCAACGGCGGAGCCAGGATGACCCCCACCCTGACGCCCGCGAGACCGAACTCCTTGGACAGGCTGCGGAAGACGCACAGGTTCGGCTGCTGCCCGATCTTCTCGGTGAACGCGGAGTGGGCGGAGAAACCGATGTAGGTCTCGTCGACGCAGACCAGTTCGACGCAGTCGAGCAGCTCCCAGATCCAGGCCTCGTCCACGACGGACCCGGTGGGATTGTTCGGACGGATGATGAAGGCCACGCCCTCGGGGCCGATCTTGCTTGCTGGAACCCGCGGCTGGCCCGCGTCGTCCAGAGGTATCCGGGTGACGAGCTTCCCCGCGGCCTCGGGCCGGGTCCAGTAAGGCTCGAACCCCGGGCTCAGGCACCAGGTCCGGTCGACGAGGGAGATCAGGAGATCGATCGACTCGTCCAGACCGTTGGTCACCACGACGCAGTGGCGATCGACCTGCCACGTCTCCGCCACGAGGCCGATCACCTCGTCCAGGGCACCACGAGGGTATCGATGAAGATCGTTCATGCTGGCCATCGCCTTCTCGAGACCGAGCCGCGGCGTCCCCAGAGGGCTTTCGTTGGTGTCCAGGGCGACCTTGGGCGAATCCGCCTGTTCAGGCGTGTCACCCCGCCGGGTTTCAATCATCTGCAGTGGTCCTTGTCTTCGCGCGGAACAGGAACCCGGCCTCCAGGCCGGTCGAATCGACCCTGGGGTCGGTGGTCTGCGCGGTGAGCAACTCGGCGCCCGCTTCCTCGAACAGCTCGATCCAGAATTCCCTCGTCTCGAGGCGCTGTTCGACGAAGCAATGCAGCAGGTAATAGGGGTTGTAATAGGCCTGGCTCAGCGTGTGCGCCATCACCCCCGGGTCGCCGGCGCGGTTGTCCACCTCGATGACCGCCCAATAGGCCGCCGGATAGGCCTTGAACACGTCGCGGACCAGCCGCAGGACCGCGTCCCTGCCCTGCTGGCCGAGCAGTTCCTGGAGCCCGAAGGCGGTGATGATGCAGGTCCCCTCGGGATCCAGGTCGAGATCGAGGTCGTCGCTCATCCCGCCGACGTGGAACTGGAGCCGATCCTGCAGGCCGCGCTCCTCCGCCATCTCCATGGCCACCTTGATGCTGCCGGCCTCGGGGTCGACGCCGACGGCCTTCGTGCCGGGCATCGCCTCCACCAGGTCGGCCAGCGATTCGCCGCTGCCGCAGCACAGGTCGACGATCGTCGTCACCCCGGCGGGAATGTGCGACATGAGGTTGACGGTCAGCGGCAGGGCATCGTAAAGACTCATGCCGCAGCTGCCGATACCGACGTCGACGCCGGAGCGCCCCGCGTAGCCGGCGTCGGCGGCGAGGCATTTCTCCAGCTCCGCCACGGTACCGCCGTAGCCGCCGACCAGGAGTTTGTACCAGGGCTGGAAGTGCTCCATTTCGCGGCCGGCCGGGGTCAGCGTGAATCCCGCGGCCGAGACGGAGACGTATCCCTCGTTGCCGAGATACTGGAGGAACCCGCCGAGACGCTCCGGGTTCATGTTCAGCCGCCGGCTCAATTCGTCCAGCGGAACCGGGGTGTCGCGGATCGCGGCGAAGGTGCCGGAGTTCATCCCCTGGTGCAGGGTGTGAGCGAGCACCAGATTTCTCCAGGGTTGCAGAGCCGCCACCAGCCGGTGCTCAAAGGCGGAGGTTATCTCTGGCATACCGCACCAATCCTTTCGATGAAGCAATGCCGGCCCGCGTCCATCCGGTGATTCAATGTAATTGCGGCCATTCGTCCTGGACGGCATCTTGTGCGGCGGATCACCGGCAGATGGCACCGCGGGCACGGCTGCGGCGACCGCCGGGTGCGGGGCGGTGATTCACCGGCTTTCTGCCGCCCGAGGTGCCGGTCGCTCCGCCGAGCGGCGGTTAGCGTGGATCCGGTCTCCGTCACCGTACGCGACACCACGCTCCAGATAGCGTCGAGTCGTTCTGGCGCACAACGTGAATATCACTCGGCCAGGAAGGTACACACGACATGGATGGCAGAATTCGCAGCGTGGTGATTCTCGGCGGCGGCACCGCGGGCTGGATGGCGGCTTCCTACCTGGGCAAGGCACTCCAGGGCACCGTCGAGATAACCGTCCTTGAAGCGCCCAACCTACCGAAGATCGGCGTTGGCGAGGCCACCGTCCCCAACCTGCAGCGGGCTTTCTTCGACTACCTCGGCATCCCCGAAGAAGAGTGGATGCGCGAATGCAACGCCAGTTACAAGATGGCGGTGAAATTCATCAACTGGCGCACGCCCGGCCGGGGTCAGCCGGTGGCGAGACCGTGGGGCGGCAGGACCGACCATTTCTATCACCCGTTCGGCTTGCTCCCCGAGCAGGACCAGGTGCCCTTGTCGCACTATTGGTTCAACAAGCTCGCCGGCGGACGCACCGACGTCCCGTTCGACTACTCGTGCTTCCGCGAGCCGCCCATCATGGACGCGAAGCTCTCGCCGCGGGCGGTGGACGGCACTCCGGCGACCCGCTACGCGTGGCACTTCGACGCCCACCTGGTCGCCGCCTTCCTGCAGAGATTCGCCACGCAGAGCCAAGGAGTCGTCCACGTCCAGGACGAGATGGTCGACGCGGAGCAGGACGAGCGGGGTTTCATCACATCGATCCGGACCAAGCAGGGCCGCACTCTCGAAGGCGATCTCTTCCTGGACTGCTCGGGCTTCCGCGGGCTCCTCATCAACAAGCTCCTCGCCGAGCCGTTCATCGACATGAGCGATCATCTGCTGTGCAACAGCGCGGTGGCGACAGCCGTACCGCATGACGACGACGCCAACGGTGTCGAGCCCTACACCTCGGCGATCGCGATGAGCTCCGGGTGGACCTGGAAGATTCCCATGCTCGGCCGCTTCGGCACCGGGTATGTCTACTCGGGCGATTTCTGCAGCCAGGACGAGGCGACCGAGGAGTTCTGCCGCCTGTGGGATCTCGATCCGAGCAAGCAGCAGCTCAACCACATCCGCTTCCGGGTCGGCCGCAATCGCCGAGCCTGGGTGAAGAACTGCGTCAGCATCGGACTGGCGTCCTGTTTTCTCGAGCCGCTCGAGTCGACCGGCATCTACTTCATCTACGCGGCGATCCACTTCCTGGTCAAGAACTTCCCCGATCGCGCCTTCGACGAGACGCTCGTCAATCGGTTCAACAACGAGATCGAAGTGATGTTCGACGACACGCGGGACTTCATCCAGGCGCACTTCTACTTCTCGCCGCGAGTCGACACCGCCTTCTGGCAGGCCAACAAGGAGCTCCATCTCCCCGACGCCATGCGGGACAAGATGGCGCGCTACCGGGCCGGTCTGCCGATCAACCCGCCGGTGGTCAGCGAAGGCGACTACTACGGGAACTTCGAGGCTGAGTTCCGCAATTTCTGGACCAACGGCAGTTACTACTGCATCTTCTCCGGGCTGGACTGCCACCCCGACCATCCGCTGCCGTTGATCGCGCACCAACCGGAGTCGGTGAAGCAGGCGGAGCTGCTCTTCGAGGAGATCAAGCGTCAGCAGGACACTCTGGTGGCCTCGTTGCCGACCTGCAAGGACCAGCTGAGAAAGCTCCATGGTGCCTCCACCAGCCGCAGCGCGTGAACGCCGATGAACGCGGAAGCGAGGGAGCAGGTTCTCACACCGCGGGTACAGGAGCAGGCCGGCGCGGCACAGATGCGCGACTTCATGACCACCTTCCCCACAGGTGTCGCCGTCGTCACCGCGCTGGACCTCCACGATCGTCCCTGGGGTATGACCTGCACCTCCCTGTGCAGCGTCACTGTGGAGCCCCCCACTCTCCTGGTGTGCCTGCGAGACGGCGGACCCACTCTCCGTGCGGTGCTCGACCGGCAGGCGTTCGCCGTCAATCTGATCCGGCAGGACAGCCGGCACACGGCGCAGTTGTTCGCGTCCGGCAGAGCCGACCGGTTCCAGCACATCCCGTGGATGCTGGACGCGGACGCGGCCAGGCCGCACCTGGACTCGGCCCATGCCCATTCGGTGGCGGACTGCCGGGTGGTGCGCGCCGATCTCCTGCACGACCACTGGATCGTCTACGGCGAGCTGATCCGGATCTCCGCCGACACCGCCGCCCCTCCGCTTCTTTATGGCTACCGGAGATACGGGCATTTTGATTAGCCGAAAGGACCCTCATGAGTCTCCAGTCCCCGGATGCGCCCCCGATTCACGAGGTCGTGGTTCCCCCAGTCGGATCCAGCGTGCACCGGGTCTACAACTCCGCCGTGGTCGCTTACGCGCTCAGCGCGGCCGTGGAGTTGGGTTTGCTGGATGCCCTTCGCCAGGGCGACCCGGTGGACCTGGGCCGGTTCGCCGACGATCACTCCCTGCGGCGGGGGGTCGTCCAGGCGATCGCGGATGCCCTGGCCGCCGCGCATATCGTGCGGCTTGAGGGCACACGAGCCGCACGTGGCCACGACTTCGAGGCGGCAGACCTCGCGCGCCCCTTCTTCCAATGGCTCGTCGCGGGGAACGGCCGCCTGCTCAGCAACCTGGCGGACTTCGCGCGCGGCCTCGACCTGCCGGTCCTGGCGGGCGAAGATCCCTGGGGACGCAACATCCGGGCCGTGGTGGCCGCTTCACGCGATGGCGCGCGCCTCTATTTCGACCGCACCTTCCAGGAGGCGCTCGAAGGCGTGGACTTCTCCAGGGTCGCCGATCTCGGCTGCGGCAGCGGTGGCCGGCTCATTTCTCTCGTCCGCGAGCGGCCCGGAATATCGGGGATCGGGGTGGACATCGCCGGCCCGGCCGTCGCGCTCGCGGAGGTCGACGCCGAGAAGGAGGGCGTGGCGGACCGGGTGTCCTTCGTCCAGGACGACGTCACCCGGTTGCGTCCACGAGCCGATTTCGAACGGGTCGATCTGCTCACGGCGTTCCTCATGGGCCACGACTTCTGGCCTCGGGACGATGCCGTCCGCACCCTGCGCATGCTGCGCCAGGCCTTTCCGAACGCCCGGGACTTCATCCTGTGCGATGAATGCCGCCTGCCCGATGTCACGAGTCTGGATGAAACCATCTTCACGATGGGATTCATGCTGGTGCACGCCGCCATGGACAAGTACATCCCGACCGCCGAGGAGTGGCTCGACGTGTTCGCGGAGAGTGGCTGGCGCTGCGTGAAGGTGGTTCGCTCCGGCCTGCCGCAGTCCAACCTCGCCTTCCGCCTGCAGCCCGCCGATCAGCGGTTCTGACGGAACTGCCGAAGAATTGCCGCCTTCGCTGCCGGTCGGCTCGACAGGTGAGGATACGGTTGAACTCGCGATTTATATCGATCAGAGGTTGACACATGGCGAATCCATTCGAGGATCCCTCGCTCGACTATCTCGTCCTGATCAATGACGAAGGCCAGCATTCTCTGTGGCCGGAATTCGCGCAGGTACCACCCGGCTGGCGCGTGGCGTTCAGCGGGAACCGGGAACAATGCCTGGCCCACGTCGAGAGCAGTTGGACTGACATGCGCCCAAACAGCCTGATCCGCGCCATGGACGAGCGGCAGCAGGCATAACATCCTTTGGGAGCTTCCAACGTGTTGTTGCTCATCGAGAACCTCACGAAGGTCTACCGCGGCGGGTTCCGGAAAGAGGGCACGGTCGCCAACGACGGCATCTGCTTCTCCGTGGCCGCGGGAGAGATCGTCGGCCTGCTCGGACACAATGGCGCGGGAAAGACCACCTTGGTCAACCAGATCGCCGGCATCGCGAAACCGACCTCGGGCACCGTCCGCCTCTCCGGGCGGGACGTCGTCGCGGATCCGGATTTCGCGCGCCAGGAGTGCGCCTTCATGCCCCAGGCACAGGCGCGCTTCGACGGCGTGACTCCTCGGCAGGCGATAGAGGTCATCGCCAGGATTCGCGGGGCAGGCCGGGCGGCGGCGCGGGCCCGCGCGGATGAGCTCATCGAGGCGCTCGACATCGGGCACTGGGCGAAGACCTCCGGTGAGCGCCTGTCCGGTGGTGTCCGGCGGCTGACCTCCTTCGCCATGGCCGCGGCGGTCCCCGGCAGGCTGATGATCCTCGACGAGCCCACCAACGACGTCGACCCCGTCCGGCGCCGCCGGCTCTGGGAGCAGGTCCGCATGCTGGGCATGACGGGCTGCGGTGTCCTGCTGGTCACCCACAACGTCGTCGAGGCGGAGCGCAGCGTCGACAGGCTGGTGATCCTGGACAAGGGCCGGGTGGTGGCCGAGGGGACGTCCGCCGATCTCCGGATGGGCTCCGCCGGTCTGCGACTGGAGGTGACGCTGTCGTTGGGCGCGCTCGCACCGGACAGCCCGGGATGGGTGGAGAGCTCCCCGCTCCGGCAAGGGCAGCGCTGGACGGTGTCCCTGGCTCAGGAGTCGGCCGCCGCGGCGCTCGAATGGGCCCAGGGGCTCCGGAAGGCCGGGCACATCGAGGAATTCTCGTTGACCCCGACGAGTCTGGAGGACGCCTACGTGCGCATCGTCGATGCGGGCATCCCGGCGGAGGTCGAGCGGTTGGCGCCGAGAGGTGATCAGCATGTCTAGGTGGTGGCGCAGCTATCGACTGCTGCTGCTCTGGCGAGTCCTGCGGATCAAGGCAGAGCTGCCCATGTTCGTCATCCTGCAGACCGCCTTCTCCGTCGGCATCATCTTCGGCTTCTCCTATCTGCTCCCTCCCGAGGCCACACACCCCGATTTCCTCATGTATCTCGCCACGGGGTCCATCACCATGAGCATCATCACGATCGGCATGGTGATCGCCCCCCAGGGGATCGCGACAGGCAAGCAGGACGGCACCCTCGACTACGACAAGACCCTGCCGGTGCCCCGCATGGCGATCATGATGGCTGATGTGAGCATCTGGTCGCTGGCGTCCCTGCCCGGCCTGGTCGCCGCGTTCGTCCTGGCCGGCTTACGGCTGGATATCTCGTTCCAGGTCAGCCCGCTGTTGCTCCCCGCGATCCTCCTGGTGATGCTGGCGAGCACCGCCGTGGGATTCGGGCTGGCGTACGCGTTCAAGCCGATGGTCACGTTGATGGTCACACAATTGCTGGTCTTCTTCATCCTCATGTTCTCGCCGGTCAACTTCCCCGCGGATCGGCTCCCCGAGTGGCTGCAGGCCGTCCACCGGGCGTTGCCGATCGAGCCGATGGCGGAGATCATCCGCACGACGCTGTCCGTCCCGGCCGGCGGCGTCTCGCCGACTCCTTTCCTCCTGGTGGGGGTGTGGTGCGTGCTGGGGCTGGTGATCACCTACCGGGTGATGGCCCGTCGTGTCTGAGACGAAGCCACGCCGGCCCATCACCGCACTGCCCGCCACAGAAGCGTGAGTCTGACCTCAGACGCCTGACGAGGCCCGCCGCACCAGCTCCAGGAGTTCATCCCGCGCGACGATGTCCTCGATATCGTCGAAGCCGTCCGGCGCTCGCCCTTCGATCTCATCGATCACACTGTCCAGGCCACCTCTGCGGCTCCTGTGCACGAACTGCGCGGTCACGCTCAGCCGGTCGTCCTGGTAGCCGGCCAGAGCCGTCGCTGGATCGCCCGCCTTACCCAGGTGCTCGGCGAGCGACTTGGCGTCCAAGATCGCCTGGCCGACCCCGTTGGAGCCCATCGGGTACATGGGGTGCGCGGCGTCGCCGAGAAGGGTGACGCGGCCCGAGGACCACCAAGGCAGCGGGTCACGATCGCACAGGGGGAATTCGTAGAACTCATCGGTGGCGTGGACGAGCCCTGCGACGTCGATGTAGGGAAGGGAGAAGCGGGTGAGATATCTGTCCACGTCCGTGCGCTGTCCCTGTCGCAGCCAGTCCTGCCGGCGAGGCGGCGGGCCGGAGCCTTGGGACGTCTTGACGCAGACCACCCAGTTGGTCAGCCGGGTCCCCACGCGGGCACCCTCGCCCATGGGGTAGATCACGACCTTGCCGGATTCGCCGCCCGCGACGAGAACCGAGTTCCCGTCGAAGAACGCGGGCCATTCGGTGGCTCCGCGCCACAGGGTGACACCATTCCATTTCGGCGGCCCTTCCCCCGGGAAGAGCTGCGAACGGACGGTGGAGTGGATGCCGTCGGCACCGATGAGAAGGTCGCCTCTGACGGGCGCCTGGTCGGTGAAGTGCGCGGTGACGCCCGTCTCATCCTGCTGGAACCCGACGAGGTGATGGCCTGTCCGCACGACCGACTCGCCGAGCCGCTCGAGCACCGCGCGGTACAGGAGTCCCTGGAGCCGGCCGCGGGAGATGGCGAGTTGTGGAGCCGGATGCCCCGCCTCCGTGCCGCACGGTTCCTTCCAGATCAGCTGTCCCAGGCGGTTGGCGTAGATCTCCTCGACGGTCGGGATAGCGCTGCGGTGCAGCTCCCCCAGGAGTCCCAGCTCGGCCAGCTCCTGGACGGCGTAGGGCAGGATGTTCAGCCCCAGCCCGACTTGGCGGACGTCACCGCTCTTCTCGAGCACCTGGACGTCGACTCCGGCGCGTTCCAGGTAAAGGGCGGCGCTGAGGCCGGCGATCCCGCTTCCGATGACCAGAGCTCTCACTGCTGTTTCCCATCGACGTTTGCCTGCAGCCGTTCGGCCACCTCCGGGCCGATGACGGCCATGGCTGCGGGGGCGGCGAAATCGGCATGACGGATCGGCACCGGACGCACCTCCACTGAACCGGTGACGTAGCGGCGCCAATGACGGTCGTCATCTCGGGGGTGCCGGCTTTCCGCCGCTGTGAACAGCAGCACATCGGCGGCTATCCGCGTCGGCCGATGAGCTCCGAGAAGCGCGTCATTGTTCAGCATGACCGAGATCAGGCCCTCGAGGATGGCGTCCTCCAGCCCCTGAAGCTCGGGTTGCACGTCCTGCAGCCGGTGCTTGAAGTCCTGACGGGTCGTCGGCGCCTCAGGCGCGTGTCCCATCGCGCGCCAGAGCGCGGCATACGTGCCTGACGCGTCGGGGGCCTGGTGGTGGAGCTGCCGGCCGATGCGCTGAGGGTCGGGCAGCTGGGCGTCGAGCGCCACCAGTGTCCGTACCGTGTCCCCCTCGGCTTCCAGGCGCGCCGTCACCGCGTGCGCGATCACGCCTCCGAGTGACCAGCCGAGGAGATGGTAGGGGCCCGCGGGCTGGACGGAGCGAATCTGCTCCACGTAGTCGGCCGCCATCTCCTCGATGCTTCCGGGGGGCGCCGTACCGTCATGGATCCCTCGCGCCTGCAGGCCGTACACCGGATGGCCCGGCGGGACATACGGCAAGATGCTGGCGTAGCTCCAGCTCAGCCCGCTGATCGGGTGGAAGCAGAAGAGCGCCGGGCGATCACCCTGTGCGCGCAGCGGCAGCAGGACGCCGAGGCCCGCGGCTCTGTCCCGGCCCGGCACGCGGCCTTCGATGTGGGCGGCGAGTCCTGCGACGGTGGGGTTCTCGAACAAGGTCCGGACCTCGATCCCGGCCTCGAACTCCGTCCGGATCCGGCTCATCAACCGCACCGCGAGCAGCGAATGACCACCGAGGTCGAAGAAGCTGTCGTCGATCCCGACGCGTTCCACCCCGAGCACCTCGGCGAACAGCTCGCACAACCGTTCTTCGGCCGCGGTGCGCGGCGGCGCGTAACCGTGCGAGACCTCGGCAATGTCCGGTTCCGGTAACGCCCGCCGGTCCACCTTGCCGTTGACGGTCAGCGGCAGCGTCTCCACCCGCATGAACACCGACGGCACCATGTACTCCGGCAACACCCCGCGTGCCCACGCCCGCACCGTCTCGATCTCGGCCTGACCGACCAGATACGCCACCAGCCTGTCCCGGGCGACCACCACAGCCGCCTCCACCCCCGGACACCGAGCGAGCGCGTGCTCGACCTCACCCAGCTCCACCCGGAAGCCCCGGATCTTCACCTGGTCATCGACCCGGCCAAGGAACTCCAGCGCCCCGTCCGCGCCCCAGCGCACCAGATCACCGGTGCGATACATGCGCTCGCCCAGCCCGAACGGGCACGCCACGAACCGCTCCGACGTCAGCCCCGGCCGGCCCACGTACCCGCGCGCCACACCCGCCCCCGCCACATACAGCTCCCCCACCACACCGGGCAGCACCGGCCGCAGGAACTCATCCAGCACGAACACCCGCATCCCATCCATCGGCCGGCCGATCGGCACCGAATCCGGCACCAGGTCGGCTGCCGTCATGGGAAAACAGGTCGCGAACGTCGTGGTCTCGGTCGGCCCGTACCCGTCCACCACGGTCAGCCCCGGGCAATGCCGCAGCACCTCACGCGCCGCCGCGGCCTGAACCACATCCCCGCCGGTCCACACCTGCCGGACTGTCGCCAGGGATCCCGGGGTCGCGCGAGCGATCTCCGCGAACAGCCCGGCGGTCAGCCACACCGCGTCCGCCCGGCTCCACTTCACCACCTCGGCGAACCCGTGCGCGCTCCACTGCCCCGGGGGAGCCACCACCACCGTTCCACCGTTCAGCAACGGAGCGAACAGCTCGTAGGTCGAGGCGTCGAAGGAGTACGGCGAATGCATCAGCACCCGCCTGTGCGCCTCCCACCGCCGGTCCGAGGCCAGGGCCACCACCTCGGCGTGCCCCACCACCACGCCCTTCGGCACACCCGCCGAGCCCGAGGTGTACATCACGTAGGCCGCCTGACGCGAATCCACGGTGATCCCGAGATCCGTGCCGTCACCCTTCGTCGCCGCCTCGTCGGCCCGGATCACCGGCAGTCCCAGCTCCGCCGCCCGTCCGGCGCTCGCCTCGTCGGCCAGCAGCACCACCGCACCCGCATCCGCCAGCATCAGCTTCATCCGCGACACCGGGAACCGCTCGTTGAGCGGCACGTACGCGCCCCCCGCCTTCAACACCGCAAGGGTGGACACCACCACGTCGGCCGAACGCTCCAGCAGCACCCCCACGCTCGACTCCGCTGCGACGCCGGCCGCCACCAGGACTCGCGCCAGCCGGTTCGCCCGCGCGTCCACCTCCGCATACGTCAGCTCCGCGCCCTCGGACACCACCGCCACCGCCTGCGGGTTCCACCGGACCTGCTCCTGGAACACCTCGTGGACGCACCGGTCGATCTCCGGCGTCGTCCCGTTGTCGTTCCACTCCTCCAGCACGAGCCGGCGCATGTCCTGCGTCCACAGATCCACCGCGCTCAGCCGGAGATCCGGGTCTTCGGCAACTGCCGTCAGCAACCGGGCCAGCGACGTGACCATCCGCTCGGCGGTGCTCGGCTCGAACAGGTCGCAGGCGTACTGCAGAGCCCCGCTCAGCCCTTCCTGGTATTCCGTGAAGCCGAACTGCAGGTCGAACTTCGCCTGCGGAACCCCTGGATCCAGCGGTTCCATCTCCACGCCCGGGAGGGACAACAGCCCCTGGCCGGCTTGCTGGGCGGTCACGATCACCTGGAAGAGCGGGTGGCGGGAGGCCGACCGAGCCGGGTTGAGCTTCTCCACCAGGAACTCGAACGGCAGATCCTGATGCGCGAACGCGGCTAGATCCGCCTGCCGTACCCGCTCCAGCAACTCCCGGAACGTCGGATCCCCCGACACATCAGTACGCAACACCAACGTATTCACGAAAAACCCCACCAGGTCTTCCAACGCCTCATCCGAACGCCCCGCCACCGGCGCCCCGATCGGCACGTCACCACCGGCCCCCAGCCGCGACAACAACGCCGCCACCGCCGCCTGCACCACCATGAACACCGTGCACCGGCACTCCCGCGCCAACCCCACCAACCGCCCATGCACCCCCGCATCCACCGAGAACTCCACCACCCCACCCCGATACGACGCCACCACCGGCCGCGGCCGATCAAACGGCAAACTCAACTCCTCCGGCAACCCCGCCAGCGCCTCCGTCCAATACGCCAACTGCTCCGACAACAGGCTTTCCGGGTCGCCCTCCTCCCCAAGCAGCTCCTGCTGCCACACCGCGTAATCCGCGTACTGCACCGGCAACGGCTCCCACCCAGGAACCCGCCCCGCACACCGCGCCGCATACGCCACCGACAGGTCCCGCAACAACGGCCCCACCGATAAGCCGTCGTCAGCGATGTGGTGCAGCACCAGCGCCAGCACGTGCTCCCCGGCACCCAGCCGAAGCAGCGTCGCGCGCACCGGGATCTCGGCCGACAGGTCGAATCCACGCTCGGTCACCTCAGCCACGACCCCGGGCAGCTCGCTCGCGCTCACCTCCACGAGCGGGATCTCAAGGCCCGGCGTCTCCAGCACCTTCTGGTACGGCAGGCCGTCGACCTGCTCGATCACCGTGCGCAGGCTCTCGTGCCGCCCCACCACATCGGCCAGGGCCAGCCGCAGGGCCACCACGTCAAGGTCGCCCCGCAGCCGGAACACCGAGGGCACGTTGTAGGTCGCGCTCCGCTCCTCCAGCAGGTTCAGGAACCACATCCGCCGCTGCGCGAACGACAGCGGCACCCGCTCCGGCCGGACCACCCGCCGCAACTCGGGCCGCCGTTGCGCACCGGCCGCCACCTGCACCGCGACTCCCGCGACCGTGGCGTCCTCGAACAACGCCCGAAGCTCGATCTCGACCCCGAACTCCGACCGGATCCGGCTCATCAACCGCACCGCCAGCAGCGAATGACCACCGAGGTCGAAGAAGCTGTCCTCGATCCCGACGCGCTCCACCCCGAGCACCTCGGCGAACAGCTCGCACAACCGTTCCTCGACCGCGGTACGCGGCGCCACGTATTCTCCCGCCATCCCGGCAAGATCCGGCTCTGGGAGAGCGCGCCGGTCCACCTTGCCGTTGACGGTCAACGGCAGCGTCTCCACCCGCATGAACACCGACGGCACCATGTACTCCGGCAACACCCCGCGTGCCCACGCCCGCACCGTCTCGATCTCGACCTGACCGACCAGATACGCCACCAGCCTGTCCCGGGCGACCACCACAGCCGCCTCCACCCCCGGACACCGCACCAAAGCATGCTCGACCTCACCCAGCTCCACCCGGAAACCCCGCACCTTCACCTGGTCGTCGACCCGGCCCACGAACTCCAGCAGCCCGTCCGCACGCCACCGCACCACATCGCCGGTGCGGTACATCCGCTCCCCCACCTCGAACGGGCACGCCACGAACCGCTCCGCCGTCAATCCCGGCCGGTCGCGATACCCCCGCGCCACCTGTGCCCCGGAGACGTACAGCTCCCCCGCCACGCCCGGCAACACCGGCCGCAGAAGCCCGTCCAACACATAAGCCCGCACGCCGGCGAACGGACGGCCGATCGGTACCGGACCCGGCGGCACCTCAGCCCGTGGCGCGATGCGGAACTCCGTGCAGTTGACCGTCAACTCCGTCGGCCCGTAGGCGTTGACCACGGTCACCTCCGGATGGGCCTGCCGCCAGCGCGACACCACCTCACCGGTCAAGGCCTCCCCACCGAGGATCAACATCTCGCTGGGTGACCATGTCGCCGCCATGCCCTCCAGCAGCGGAAGATGCGACGGAGTCGCCTTGGCGAACGTCACCGGCTCACCCGGGTCACCGCCGAGATCCTCCAATCGCGTCAGATGGACCCGGCCGCCCGACATCAGGGTGGTGAACAACCCCGTCACCGTCAGGTCGAAGGCGATCGAGGAATGCACCAGAGTCGTTCCCCGGGCCGCCGGATACCGATGTGTCGCCCCCTGCAGATAGCTCACCACCGAGCGATGCTCCAGCACGACGCCCTTGGGCTTGCCGGTCGAGCCAGAGGTGTAGATGACATACGCCGGATGTGCCGGCTCCACTCGCACCGCCGGGTCGGCCATCGGATATCCGGCCAGGTCGGGCAGTTTCTCCAACACCAGCACCGGCGTCGCATCCCGCAAGGTGGAATCGATCCGCTCCGGCGGGTAGTCGACGTCCAGCGGCACGTACGCCGCACCCGCTTTCCACACTCCCAGCAACGCCACCAGCAACTCCACCGACCGCGGCATGACCACCCCGACCAGCGCCTCCGGGCCGGCCCCCCGCTCCATCAGCCAGTGGGCCAGCTGGTTGGCCCGGTCGTTCAGCTCCGCATACGTCGCCTCGACCGCATCGCACACCACCGCCACCGCATGCGGGCTCCGCCGCACCTGCTCCTGGAACAGCTCGTGCAGGCACCGATCCGCCTGTGGGGGTGTCCCGGTGTCGTTCCAGTCCTCCAGCACCTGCCGCCGCTCGGCCGCGGACAGCAGCTCCACCGCGCTCAGCCGTACGTCCGGGTCGCCGGCCACCGCTGTCAGCAATCGCGCCAGCCACGTGACCATCCGCTCGGCGGTGCTCGGGTCGAGCAGGTCGCCGGCGTATTGCAGAGCTCCGCCGAGGCCTGCCGGATCACCATCCGCGCCTTGCCGCTCCGCGAACCCGAACGACAGGTCGAACTTCACCGTGTCGAGGGAAGCCGGCTCGTCGATGACGTCCAGCTCGTGCAGGCCGAACTCGCCGTCGGCGTTGTTCTGCAGGGTCACCATCACCTGGAAGAGCGGGTGGCGGGAGGCCGACCGGACCGGGTTCAGCTTCTCCACCAGGAACTCGAACGGCAGATCCTGATGCGCGAACGCCGCCAGATCCGCCTGCCGCACCCGCTCCAGCAACTCCCGGAACGTCGGATCCCCCGACACATCAGTACGCAACACCAACGTATTCACAAAAAACCCCACCAGATCCTCCAACGCCTCATCCGAACGCCCCGCCACCGGCGCCCCGATCGGCACATCACCACCAGCCCCCAACCGCGACAACAACGCCGCCACCGCCGCCTGCACCACCATGAACACCGTGCACCGACACTCCCGCGCCAACCCCACCAACCGCCCATGCACCCCCGCATCCACAGAAAACTCCACCACCCCACCCCGATACGACGCCACCACAGGCCGCGGCCGATCAAACGGGAGATTCAACTCCTCCGGCAACCCCGCCAACGCCTCCGTCCAATACGCCAACTGCTCCGACAAGAGGCTTTCCGGGTCGCCCTCCTCCCCCAACAGCTCCTGCTGCCACACCGCGTAATCCGCGTACTGCACCGGCAACGGCTCCCACTCAGGAACCCGTCCCGCGCACCGCGCCGCATAGGCCATCGACAGATCCCGCAACAACGGCCCCACCGACCAGCCGTCACCGGCGATGTGGTGCAGCACCAGCGCCAGCACGTGCTCCCCGGCATCCAGCCGAAGCAGCGTCGCGCGCACCGGGATCTCGGCCGACAGGTCGAATCCACGCCCCGTCGCCGCGCTCACCGCAGCTGCCAAGCCCTGCTCGTCACAGGCGATCACATCACCCAGGACCGCCCCGGCTTCGAGCACTTTCTGGTACGGCCGGCCGTCGACGTGCTCGATCACCGTGCGCAGGCTCTCGTGCCGCCCCACCACATCGGCCAGGGCCAGCCGCAACGCCGCAACGTCAAGATCACCCCGGATGCGGAGCACCGAGGGCATGTTGTAGGTCGCGCCGCGATCCTCCAGCAGGTTCAGGAACCACATCCGCCGCTGCGCGAACGACAGCGGCACCCGCTCCGGCCGGACCACCCGCCGCAGCTCAGGCCGCCGTCGCGTACCGCCCGCCACCTGCACCGCGACTCCCGCGACCGTGGCGTCCTCGAACAACGCCCGGACCTCGATCTCGACCCCGAACTCCGACCGGATCCGGCTCATCAACCGCACCGCCAGCAGCGAATGACCACCGAGGTCGAAGAAGCTGTCCTCGATCCCGACGCGCTCCACCCCGAGCACCTCGGCGAACAGCCCGCACAACCGCTCCTCCACCGCGGTACGCGGCGCCACGTAATCCCCGCCCACACCCGTGAGATCCGGTTCCGGTAACGCGCGCCGGTCCACCTTGCCGTTGACGGTCAGCGGCAGCGTCTCCACCCGCATGAACACCGACGGCACCATGTACTCCGGCAACACCCCGCGTGCCCACGCCCGCACCGTCTCGACCTCGACCCGGCCCACCACATACGCCACCAGCCTGTCCCGGGCGACCACCACAGCCGCCTCCACCCCCGGACACCGCACCAAAGCATGCTCGACCTCACCCAACTCCACCCGGAAACCCCGCACCTTCACCTGATCATCGACCCGGCCCACGAACTCCAGCACCCCATCAGCACGCCACCGCACCAGATCCCCAGAGCGATACATCCGCTCCCCCACCCCGAACGGACACGCCACAAACCGCTCCGCCGTCAACCCCGGACGATCCCGATACCCCCGCGCCACCTGCGGCCCAGACAAATACAACTCCCCCACCACACCCGGCACCACCGGCCGCAACCGCCCATCCAACACAAACACCCGCGTATTACCCATCGGCCTCCCCAACACCGGCCGCTCGAACTCCCCCAAACACGCCGACACCGCCTCAGCCGTACACTCCGTCGGCGCATAAAAATTGAAACACACCGTCGAAACCAACGGATGCAACCGCCGCCACAACCCCTCACCGATCGCCTCACCCGCCAACACCAAAACCCCCGGAAAATACCCACCCCCCAACTCATCAGCAACCGCCACCAACTCCCGCACAAAACTCGGCGTACTATCCAGCACATCAATACCCCGCTCCGCCGCATACCCCACCAACGCATGCGCATCAAACCGCACCTCATCACCAATCAAATGCAACTCATGACCCGCCACCATCCACAACACACCCATCCAGAACCCATCAAACCCAAACCCATTCGTCAACGCCACCCGCAACCGCCGCCCACCCGACGCCGGACCAAACAACCCCACCACATGCGCAAAAAACAAATTCACCAAACTCCGATGCTCAACCGCCACCGCCTTCGGCTCACCCGTCGAACCCGACGTATAAATCACATACGCCAACGACCCCGCCAACGGACCCACCACCCGCCTATCCACCACCGCCCCATCCACCACCGACCCGTCCACCACCGACCCGTCCACCACCGGCCCGACCTCCCCATCAAGCCCGACCCGCACCTCCCTGGCCACATCCCACGGCACCCCACCCCACGACGCCGGCACCCCCTCACCCGACACCAAAACCACCTTCGGATCAGCATCCGCCACCACCCGCGCCACCCGACCCACCGGCAACCCCAAATCCAACGCCACAAACACCCCACCCACCCGCAACACCGCCAGCACCGCCACCACCGACCCCACCGAACGCGGCAACGCCACCCCCACCACATCCTCCAACCCCACCCCACACCCCACCAACACCCCAGCCAACCCCTCCACCAACCCCTCAAGCTCAGCAAAACTCACCACCCGCCCCCCACACACCAACGCCGTCGCCCCCGGCGACCGCGCCACCTGCACCCCGAACAACTCCGGCAACAACCCCTCCCCCACCACCAAACCCGACCCACTCCACTCCTCCACCACCAACCGCAACTCACCCTCCGACAACAACCCCACCTCCCCCACCCGCACATCAGGATCAGCCACCAACGCCCCCAACCACCCCACCAACCGACCCGCCAACCCCTCCACCGACACCCGATCAAACAAATCCGCGGCGTATTCGATACTCGCGTCGAAGCCCGCCGACGCACCCCGTTCCCGCATCGTGATCGTCAGGTCGAACTCCGAGAACCCGTTGCTGATCTCCCGGCAGCTCAGCACGCTCAGCCCGACGAGGTCCAGCTCAAAAGGCGCCTCGTCCTGGAACGCGAGCACCACCTGGAAAAGTGGGTGGCGGGAGGCCGACCGGACCGGGTTCAGCTTCTCCACCAGGAACTCGAACGGCAGATCCTGATGCGCGAACGCCGCCAGATCCGCCTGCCGCACCCGCTCCAGCAACTCCCGGAACGTCGGATCCCCCGACACATCAGTACGCAACACCAACGTATTCACAAAGAAGCCCACCAGATCTTCCAACGCCTCATCAGAACGCCCCGCCACCGGCGCCCCGATCGGCACGTCACCACCGGCCCCCAACCGCGACAACAACGCCGCCACCGCCGCCTGCACCACCATGAACACCGTGCACCGGCACTCCCGCGCCAACCCCACCAACCGCGCATGCACCGCCGCATCCACGGAGAACTCCACCACCCCACCCCGATACGACGCCACCACAGGCCGCGGCCGATCAAACGGGAGATTCAACTCCTCCGGCAACCCCGCCAAAGCCCCCGTCCAATACGCCAACTGACCGGAGACGACACTGCCCGGATCGTTCTCCTCCCCCAGGACCTCCCGCTGCCACACCGCGTAATCCGCGTACCGCACCGGCAACGGCTCCCACCCAGGAACCCGCCCCGCACACCGCGCCGCGTACGCCACCGACAGATCCCGGAAGAAGGGGCGCATCGAGACGTCGTCGACCGCGAGGTGATGGAACACGATGAGCAGCGTGTGCTCCTGCTCCGAGACGCTGAACAGCCGGGCGCGCACGGGCAGCTCGCTACTCAGCTCGAAGGGCGTCCTGGCTTCGGCGGCGACGGCGGCCTCGAGTTCCTCGGCCTCGATTCTCACCCGGGTCAGCACCGGCTGGGGTGCCAGCACTTCCGGCCGCAGCTGGTCGTCGACGAAGGGAAAGACGGTCCGCAGTGGCTCGTGACGAGCCACCACGTCCTCAAGAGCCCGGTCGAGTGCCGCGCAGTCCACGACTCCGGACAGCTCCACGAGCCACGGCACGTTGTACAGCGCGCCATGGTCATCCATCTGCTGGTGCAGCCACAGGCGCTTCTGCGCGTGGGAGAGCGGTCCGCTCACAGGTCGTCTCCGCTCTGAGGGGGCCGGGAGGCCCGGATCAACGACGGCCGGGCAGCCGGCAGGGTATGCAGGTTCGCCGCCAGGGCTTCGATGGTTCCCATGGCGAACAGCTCCGTGAGTGGCATCTCGACCCCCGCCGCACGCCGCATCCGCTCGATCAGCCGCTGCGCGACGATCGAGGTGCCGCCCAGATCGACGAAGTTGTCGTCGATGCTCACATGGTCGATGCCGAGGACCTGGCCGAACAGGTCGCACAGCAGCCGCTCCGGGTCCGTGCCCGGCTCGCGGCCCGCGCCGCGCCTCGCTTCCGGGCCGGGTGGGGGCAATGCGGCACGATCGACCTTGCCGTTGGACGTCGTCGGCAGCTCCGCCAAGACCACGTAGAAGCTCGGGACCATGGCGGAGGGCAGGTGCCGTGCGGCAAGGCCCCGCAGCTCCCGTACCAGGTCCTGGTCGTCCGGCGCCTTCCTCCGCGTGAGATAGGCGACGAGGACGGGCTCCCCGTTGTACGGCGCGGCGGTCACGACCGCCCTCGCCACGGCGGGGTGCGTGCCCAGAACGGCCTCTATCTCGCCGAGTTCGATCCGGTGGCCCCGCAGCTTCACCTGATGATCCACGCGACCGGCGAACTCCAGGTCGCCCGACTCGTTTCGCCGGCCCAGGTCACCCGTGCGATACATGCGCGTGCCAGGCGGGCCGTACGGGTCGGCCACGAATCGGGTGGCCGTCAGGCTCGAACGGTTCAGGTAGCCCCGGGCCAGCCCTTCGCCGGCGATGTAGAGCTCGCCGATCTCGCCCGGCGTGACCGCCGTCAGCTGATCGTCGAGGACGTACACAGCGGTGTTCCGCACCGGCTGACCGATCGGCGGCGGCTTCGTGTGGCTCCCCGACAGCCGCGCGAACGTGGACCAGACCGTGGTCTCCGTCGGCCCGTAGAGGTTGGTCACCCCCTGCGCGAACCGGCACAGACGGGTCGCCAGATCCGGTGGCAGGGCTTCACCGCCGACCATGGCATGCACCCCTGACAGTGCTTCGGGATGCCGCTCCACCAAGCCCTGCCACAGGGTCGGCGTGGCCTGCATGACGTCGGCGCCGGAGCGTACGAGGAGCTCGGCGAGGGCAGCCGGGTCGTCCACCGTCTCCTTGTCCGCGAGAACGACCGTCATCCCGCACAGCAACGGAAGGACCAGTTCGAGCACGGCGATGTCGAAGGCGGGCGTGGTCACGGCGAGGAGCGTCGTCCCCTGCCTCAGGCCGATGAGGTCGGCCACGGAGACGCAGATGTTCGCGAGCGCGCGGTGAGTGACCACTACCCCTTTGGGCTTGCCCGTGGAGCCGGAGGTGTAGATCGCGTACGCCGCGTCGTCCGGGTGGACCATGACGAACCCGGCAGCGGGGCTGCCGGGTGAGGGCCGATCCATCAGGATCTTGGGGATCGCCGCCTCGACGTCGCCGACCGCCGAGTGCGTGAGGACCAAGGCGGGCCTGGCGTCGTGGAGGACGTCGCCGATCCGCTCGGGGGGGTGAGCCGGGTCGAGGGGGATGTAGGCTGCCCCGGCGCTCAGCACGCCGAGGATCGCCACCACCATGTCGACGGAACGAGGCAGCAGGAGCGCGACATAGCTGCCTCGCCCGACACCGCCGGCGATGAGCCGATCCGCGAGCCGGCTGACTCTTTGCGCCAATTCGCCATAGGTGACATGCCGGTCTTTCAGCCTGACGGCGATTTCCTCAGGGATTCGTGCCGCGGTCGCTTGAAAAGGCGTCAGAACCGATTCTGATTCCGTCATGCCCGGCCAGGGCTGGGTGTGTGGGGTTGTTGCCAGGTTCAGCCACTGCCCCATAACCACTAGCTCTCCTTGGCCACAGCTTTCTCCGCGTTCTATGCGGAAGAACATAACCAGGTGAAAATGCCGCAATGGGCAGGTTGACCGGCAGGGCTGCGGCACCTTACCGGGAGCGGGCCGGCGTGCGAGCGTGGGCCCGCACCCGCCGCCAGGCAGCATGAGCCCGCCACAACGCGATCACTCCTGCGGGCGGATGCCGCTCGATCGCTGCCGTGGTGGTGAGTGGGCTCGGGTGGTGGGGTGGTGTGACGGGGGTGTAACGGCTGCGTGGCGGTGGGGTCACTGTGCAACGGATCGATGGTTCTGGCTTTCGGGACGCAATCGATCCTCGGGGAGGCGCAAGGTCTGTGGCTGGTTGGGGCGTATCGCGGTTTTTAGGCTGTAGCCATCTCTGACCAGCAGGTTTCGATGGTTCTCGACGGAGTGATACATGGCGCCCAGCCGGCATTTCCTTATGTGCCGACCCGAGTACTTCGCGGTTGAGTACGCGATCAATCCCTGGATGGATCCTCAGGCGGGGGCCGACGCGGCCACGGCCGTGCGGCAGTGGGAGGGGCTCAAGGCCGCGTATGAGGAGCTGGGGCATCGGGTCAGTCTCATCGAGCCGGTCGAAGGGCTGCCGGACATGGTGTTCGCGGCCAACGGGGCGCTCGTGGTGGGGGGGCGGGTCTACGGGGCGCGGTTCGCTACGGCGGAACGGGCGGCGGAGGGGCCGGCGTACCTGGAGTGGTTCACCTCGAACGGGTTCGGCGACACGATGGCGGCGACGCAGATCAATGAGGGGGAAGGGGACTTTCTCACCCTCGATGATGTGATTCTCGCGGGGACGGGGTTCCGGACGGCGGTGGCGGCGCATCAGGAGGCGCAGGAGTTCCTCGGGCGGGCGGTGGTGACGCTCCGGCTGGTGGATCCGCGGTACTACCACCTGGACACGGCGCTCTTCCCGATCGACGGGCGGAACGTCGCGTACTATCCGGGGGCGTTCTCGCCGGGGAGCCAGGAGGTGCTGCGGCGCATGTTCCCGGACGCGGTGATCGCGTCGGCGGAGGACGCGGCGGTGCTGGGGCTGAACGCGGTGAGCGACGGTGAGAACGTCGTGGTCAACGTGGAGGCGGCGGAGTTGTCGCTGGAGTTGAAGCGGCGCGGGCTGAACGTCATCCCGGTCGACCTGAGCGAGTTGCGCAAGGCCGGCGGCGGGCCGAAGTGCTGCACATTGGAGATCCGCCCATGAGCGTGACGCACGACCTGATCGAGCGCGCGGAACGGCACAGCGCGCACAACTACCACCCGCTGCCTGTCGTCGTCCGCGAGGCCCGGGGCGCCTGGGTGACGGACGTGGAGGGCCGGCGGTACCTGGACTGCCTGGCGGGGTACTCGTCGCTGAACTTCGGGCACGGCAACGAGGAGATCCTCAAGGCCGCCGAGGACCAGCTCAGGAGGCTGACCCTCACCAGCAGGGCGTTCTTCCACGACCGGTTCGGGGAGTTCTGCGAGGGTCTCGCCGCGTTGTGCGGCAAGGACATGGTGCTGCCGATGAACACCGGCGCCGAGGCGGTGGAGACCGCGATCAAGGTGGCCCGCAAGTGGGGGTACGAGGTCAAGGGCGTGCGCCCGGACCAGGCCAACATCGTGGTCATGGAGGACAACTTCCACGGCCGCACCACCACGATCGTGAGCTTCTCCACCGATCCCGACGCCCGTGACGGCTTCGGCCCCGCCACCCCAGGGTTCAAGATCGTCAAGTACGGCTCGGCCGAGGCGGTCCGTGACGCCATCGACGCCGACACGGTGGCGGTGCTGCTTGAGCCGATCCAGGGCGAGGCGGGCGTGCTGGTGCCGCCGCCGGGCTACCTGCGGCAGGTGCGGGACATCTGCACCGAGAACGACGTGCTGTTCATCGCGGACGAGATCCAGTCCGGCCTCGGCCGCACCGGCGACACCTTCGCCTGCGACCACGAGGACGTCGTGCCCGACATGTACGTGCTCGGCAAGGCCCTCGGCGGCGGCGTCGTGCCCGTGTCGGCGGTCGTGGCGGACGCGGACGTGCTCGGCGTGATCAAGCCGGGCCAGCACGGTTCGACGTTCGGCGGCAACCCGCTGGCCTGCGCCGTCGGGCACAGCGTCGTGGAGTTGCTGCGTTCCGGCGAGTACCAGGCCAGGGCGCGGGAGCTCGGCGAGATCCTGCACGAGCGGCTGCGTGCCCTGATCGGCCCGGTGGAGCGCGGCGGCCGCGGCGTCGTCGCGGTCCGCGGGCGCGGCCTGTGGGCCGGCGTGGACATCGACCCCACGCTCGGCACCGGCCGCCAGGTCTGCGAGGCCCTGCTGCGCCACGGCGTGCTCGCCAAGGACACCCACGGCTCCACCATCCGCCTGGCCCCGCCGCTGGTCGTCACCGCCGAGGACGTGCACTGGGCGGTGGACCGGCTCGCCGAGGCCCTCGCCGAACTGGCCGCCTGACCGGGGCGGGAGATCGCGCACGGCCCGGACCCGCGGGCCGTGCGGCGAATCAGGAGGCTGTGCGACCGGTCAGAGAGCCGGCGCGGCGAGGCAGAGGGCGGCGCGGTGGTCGCGGAGCCGGCGCCGCGGCGTCAGAGCCGCGGCGGTGTGGTGGTGAGCACGACCTCGGCCAGCTTCTCGTACTCGGGGCGGGCCGTGTGCCAGCGCACCGCCGCCTTGCGTCCGTCCAGCACCAGGGTCGCGAGCACGTTGGGGAACCACGGCCCGTCGGTGATCTTCCATCGGAAGGCCCGCCGGGGCAGCCGCGCCGCGCGGGCCAGCACGGCCCCCACCAGGGTCGCGACGCCGAACTGCCCGACCACGTTGGCGAACCGCACGACGCGGCTCAGCGGGTTCCGGATCGGCGAGCACACCGCCTGGTAGATGCGGGCGTGGTCCAGGTCCCCCCCGGCGGAGGTGGCCGCCGCCAGGTAGGAGTAGTGCACGTCCCCGGACAGCAGCACGACGGTGGCCGGCGCCCGCCCCCGCCGCCCGGCGGAGATGTCCACCAGCAGCGACCCCAGCCGGTCGAACGACCGCCGGAACGCCCCCCAGTGCTCCAGGTCGATGGCCTGGCGCATCGTCTCGGCCACCTTGGCGGCCCCGCGCCCCCAGGCCCCGCCCGCGACGGCCTCGTTCCAGCTCTCCACGTCGAAGATGCCGCTCGGCAGGAACACCGGCACCGAGGAGCCGATGAGCAGGTGGTCGACGTCCCCGGTGGCCCGCTCGGCGAACCACTCCCATTCCCCTTCGTCCACCATGCTCCGCTTGTCGGGGTCGAGCTCGCGGGCGCAGCGGGTGTCCAGCATGATCAGCCGGTTGTGGCCGACGTCGCGGCTGTAGCTCCACCGGTTGGAGGAGGGGTCGGCGTCGGCGAGCGCGGCGAACGCGTCCAGCGCCGCGCCGCCGTCGGCGTCGCCGGAGGTGATCTCCGCGTACGTCGGGTCGGCCTTGCGCTCGGACGGCGAGAGATTGCCGAGGTGCTGGTAGATCCAGTACGCGCCGAGCGCGGCCACCACCCGGCTGCTCCACCAGGGCACCTTGGAGATCTCGCGGCGCCAGGCGTCGGAGGTGTTCCAGTCGTCGCGCACGTCGTGGTCGTCGAAGATCATCGCTGTGGGCACCACGGACAGCACCCAGCGCACCAGCGGCTCGGTCCACGCCTGCCGGTACAGCTCGGCGTACTCGTCGAAGTTGACGATCTCGTTCGGCCCGTCGTCGCGCCGGGCGCGGATGAACGCGAGCATCTCCTGTGACAGCTCGTCGGCGTACACCTGGTCGCCGAGGAACAGCAGCAGGTCCGGCGGCTCCTCCCCCGCCATCAGCCGTTTGCCGTACTCACGCAGCACGTCCACGCCGTGGGTGGCCTCGTGCGCGGGGTCGTGCGGCACGGTGGTGCGGCAGGAGCCGAACGCGACGCGGCGCAGCTCGGTGACGTGGCGGATGCGGCTCGGCGGGAAGTCCTCCACGGGCCAGACCCGGGTGCCGTCCAGCTCGACGGCGTACTCGCCGCTCTCCTGGACCTCGACGATGGCGTAGTGGTGCCCGTGCACGGTGAAGGTGCGGACGGCGGAGCGGGTGCCCTCCACCTCGACGGCCACCTCGCAGGGGTCGCTTGTCTCCACCCAGATGGACGCGCCGTCCTCGTCGGAGTAACGCAGCATCGGGCCCACCAGCAAGCCGGCCACGGGACCTCCTTCGTTGAGCACTGTCGAGCAGCGTTATGAACCTTATGCGCAAACCTGGCGGCGGGCTCATCCCTCCAGGGACCGGACCAACTCTTCCAGGTCGCGCATCAGCCGCTCGGTGCGGGCCGTCCCGTAACCGGCGAGGATCACCCGGTGGTGCTCGGCGATCCCCGCCTCCAGGCGGCCGAGAAGGTCACTGCCCCGTGAGGCGAGGAACACCGCGACCTTCCGGCGGTCGGCCGGATCGTGGCCGCGGTAGACCAGCGCGCGGTCCACCAGACGGTCCACGGCCTTGGTCAGCGTGGGGTGCGGCATCAGGGCCGCCTCGGCGAGGTCGCCCATGGAGTGGCCGCGGCCGTCGGCGAGGGCCTGCAGGATGCGCCACTGGTCCACGGTGACGTCCTCGGCGGCGAGCGCCGCCGCGAGGGCCCGGTTGACGGCTCGCTCGGCGCGGCTCAGAAGGTACGCCAGCGAAGACCCGAGTCCCGTCACCATCGCAGGCTCCCTTCGTCCGGGCGTGCGCAAGGAGGATACTCGTGCGCGTGGCCGAGCACGTCCCGATGGTCATCGACCCCCTGGAGGCGCACCTGCTCCAGGCTTGCACGCTGCGCGTGGGCCTGGTGGTGCCGGTGTCGGGGGTGCTCGGCATGCTCGGGCCCTGCGCCATCAACTGCGCGACGCTGGCCGCCACCGAGGTCAACGCGGCCGGCGGCGCGCTCGGCAGGCCGCTGGAGCTGGTGCTGGTGGACGGCGGCCGGGACCCGGCGCGGGTGGCCCGCGAGGTCGCCGGGCTGGTGCGGGCGGGTGCGGTGCACGCGCTGGTCGGCACGCACGCCAGCGACGTCCGCGTCATGATCGAGCGCGCGGTGCGCGGCGCCGCGCCGTTCGTCTACACCCCGCCGTACGAGGGCGGCGCGCGTCCCCCGGGGGTGTACTTCCTCGGCGAGCCCGCGTCGCGGCAGGTGGGGCCGGGGCTGGACTGGCTAGTGACGCACCGCCGGGCGCGGCGGTGGTTCCTGATCGGCAACGACTACGTGTGGCCGCGCCTGGTGCACGCCTCGGCGCGGGCCCACCTGCGGGAGCGGGGGGCGACGGTGGCCGGCGAGCGGCTCGTGCCGTCCGGCACGGCCGACATGGCGCCGCTGGTGCGCGAGGTGGCCGCGCTGCGTCCGGACGCGGTGCTGCTCAACCTCATCGGCAGCGACCTGATCGCCTTCAACCGGGCGTTCACCGCGCACGGGCTGACCCTGCCGCGCCTGTGCGGGGCGCTGGAGGAGCACGGGCTGCTCGCCATCGGCGGCGACACCACGGGCGAGCTGTACGCGGCGATGGGGTACTTCGGCAGCGTCGCCACCGACGCCGGGCTCGGCCTGGTCGAGCGGTACACCCGGATGTTCGGGGCGGACGCGCCGCTGCTCAACGCGCACGGGCACGGCTGCTACGAGGGCGTGTTGCTGGTCGCGGCGCTGGCCCGGCGGGCCGGGTCGCTCGCCGTGCCCGCGGTCGAGGCGGTCGCCGACGGCACCACCATCGTCACCGGGCGCGGGCCGCTCACGCTGACCGGCCGCCAGGTGCGGCAACGGGTGTACGTCGGGCGGGCCGACGGGCTGGACTTCGACGTCGTCACCTCGGCCTGACCCCGGGGGCTTTGTCACTCGCGTGTAAATCTTTCGATAGAAACCTTTTCCGTTTCAAGGATAGGTCCTAATGTACGGCTCTGCCCAGTTTTGTCAGAAGGAGCCGTCCATGACCTCCACCCCCGGGACCTCGTCCCCCTCCGCGTCCGGCGTGGAGCGTTTCGGCTACAAACAGGAACTCCAGCGATCCCTCGGGTTCGGCGACCTGCTGATCTACGGCCTCATCTTCATGGTGCCGATCGCGCCGTTCGGCATCTTCGGCGGCGTCTTCCAGGCCTCCGGCGGCATGGTGGCGCTGGCGTACGTCATCGGCATGGTCGCCATGGCGTTCACCGCGCTGTCCTACGCCCAGATGGCACAGGCGTTCCCGATGGCCGGCTCGGTCTACACCTACGCCGGGCGCGGCATTGCCCCGTCCGTCGGGTTTCTCGCCGGGTGGGTGATCCTGCTCGACTACGTGCTGGTGCCCGCCCTGCTGTACCTGGTGGCGAGCGCGGCCATGGCGTCGTTCGTGCCCGCCGTGCCGATCTGGGCGTGGCTGATCGGGTTCATCGTGCTGAACACCGGGGTCAACTACTTCGGCATCAAGATGACCGCGCGCACCAACAAGATCATGCTGGTCGGCGAGCTGATCGTGCTCGCGATCTTCCTGGTCGTCGGCGTGGTCGCGCTCGCGCAGGGCAAGGGCCACGGGAGCTTCTTCAGCCCGCTGTTCGACTCCTCCACCTTCTCCTGGTCGCTGGTGTTCGGCGCGGTGTCGGTGGCGGTGTTGTCGTTCCTCGGCTTCGACGGCATCTCGATGCTCGCCGAGGAGAGCCGCGAGGACAGCAGGCGCCTCGGCCGCTCCATGGTGATGGCGCTCGCGCTGGCCGGCGTGCTGTTCATCGTGCAGACCTGGGTGGCGGCGCTGCTGGTGCCGGACCGGGCGGGGCTGCTCGCCGGCGGCGACCCGGCGGGCACCGCGTTCTACGACACCGCGGAGTACGCCGGCGGGCACTGGCTGAGCGTGCTCACCGCGGTGACCACCGCCGTGGCGTGGGGCTTCGCCAACTCGCTGGTCGCCCAGGCCGCCACCTCGCGCCTGCTGTTCGCCATGGCCCGCGACCGGCAGCTCCCCGCCTTCCTCGGCAAGGTGCATCCCACGCACAGGGTGCCGGTCAACGCCACCCTGCTGGTCGCCCTGGTGTCCCTCGGCCTCGGGCTGTACATGAGCACCCGCGACGACGGCATCACGCTGCTCAGCAGCCTGGTGAACTTCGGCGCGATGACCGCGTTCCTCGCGCTGCACGTCTCGGTGGTCTGGCACTACGTCATCCGGCGCGGCAGCCGCGACTGGTGGAAGCACCTGATCGCCCCCGCCGCCGGGTTCCTCATCCTGCTGTACGTCGTGATCAACGCCAGCATCGCCGCCCAGGTGCTCGGCTTCGTCTGGCTGGCCGTCGGCGTCGTCGTGCTCGTCGGGTCGTACCTGCTCGGCCGCCGCCCCACCCTGTCCGGCATCAACACGGAGGTCTCGGAGTGAACGTCGTCTCCTACCGCCCCTCCCCCGGGGAGCTGTCCTACACCTTCGGCGGACGGCCCGCCGTCGGCCGGGTGACCCCCGGCACGGTGCTGGAGATCTACACCGAGGACTGCTTCGGCGGGCGGGTGACGGGGGTGGACGACCTGCCGTCCCAGGTGTGCGAGTTCCCCTACCTCAACCCCGTCACCGGCCCGTTCCACGTGGAGGGCGCCGAGCCGGGCGACACCCTCGCGCTGCACTTCGTGAGCATCACGCCGGCGCGCGACTGGGCGGTGTCCACGACATTCCCGCACTTCGGCGCGCTGACCTCCACGCACACCACGGCCACGCTCCAGCCGCCGCTGGAGGAGGTCGTGTGGATGTACGAGGTGGACACCGAGCGGGGCGTGGTGCGCTACCGGGCCCGGCGCGGCGACTTCACCATGGAGATGCCGCTCGACCCGATGCACGGCACCGTCGGCGTGGCGCCCGGCGCGTCCGAGGCCCGCATGACGATCACCCCGGACGCGCACGGCGGCAACATGGACACCCCCGAGCTGCGCGCCGGCGTCACCGTGTACCTCGGGGTCAACGTCCCCGGCGGGCTCTTCGCCGTCGGCGACGGCCACTGCCGCCAGGGCCACGGCGAGGTCTGCGGCACCGCCGTGGAAGCCGCGATGAACACCGTGGTCGCCGTCGAGCTCGTCAAGGGCGCCGTCACCCCCTGGCCCCGCCTGGAGGACGACGGCCACCTGATGTCCACCGGCTCGGCCCGCCCCCTTGAGGACGCCTACCGCATCAGCCAGCACGACATGGTCACCTGGGCGTCGTCCCTGACCGGCCTGGACGAACTGGACGCCTACCAGCTCGTCAGCCAGGGCGGCGAGGCCCCGGTGGGCAACGTGTGCGACACCAACTACACGATGGTCGCCAAGATGCCGAAACGCTACCTCGGCGTGCCGGAGGTGTACGAGGGGGCACACGCCCGGCTCCGCGCCCTCGGCGCGGAGTATCTCGGCCGGCCTGGTGCTTAGTTGGACTTAGTAAGTGAACGGCCTGCCCGGCTCGTCGGCACGATTCCTGTTCGCATCGGCGGCGGCCGTGGCATGCGGCGTCATGATGGCCACGAGGACGGCCTCGGCCCTGAGAGGCCGTTCGGGGGCTCGGGCAGCCGAAACTGGAGTGCGGGGAAACGTGGCGCGGTGAAGCCGGCCGCGTGGTACAGGTCGATCGCGTCGGCGGTGGCGTTGAGGTCGATCACCTGGACGCCGGTCTCGTCGCGGAACCAGGTGAGCAGCGCTTCCAGGCAGGCCCGTGCGTGGCCGCGCCGCCGCCGGCGTGGGTCGGTGCTGATGTTGAAGACGTGGCCGTGCAGGCCGCCGGGGTTGGACGGGCCGGGGGCGCGGCGGTCGCAGATGCCCGCCGCGGCGCACACGACCCCGAGCTCGGGATCGTCCACCACGAAGGCGGCGAAACCCGTCCTGTCCGCCAGCCGTTCGGCGAACCATGCCTCGGCGGCCTTGCGCCACTGCGCGTCCTCGTCGCCGACCGGCACGCCCATCGCGTCCAGCATCAGGGCACGCAGGCGGGTCAGGGCCTCCGCGTCGGCCACCGCCGCCCTGCGGATCATCGAGTCGGGCATGTCAGGAATCAAAGCAGCGGGCGGCCGGCCACCGCGAACCCATTTCCGGACGGCGGACGCCGTGTGCCGCGTTCGCGGTCAATTCATCTGGTCGATGCTGGAAGGTAATACTCAGTCATTTCCCAGGTAAGCCGGGTATGTTGAACCAGCATGAACTGGAAGCGCAAGATCAACGATGCGCTGACCGGGGCGACCGGATTCCAGATCCAACGAGTAGGAAAAGTAGACTCCACCGCTCCTGGGCCGGTCCCGGCCCCTTCCGCCGATTCCCTGATCCGGCCGCCGGCCGATCCGAAGGCCGACCGGCTGCTGGTGAGTCCTATCTTCATCCTTTCTCCGGTGCGATCCGGATCGACCCTGCTCAGGGCCGTCCTCAACGCTCACCCGGCGCTGCACGCGCCGCATGAGCTGCACGTACGCCGGCTGACCGTCGGGTTCGGCACGTCCCTGGCGGAGAAGGCCATGGACGCGCTGGGGCACAACCAGGCCGACCTGGAACATCTGCTGTGGGACCGGGTGCTGCACCGCGAGCTCGTCAGGAGCGGCAAGCAGTACATCGTGGACAAGACGCCGGCGAACGCGTTCGCGTACCAGCGGATCAGCACGTGCTGGCCGGACGCGCGGTTCGTCTTCCTGCTGCGGCACCCGGCGTCCATCGCCAAGTCGTGGCACGAGGCGAGCCCCACCAAGCGGACGCCGGAGGAGGCCGCGCTGGACGCCCTGCGGTACATGAAGGCGGTCGAGCGGGCCCGCGCCGCGCTGCCGGGGCTCACCGTGCGGTACGAGGACCTGACGGCCGACCCGGAGACCGTGACCAGGAGCATCTGCGACTTCCTGTCGCTGCCGTGGGAGCCGGGCATGCTGACGTACGGGGAGCAGGCCGTGGTGGTCAAGGGGCTCGGGGACTGGAAGGACAAGATCCGCTCGGGCACCGTGCAGGCGGGGCGGGAGCTGCCGTCCGCGGACGAGATCCCCGAGTCGCTGGTCCCGATGGCGCGCACGTGGGGGTACCTGCCGGGGGTGACCGACCCGACGTGAAGATCCGTTACATGCTCCTGCACGCCTACGGCATGGGCGGCACCATCCGCACCGTGGTGAGCCAGGCCAACGCGATGGCCGCGCTCGGCCACGACGTCGAGATCGTCAGCGTGGTGCGGCGCCGCACCAAGCCCCAGTTCCAGATCGACCCCCGCGTCCAGGTATGGGCCCTGAACGACCAGCGGCAGGGGGTGCCGTCCGACTCGTTAGGACGCCGGGCCTGGCGCCGGGTGCGCGGCAAGCTCGTGCCGCCCCGCGAGTACGCCGCCCGGTACTTCACCGAGGGGGTCGAGGCCGCCGTCATCCGGTACGTGTCCTCGCTGGAGGACGGCATCCTCGTCACCACCCGTCCGGCGCTGAACCTGATCTCCGCCCGCCGCGCCACCGCAGGCGTCATCCGGGTGGGCCAGGAGCACATGAACCTCAAGACCTACCCCAAACGGGTGGGCTCGGCCATCGTCCGCCACTACGGCAAGCTCGACACGATCGTGACGCTGACCGCGAGCGACCAGGCCGAGTACGAGAAGGCCCTGCCCGGCGCCCGCATCGTGCACATCCCGAACGCCGTGTCCGCCGCCGGCCGCGAACCCACCCGCCAGGAGAACCCCGTGGTGATCGCCGCCGGCCGCCTGGTGGCGCAGAAGGGGTTCGACATGCTGATCCCCGCCTTCCGCCAGGTCGCCGACGCCAACCCCAACTGGGAGCTCCGCATCTTCGGCTCCGGCCCCAAGGAGGAACGCCTGACCACCCTCATCAAGGAACACGGCGTCGAGGACACCGTCCACCTGATGGGCCGCACCCAGAACCTCCCCGACGAACTCACCGCCGCCTCCATCTACGTCCTCAGCTCCCGGTTCGAAGGCCTCCCCATGGTCATGATCGAGGCCATGAACCACGCCCTCCCCGTGGCCGCCTTCGACTGCCCCACCGGCCCCGCCGACGTCCTCACCCACGAGAAGAACGGCCTCCTGGTCCCCCCCGACGACATCGACGCCCTGGCCGCGGCACTCAACCGCCTGATCGCCGACCGCGACCTCCGGGTCCGCCTCGGCACCGCCGCCAGGGAACGGGCCCGCGACTACACCCCCGAGGTCGTCATGCCGCAGTGGGAGTCGTTGTTCCGGGACCTGCTGGAGCATCGGGGCTGACACCCCGGACTGGAAGGTCGTCAGGCTCCACCGGGTGCCGTGAACGGTACGCCCCGGGCCCCGGCATGAGGAATGCGCGGGAAATATCCGGTGGAGCTTGAGGCCATATATGGCGTATCCGCTGTTTTATTGGCGTTGATCGTGCGCACGGCGGCGAATATCTTTGAGTTCCGCCGGGGAATTCATGGGTCCGGCGTGACGAATGTCGCCGACCCGGCGACGGCACGAAGGGGGCACCGTGCGCAAGATAATCCGTACCGGTTTCGTGGTGGTGACCGGCCTGGTGGCGGCGCTGGCGATCGCACCGGCCGGGAGCCAGGCCGCGGCGGCGCACGCGGGCGCCGAAACCGGCTCGCACGATCCGTGCATCAGGACAGTCCGGGTATATCAGGACGACGAGGGTTTTTGGCATGGGGTCGGATACAACTGCTCGCTGTACGGCGGCAATCGATCCCTGAGATACGCCGACGGACTGAATCACAGCCCTTGCGCTTTCGTGGAGGGAAAGGCGTTCCACGACTGGATCATTCCTCCGTGGGCGGCCCAGGGGCCGATCACCATGGTGGCCTACTGCGTCTAGGCCGGACGGCCGGCGTGCCACCAGGCGAGGGTCTCGCGGAGAGCGGTGTCCGTGGAGGTGGGGGCGACGCCGAAGGTGGTCTCGAAGGCGGTGGAGTCGAGGATGAAGGGACGGGTGCGCTGGTGCTGGGTCTCCATGAGTTCGCGGATCATGGGGGTGAACAGGCCTATGGCGCGCAGGGCGATGTCGGGGACGCGGGTGACCTTGGGTGTGGGGGCACCGGCGATCTGGGCGAAGCGGACGGCCATCTGTTCCATCGTGAGGGCGGGGGTCGCGGTGGGGATGTGCCAGGGGCGGCCCCAGGCGCGGGGGTCGGAGCCCGCCACGGCGAGGGCGCGGGCGACGTCGGGGAGGTAGGTGACGCTGTGGGGTGCGTCCACGGCGCCGATGTGCCGGACCGGCTTGCCGGCCAGGATGGGGGCGATGAAGCGGTCGGCGAAGAAGGTCTGGTCGCTCATGCCGGGGCCGTAGAAGTCGGAGCCGCGTAGTTCGGTGGCGCGGACGCGGCCCTCGCGGTGGGCGGCGAGCATGTCGTGCCACATCGTCGCGCGGACGCGGCCCTTGGTGCCGGTGGCGGCCAGCGGCAGGTCCTCGGTCATGGGGCGGTTCACCTCGCCGTACACGTAGAGGTTGCCCAGGGTGACGAGCACCGCGCCGGACGCCTCGGCGGCGCCGAGCAGGGCGGAGGCCATGGGGGGCCAGTCCTGCTGCCAGCGGTGGTACCGGGGGTTGACGCAGTTGTAGAGGACGTCGGCGCCCTTGGCGATGCCGGTCAGCGCCTCGCCGTCCGAGATGTCGGCCGGCGTCCGGGTGATGCCCGCCGCCACCGGGCCGGAGCCCGAGCGGGTGACGACCGTCACCTCGTGTCCCTGGCCCGCCAGCAGCCGGGCGAGCCGGCCGCCGACCTGTCCCGCTCCGACCACAACGTGCTTGCCCATGAGGGGCTCCTTTTCGAGAGATGTCAGACCTGGCGCCACACGACGCGCAGCACCGCGTTCAGGAGGAACAGCGCCGCGAAGACCGCCGCCGCGGCCGGCAGCCCGGCGGCGAAAGCCGCCGCCACTCCCCCGCCGAACCACACGATCTCCAGCGCGGCCCGCGCGACCCCGCGCAGGGGCACGCGCGCCTTGGGCGCCCCGAAGACCCCCCAGACCACCGCGAACAGCAGCGGTAGAGCGACGGCGGCGGGCAGCGCCCACCCGGAGGGCGCGGCGGTGAACGCCCAGTACCCGGCGGCCAGGTAGACGCCGAGCTCCAGGAAGAACATCAGAGCCATGTTGGCTCCCTTGGCCACGACCGTCATCGGAGGTTCCTCTGGTTTCGTCCAGTACTGCTCTGCAATGAGAGCAATGCTCTCTCAAGAGAGCGGCACTCGTCAAGAGCAGTGCTCTCGATTAAGCCGCCCGCTCTGCTATGGTCGGTACCGTGAACGCAAGCCGTACCGCCAGGGAACGCGTCCGCGCCGAGCTCATCGGCGAGATCAAGGACGTCGCGCGCCGCCGGCTCGCCGCCGAGGGCACCGCCGGCCTGTCCCTTCGCGCCGTGGCCCGCGAGCTGGGCATGGTCTCCTCGGCCATCTACCGCTACTTCCCGAGCCGCGACGACCTGCTGACCGCGCTCATCATCGAGGCCTTCAACGCCGTCGGCGAAGCGGTGGAGGCCGCCGACGCCGCCTGCCCGCGGGACCGCCACCTGGACCGCTGGATGGCCGTCTGCCGCGCCGTCCGCACCTGGGCCCTCGCCCACCCCCACGAGTACGCCCTCATCCACGGCTCCCCCGTCCCCGGGTACGTCGCACCCCAGGACACCGTCGTTGCCGCCGCCCGCGACGGCATCGTCATGACCGCCATCATCCGCGACGCCCAGGAGGCCGGCGTCCTCACGCCACGCCTGACCGGTCTCCCGCCCGCGCCGCCGAGTTTCGCCCTCGACGCCGCCCGCCTGGGCGAGGCCCTCGGCGCCCCGTTCTCCGAGGACCTGCTGCTGGCCGCCCTGATGGCGTGGACCCAGATCTACGGCTTCATCAGCTTCGAGCTGTTCGGCATGTACAACAACGTGCTCGACACCCCCGCCGACGCCTTCGACCACACCGCCCTCGTGCAGGCCCACCTGCTCGGCCTGGTCCCCGGCTGAGCCGGATAAATCGCTGGACGCCGCTGATAGCGTCCTTATCCGTGCATGCCATCGACGTCGACCGTTTCCTCACCGACGGCTTCGCCAAGGTCGAGGCGATCGTCCCCCGGGACGTCGCCGACCAGGCCAGGGCCCTGCTGTGGCGCCGCATCGGCCTCTCCCCCGACGATCCGTCCACCTGGACCCAGCCCGTGGTCTGGACCGCCGACCTCACCGGTCAGGGCCCGTTCGGCGAGTTCATGCGCAGCCCTCGCCTGCACGCCGCCCTGAACGCCGTCGCCGGCGAAGGCGGCTGGCACCCCCGCACGAGCCTCGGCAACATCCCCGTCCGGTTCCCCGTGAGCCCCCCGGCGGACGACCGCGGCTGGCATGTCGACCACAACACCCAGCGCCCCGACCACACCTGGGGGGTCAGCGGCCGCCCGCACACGTTGCTGCTCCTCGTGCTGTTCTCCGAGGTGAGCGAGGCGGACGCCCCCACCCGCATCCGCGCCGGCTCCCACCGCGACCTCGCCCCCCTGCTGGACGAGACCGTCTTCGACCCCATGCAGGCGGGCCCCTTGTTCGACGAGACAGGCAAGAACCGCCCCGTCGTCCTGGCGACCGGCCTCCCGGGCGACGCCTACGTGGTGCACCCCTTCACCGTGCACGCGGCCCAGGAACACCTCGGCACCGAACCCCGCTTCATGGCCCAGATGCCGATCATCCTGAAGAGACCTCTGTCGCCGGGCGACGACACGCCGCTCGGCCGCGCCGCCGGCTGGTAAGCCCCGCGCCAGGCGAGACCGGTCAGGAATCGAGAAGCGCAGGTCACCGGGTCACACATAGCCTGACCTGCGAAGAAAGAACGATTCACGCCGGGCCCCTCGACTTGCGGACCTCCCGTCCGCGCGTCCGGGCCCGGCCACGACTTCAGGAGTGACCATGACCGGCGCTTCCCCCCAGGGAATCAAGACCGTGCTGCACCCCGTTTCCGACCTGGAGAAGGCCAAGGCCGTGTACGCCGCCCTGCTCGGTGTGCCACCGCAGGTCGACGAGTCCTACTACGTCAGCTTCGAGGCCGCGGGCCAGCACATCGGGCTGGTGCCGGGCGGTGGGCCGCAGGGCATGACCTCGCCGGTGGCCTACTGGCACGTCCCGGACATCGAGGCGAAGCTGGCCGAGGTGACCGCCGCGGGCGCCACCGTGAAGGAGCCCGCGCACGACGTCGGCGGCGGCCGCCTGGTGGCCACCGTCATCGACCTCGACGGCAACGTCCTCGGGCTGCTTCAGGACTGATGAGCGTCCGCCGCCAGACCGACATACTGGTCGGAACTGGTTAGGCCTAGCCAGGCGACGCCGACCGACAGAGACCACCGCGTAACAGATGGAGACACGATGAGCACGGCCATGAGGACGGACACGGGGTCGCCCGCGCCGCACGTCGCCGACAGCCACGACCTGATCCGCGTGCACGGGGCGCGCGTGAACAACCTCAAGGACGTCAGCGTCGAGATCCCGAAGCGCCGGCTGACGGTGTTCACCGGCATCTCCGGCTCCGGCAAGAGCTCTCTGGTGTTCGGCACGATCGCCGCGGAGTCGCAGCGGCTGATCAACGAGACCTACAGCGCCTTCGTGCAGGGGTTCATGCCGTCGCTGACGCGGCCCGAGGTCGACGTGCTCGAAGGGCTGACGACCGCGATCATCGTCGACCAGCAGCGGATGGGTGCCGACCCGCGTTCCACGGTCGGCACCGCCACCGACGCCAACGCGATGCTGCGCATCCTGTTCAGCCGGCTCGGGCAGCCGCACATCGGCTCGCCCAACGCGTTCTCCTTCAACGTCCCCTCGGTCCGGGCCAGCGGCGCGATCACGGTCGAACGCGGCAACAGCAAGACCGTGAAGGCCACCTTCACCCGCACCGGGGGGATGTGCACGCGCTGCGAAGGCCGGGGGTCGGTCACCGACATCGACCTGACCCAGCTCTACGACGACAGCAAGTCGCTCAACGAGGGTGCGCTCACCATCCCCGGCTACAGCGCCGACGGCTGGTACGGCCGCATCTTCAGCGGCTGCGGCTTCTTCGACCCGGACAAGCCGATCCGTAAGTTCACCAAGAAGGAACTGGACGACCTCCTCCACAAGGAACCCACCAAGATCAAGGTAGACGGCATCAACCTGACGTACGAGGGCCTGATCCCGCGGATCCAGAAGTCGTTCCTGTCCAAGGACGTCGACGCGCTGCAGCCGCACATCCGCGCCTTCGTGGAGCGGGCGATGACGTTCACCACGTGCCCCGAGTGCGGCGGCACCCGGCTCAGCGAGGCGGCGCGGTCGTCGAAGATCAAGGGCATCAGCATCGCCGACGCCTGCGCCATGCAGATCAGCGACCTGGCCGGATGGGTCCGCGAGCTCGACGAGCCGTCGGTGGCGCCGCTGCTCGCCACGCTGCGGCGCACCCTCGACTCGTTCGTGGAGATCGGGCTGGGCTACCTGTCGCTGGAGCGGCCGTCGGGCACGCTGTCGGGCGGCGAGGCGCAGCGCGTCAAGATGATCCGCCACCTCGGCTCCTCGCTCACCGACACCACCTACGTCTTCGACGAACCCACCACGGGCCTGCACCCCCACGACATCCAGCGGATGAACAACCTGCTGCTGCGGCTGCGGGACAAGGGCAACACGGTGCTCGTCGTGGAGCACAAGCCGGAGACGATCGCGATCGCCGACCACGTCGTCGACCTCGGCCCCGGCGCCGGCGCGGCGGGCGGCACCGTCTGCTTCGAGGGCACCGTCGAGGAGCTGCGGGCCAGTGACACCGTCACCGGCCGCCACCTCGACGACCGCGCCTCCCTCAAGGAGACCGTGCGGACGCCCGCCGGCAGGCTGGAGATCCGCGGCGCGTCGACGCACAACCTGCGTGACGTGGACGTCGACATCCCGCTCGGGGTGCTCGTCGTCGTCACCGGCGTCGCCGGCTCCGGCAAGAGCTCGCTCATGCACGGCTCGATCCCCGCCGGCGCGGGTGTGGTGTCGGTCGACCAGGGCGCGATCCGCGGCTCGCGGCGGAGCAACCCGGCGACCTACACCGGCCTGCTCGACCCGATCCGCAAGGCGTTCGCGAAGGCCAACGGCGTGAAGCCGGCCCTGTTCAGCGCCAACTCCGAGGGCGCGTGCCCCACCTGCAACGGCTCCGGCGTCCTCTACACCGACCTGGCGATGATGGCCGGCGTCGCCACCACCTGCGAGGAGTGCGAAGGCAAGCGGTTCCAGGCATCGGTGCTGGACTACCACCTCGGTGGCCGTGACATCAGCGAGGTCCTGGCGATGTCCGTGACCGAAGCCGAGCAGTTCTTCGCCACCGGCGAGGCACGCACCCCCGCCGCCCACACCATCCTGACCCGCCTGTCCGACGTCGGCCTCGGCTACCTCACCATCGGCCAGCCCCTCACCACCCTGTCCGGCGGCGAACGCCAGCGCCTCAAGCTGGCCACCCACATGGCCGAGAAGGGCGGCATCTACGTCCTGGACGAGCCCACCGCCGGCCTGCACCTCGCCGACGTCGAACAACTCCTCGGCCTGCTGGACCGCCTGGTCGACTCCGGCAAGTCAGTGATCGTCATCGAACACCACCAGGCCGTCATGGCCCACGCCGACTGGATCATCGACCTGGGCCCCGGCGCCGGCCACGACGGCGGCCGGATCGTCTTCGAAGGCACCCCCACCGACCTCGTCAGAACCCGCTCCACCCTCACCGGCGAACACCTGGCGACCTACGTCGGCCTCTGACCCCCCGCCACCGGCCCGGACGGCGCACCACACGGTGCGCCGTCCGCCGTCGCCGCAGACTCCCCACCCCAGAGAGATCGCCTGCACGATGACGAGCCCCCGCCCGTGCTCGTCGCCGCCGTGCTTCAGCACCCGGGGCTCGTGGAGGCGCGACCCCGGGTCGGTCACCTCCACATAGACGACCCCTTCGGCCTCGCTGACGATGAGACCGATGAAATCCTCCGGCCCGGCACCGGAGTGCGTGACCGCGTTCGTCACCAGCTCCGACACGGCCAGCACGACGTCGTCCACCGCCGGATGCCCGTCCCCCAGCCATCCCCGCACCTCGGCCCGCGCCCGCGCGACGGACTCATGGACTCCGGCGAGTTCCGTCTCGCCCAGGACTCTCGGTACCGCGCTCGCCGTCTGCATGTTTCACCAGTTTCGAAGGTCTCTTCACGGTTGCCCCTCCAACCATCCCCGATATTGGATACAGTCCGTAACTGATTGACTTCAACGGGCAATCAACGGTTTCGGTGAAAGGCTGAGAAGACAAGGGCTCCCCATGCCGAAGGAAAGCGAGCTGTCCCCGTCAGATTCGCCTGTGGCTCTGTTCGGCTACGAACTGCGCCGATTCCGCAAGGAGAAGGGCTGGTCTCAACAGCGCCTGGCGCGGACGGTGCCGTACTCGGTGGGAACCATCAGCATGATCGAGACAGCGAAACGGTGCCCGTCCGAAGAATTCGCGCGCCACTGCGACGAGGCGTTGCAAACCGACGGCGCCTTGACGCGGCTCTGGCCGATGGTCACCCGTGCGTCCGCGCCTCCATGGTTCCGGCCGTGGCTCGACGTGGAGACCACCGCAGAAGTGATCCGGACGTGGGAGCCTTCGCTCGTCCCCGGCCTGCTGCAGACAGAGAACTACGCCCGGGCCATGCTGAGCGGCGAGCCGGGCGTGACGATGGAGGAGGTAGAGGAGCAGGTCACGGCACGGATGGAACGCCAGTCGGTCCTGAGGCGCAGCAAGCCGCCGATGTTGTGGGCCGTGCTCGACGAAGCGGTACTGCATCGCCCGATAGGCAGTTCGGCGGTCATGGCCGAACAGTTGGAACACCTGATCCAGGCCGGGCAGACACCACGGATCACCATTCAGATCCTCCCCCTCACGGCCTGCTCGACCACTGGCCTTCTGGGAGGATTCGCCATCGCCGAGGCGGATGGCTCACCCGATACGGCATACATCGAGGCTGCCTCGAATGCCCAGGTAACAGACTGGACAGAAACCGTCAGAACCCTAGCATTCAGGTACGAAGGCATTCGGTCCGAAGCACTGCCACAGCGTGAATCCCTGGAGTTGATCAAGGAGACGATGTCCCGATGGACGAGCTGATGATGGTGTGCGGCACCACCCACTGGACACGATCCTCCTATTCCGGCAGCAACGGCGGTAACTGCGTCGAGGTGGCGAGACTCCCGGGAGCGCGGCGGGCCGTGCGGGACAGCAAGGATTCGTCCGGGGTGGTGCTGGTGGTCGGCGGACGGCAGTGGAGTGCTTTCGTCGCCGGGGTCAAAGCGCGGACGCTCGGCGGGCGAGCCTGACTGCCGGCGCCGCCCACATCGCTTACTTCTCGGCGTTCGCCGACTTGACCTCGACAAGGATCACGTTCACTTCGCCTGCCAGCAACTCCCAGGCGTGATCGAAAGCGGTCTCCTGCCAGACGACCGCACCGGGGTTGAGATCCACGATCTGTGCGGTCCCATCAGGCCAGGTCACTTTCTGCCGCCCGGAGCCGAGGTTGACCACGAGCATCGGTCGGTGGGAGTGCATCGCGCTTTCCCAGCCGTGAGAGGCCCGCGCCTGGATCACCCGGACGTGGTCGTTCTCGAACACGACCTGGTGGGCGTCGGGGTCCACGATCGTCGCATGCTGGGGGTTCTGAGCTGGGGCCGTGGTCGGTCTCGGCAGCGAAATGCTCATAGCAGGCTCCTGTCTCGGCTTGTCGCGCGACCTCGGCGCCGGTTCCGCCCGGTCGGTTGCTAAACCATAACCATGCAAGGTTGTTAAAAACAACCGTAGTCGGTGATGGTTTAGGATCAGGTTGAGAGCGTCAAAGAGGGAGTGTCATGCCGACCAGTCGTAGCTATCGGGACTCGTGCGGGATGGCTCGGGCTCTCGACGTCGTCGGGGAGCGGTGGGCACTGCTGGTCGTCCGGGAGTTGCTCTTGACGCCTCAGCGTTTCTCCGAGCTGCGGCACGCTCTGCCCAACGCCAGCTCGAACCTGCTTGCCGATCGGCTTCGGGAGCTCGAACAGCACGGGGTGATCCGTCGCCGCAAACTGGCCTCGACGGCAGGTCCGCAGGTGTATGAGCTGACGGAGTGGGGCCGGAAGCTGGAACCGGTCGTCCTGGCTCTGAGCGATTGGGGGATCGATGCCCCGAACCCGCCGGAGCCCACCTCGCTCAGCGCCACCTCGGTGCTGATCTTCTTGCGGATCGGGGTCCGTCCCGACCCGGCGGCGCCGCCGATCGTCTGCCGCCTCGATCTCGACGGCTCGGTCTGGACGGTCCGCGTAGCGGGCGGAGAGGTTCAGGTGCAGAGCGGTGAACCCGCCACGGCCGACATCTCGCTTCGCACGGACCCCAAGACGCTCGGCGGCCTCCTGGCCGATCCGGCCTTGCTCGACGCCGCGCTCGCCGACGGGCGCGTGGCCCTTGTGGGTGACCTTCTCACCCTTGAGCGGCTGCTGTACGGGGCCGCCGAGCCGCACCGGTCGTGAGATCTGTGCCGGGCCACGCCCTAGTCGTGCCGGCGGCGCACCATCTCGGTGATCCAGATGGGGGCGAAGGGGGACGTGCAGCCTGGGGAGGTCGGGTAGTCCTTGAGAACCTCCAGGCGCTCGCCGATGGCGATGGCGCGGTCGCGGTGGGTGGGGTGCTCGATGCCGATCTGGGCCAGGCAGTGGTTCATCGCCCACTGGAGGCGGTCGGGAGCGGATTTCATCTCGGCCTCGATGACGTCCAGCAGACCTGGGAGGTCGAGGGTTTCGGGGTTCTTGGCGACGCGTTCGGTGGTGAGGGCCCAGCCGGCGCTCGCGACCACGGGGTCGGGGTCGGCGAACCAGGTCAGGCGCAGGGCTTCGGAGTGGGGGTTCTTCTTCACCACGTAGTTCACGAGCCAGTCGTGGACCTTGGGGGTGCGCGACTCGCGCAGCATGATGTCCAGTTTGTCGCGGTCGAAGGCCTTCGGGCGGCAGATCAGGAGTGCCAGCAGTCTCGCGGCGGTGTCGCCGGTGTCCCAGAGGAGACAGGCGAGATCCTGCTGGGTCTTCAGGCGTTTCGCGATCGCGCGTAGTTTGCTGAGGTTCACGCCGTGGTCGTCGCCGTGTCTCTCGTTCACCTCGCGGATCTTCGGGTCCTCAAGACCGGCCAGTTCCGCCATCAGCTCGGCCACCGTCGTCTCGGCCACCGTCGTCTCGGGCACGTCAAGCCTCCTGTCCGTCATGTGCGGGATGCAGCTTATGGGGTGGCTTGCCAGAGGGCGCTGATGGGGACGGCGCGCATCCGGGGGCCGAAGGGGAGTGTCTGGGTGCCGGTGTAGAGGACCATGCCTACTACGAAGTCGTCGCCTACGCGGTCGGAAATGTGATGGAGGCCCCGGAAGTCGTGGGGGCGGACGGTCGAGGAGGCCTTCACCTCTATGCCGGCCACCTTTCCCTGGCGGGTCTCCAGGACGGCGTCCACCTCGACCTGGTCCTTGGTGCGGTAGTGGTACAGGTCGGCGCGTTCCTCCGACCAGGTGAGCTGGCGTGCGAGTTCCATCAGGACGAAGCCCTCAAGGAGGGGGCCGAGGGAGCCTTCGGGGCGGATCAGGGTGCGGGTGTCGGCGCCCAGGAGGTTGGCGGCCACGCCGGAGTCGACGAAGGCCAACTTCGGAGTGTTCGTCGCACGACCGCTGAGGTTGCGGGACCAGGCGGGGACGCGTTTGGTGAGGAAGACCTCCTCCAGGAGGGCCAGGTAGCGGTGGACGGTGCTCATGGAGACGCCGGTGGCGCCCGCCAGGGAGTTGGCCACCAGGAGGCTGCCGGAGCGGGCCGCCAGGAGGCGCAGGAGGGTGCGTAGCTCGGGGGCGCGTTCTATCTCGGAGAGCTGGGTGATGTCGCGGGCTATCAGGTCGGCCACGTAGGAGTCGAAGAAGCGTTCGCGGCGGCGGGGGTTGGTGCGGGCGATCGCCTCGGGGAAGCCGCCCCGGACGACACGGTCGGCGTATTCGGTGCGGGTGACGGCCGAGGTGTGGCGCAGGTCGGGGCCGTGGGTGAACAAGGCGTCCACGAAGCGGTCGGGGGTTCCGTCGATCTCGCCTTGGGAGAAGGGCCAGAGCTCTATGGTCTCCACCCGGCCCGGGAGGGTGTCGGGCAGAGCACGCAGGCCGAGAACGCGGGCGGAGCCGGTGAGGAGGTAGCGGCCGGGGCGGGGGTCGGCGTCCACCTGTTCCTTGATGGCCAGCAGGAGTTCGGGGGCACGCTGGATCTCGTCGATGACCATCGGGTCGGGGAAGGCCACGAAGCCCGCCGGGTCGGTGAGCGCGGCCTGGCGGACGACCGGGTTGTCCAGGGTGCGCCATTCGGCCGCCCTGTCCTTGGCCACCACGCGGACGAGAGTGCTCTTCCCGGCCTGGCGCGCGCCGTTGACCAGGACCACGCGGGTGTCGGACAGCGCTTCGGCCACCGCCGTCTCGGCGTGCCTCGGGCGTACGTCGCCGAGCGGGGTCCATCCAGTGCCTGCCACCAGATCAGGATGCCATACCTGGCACGTTCGCCAGGGTTGCGCTGACACATTGGTCGCAGGGTCGCTGGAACGTTGGTCGCTGCCCAGCTGAGACGTCGGTCAGAGGACTGCCGGGAGGATCAGGACGAAGGAGGCGCCGTGGCCGGGAATGGTGTGGAGGGTCAGGGCGCCGTCGTGGGCCCGTGCGAGGGAGTGGGCGATGGAGAGGCCGAGGCCGGCGCCGGTGGAGGTGGAGCGGGAGCGGGAGGGGTCGGTGCGGTAGAAGCGGTCGAAGACGCGGGCGGCCTGGGCGGCGGTGAGGCCGGGACCGTGGTCGGTGACGGCGAGTACGGCCACCGGGGCCGGAATGCCGACGCCGGTCACCGTCATGCCGATCCCCGCCAGACCAACTCTCGCCACACCAGACCCCGTCACACCAGCCCCCGTCTCACCGGTCCATGTCGTGCCGATCCCCGCCGAACCGACCCCCGTCGTGCCGGTCCCCGGCGTCGTGCCGTTCTCTGTGATGGTTCCTACGGTGATCTCGACGGGGGTGCCGGGTGGGGTGTGGGTGACGACGTTGCTGATGAGGTTGGTGACGACCTGGCGGAGGCGGGACTCGTCGCCGAGGACGGGGGCCGGGGCGGGTGGGCCGCCTTCCGGGGCGGTGAGGGTGACCGTCCGGTCGGGGGCCAGGGCTTGGAGGTCCAGGCGGGCGTCGGCGGCCAGGGTGCGCAGGTCCATGGGGGCGAGGTCCAGGGGGAGCGCGTCGCCGCCCTCGTCCAGGCGGGCCAGGAGCAGGAGGTCCTCCACCAGGTGGGACAGGCGGGTGGCCTCGGTTTCCATCCTCGCCATCGCCTGGTCGACGTCGGTGAGGCCGCCGAGGCGGTGAAGCTCGGTGAAACCCTTGATGCCCGAGAGCGGGGTGCGCAGTTCGTGGCTGACGTCGGCGACGAAGCGGCGGAGACGGGACTCGGACTCGGCGCGAGCGGCGAAGGCGTGTTCGATCTGGGTGAGCATGCCGTTGAGTGAGGCGGAGAGGCGGCCGATCTCGGTGTTCCCCGCGCCGGGGACGCGGCGGGTGAGGTCGCCCGAGGCGATGGCGGCGGCGGTCTCCTCGATGCGGCGCAGGGGGCGCAGCCCGGCGCGGACGGCGAACAGGCCGGTCAGGGTGAGGACGGCGAGGAGCGCGGCGCCCGTCACGAGGACGGCGACGCGCAGGCGGGCCACGGTGGAGATCACGCCGTCGAGGGAGACGGCGAGGACCACGTCACCCCCGGCCGTGGTCACACCGGGGATCACGGGACGGGGCAAGGCGACGACCCGCCACGAGCCGCCGCCCGCGCGGTCGGGGACGTCGAAGGGGTGCTGGGCCCGGCGGGCGACGTCGTCCGGGGCGAGGGACGGCAGGACGGGGCCGCCGTGGCCCTCCCGCGCCGGGAGGCGGACCTCCTGGCGGACGGCGCCCGCCGGGGTCAGGATCGCGACGTAGACATCAGTGATCAGGTCGAGGTTCGCGGCGGGGTTCCGCGTGGTGAAGGGGGCGGCCCTCGCGGGGAGGTCGGGGGCGATGAGCGGGAGCAGGGCGGCGAGTCCGCTGAGAGAGCGCAACTGCCGGTCCACGCGGTCCACCAGGTTCGCGCGCAGCATCCCGATCACGATCGACCCGCTGACCACGAGCCCGACCGCCAGCAGACCGCTGGTGATCAGCAACAGGCGGGCACGCAACGAGAGCCGCCACCGCCGGCGGGAACGCGTCCGTACCTCGGCGCGACGCGGGCCGAGGCCGGAGGGGGCCGTGCCACCGGAGGGTGGGGTGGTGGGGTGGCGCGGTGGGTGGTCGCCGCCGGGAGGGGGGGTCATCGGGGTTTGCGCAGGACGTAGCCCACGCCGTGGACGGTGTGGATGATCCGGGGGCCGGTGGGGTCGAGTTTGCGGCGCAGGTAGCTGATGTAGGTGTCGACGATGCTGGAGTCGCCGGCGAAGTCGTACTGCCAGACGTGGTCGAGGATCTGGGGTTTGGAGACCACGCGGCCGGCGTTGAGCACCAGGTAGTGCAGGAGGCGGAACTCGGTGGGCGACAGGCGGACGGGGACGCCCGCGCGGTGGGTCTGGTGGGCCTCGGGGTCGAGTTCCAGGTCGCCGACGACCAGGGTGGACGCCTCCGGGGAGCCGGTGCGGCGCAGGACGGCGCGGATGCGGGCGATCAGTTCCTCCAGGTCGAACGGTTTGGTGACGTAGTCGTCGCCACCGAGGGTGAGCCCGGTGACCTTGTCCCGCGGGGAGTCGCGTGCGGTGAGGAAGAGGACGGGGACCGGGGGGCGGGCGAGGTCGCGCAGGCGGCGCACCACCTGGAAGCCGTCCAGGTCGGGCAGCATCACGTCGAGCAGCACCAGGTCGGGACGGTCCGCCCGTGCCGCGTCGAGCGCCTCCGCTCCGGTGGCGGCGGACGTCACGGCGAAACCCGCGAAACGCAGGGTCGCCGAGAGCAGCTCACGCACCGTGGGCTCGTCGTCCACGACCAGCAGCCGCTCCCGCCGGTCACCGTCGCCCCCCGTCATCCCGTCCCCTCCTCATCGGCTCATCGCCCTGACCAGGGTGGCATCAGGCGTCACGGCGGCGGAAGACCACGAGGGCAGCCGTCAGGAGCACCGCGATGTAGGCGCAGAACACCGCGAAACCGGCCCACGGCGGGAGAAGCGCGGGGCCCTCGTTCAGGCTGACGAGCCGGCCGCCCGCCGTGGTCGGGAAGTACTTCACCGCGAACGTCGCCAGCCAGGCCGGGAACAGCGACGACAACGCCGGGATGAGCAGGGACACCAGGAACAGGACGGTGACCGATCCGGTGGTGGTGCGGACGAGCAGGCCGATCGCGAGGCCGAACAGGCTCGTCAACGCCATGTGCAGCCCCACCCCCGCCAGGGCCCGGGCCACCCCGGGGTCGGTGAGGGCGAAGAAGGGCAGTCCCTTGGCGGCCAGCACCGCCCGGGCGGTGAGGAACATGGTCACCGCGGCGACCCACCCCGCGACCAGCGCCATGGCCGCGTACACCGCCGCCTTGGCCGCGAGGACCCGCCCCCGGCGCGGGGCCGCGGTGAGGGAGCCGCCCATGGTGCCGGTCGCGTACTCCACGGTCACCGCCCTCGCCCCGAAGTAGCCGGCGACGAGCTGCACGATGACGAACCCGCGGAACACCCAGTCGAACGGATGCGCCGCCTCGTCCGATCCGCCGTGGTCCTGACCGGCGGCACCCGCGAAGAGCGCGGTGAGCAGCACGCCCACCAGCACCAGGGCCACCAGCGCGATCCAGGTGGACCGCAGTGTGCGCGCCTTGGACCACTCGGACCGCAGCACGTCCCGGAACCGGGCCCGTCCCCGCGCCACCACGGACGTGAGGTCCCGGCCGGTCGTGGCGGTCATCGGGCCGCTCCGAACTCGACGTCGGCGCGGGTCAGCTCCATGAAGGCGTCCTCCAGGGACGTCCGGCGCGGGGTCAGCTCGTGCAGGACGACGCTCTCGTCCGCGGCCAGCCGCCCCACCTCTTCCGGGGTGACACCGGCGATGGTCAACTCCTCGCCGTCCTGCCGCACCGCGGCACCCATGGCGGTGAGGGCGTGGGCGAACCGGCGGGCCTCCGGGGTCCGGACGTGGACCTCGCGGGCGCGCAGGACGTCCTCCACGGAGGTGTCCGCGATCAGGCGACCCCGGCCGATCATGACGAGGTGGTCCGCCGTGAGCGCCATCTCGCCCATCAGGTGACTGGACACCAGCACCGTGCGCCCCTCCGCGGCGAGGTCCCGCATCAGTGTGCGGATCCACAGGATTCCCTCAGGGTCGAGACCGTTGACCGGCTCGTCGAAGATGAGCACCGCGGGGTCGCCGAGCAGCGCCGCCGCGATCCCCAGCCGCTGCCGCATGCCGAGCGAGAACGTCCCGGCCCGCCGCCCCGCCACCGAGGACAACCCGGCGAGGCCCAGCACCTCGTCCACCCTCCGGCGCCCGATCCCGTTGCTGTCCGCCAGGCACACCAGATGGTCCCGCGCGGTACGGCCAGGATGCGCCGCCCCGGAGTCCAGCAGCGCCCCCACCGCCCGCATCGGCGCCGGCAGCGCCGCGTACCGCACGCCGAGCACGAGCGCGTCCCCCGAGGCCGGCGCGTCCAGCCCCAGGATGACGCGCATCGTGGTGGTCTTGCCCGCCCCGTTCGGCCCGAGGAAGCCGGTGACCACCCCGGGCCGCACGTCGAAGCTCAGCCCGTCGACCGCCATGACGTCGCGGTACCGCTTGCTGATCCCCCTTACCTCGATCACTGTTCCCCCTCCGGACGACGTGGACATCTCATGCCGCGAGATGCTGGCACGCCGCGCTGGAGGTCCCCGCAGAACTCCTGTGAGGTCTCTGTGAGCTCAGGTCACCAGTTGATGAAGACACTCAACGCCGGCTCGGGGAGGGTGGGGTAACGCCGCTGCGGGCCCACACTCATGAGGAAACGCCCCGTGCAGTTCGACCCGCTGTACAGCAGGGCCGTCAGGCCACCCGGGCTGTTGGTGTTGTTGACGACGGATCTGACCTGGAACGGCGCGTTGTGACACCCGGAACCCGTCGGCAGCACGGCCATGCTGCCGACATAGACCGAGGAACTCCAGCCGCAGACCCTCCCCACCGGGCAGTCCCCGGGCGCCATGGCCCTGGCCTGCACCTGTGCCGGGCTGAGCGCCACCAGGGCGGCGCCGGCGACGAGCATCGCGGACAACATCCTGACCGACCTGCGTACGGACATCGGGACTCCCTTTCCTGGATCACCGTGGTGAGGCGGGCAGGGATGAATGCCGGTCGTTTACTGATCCCCGTCAGGAACCCGCCGTCATCCTCGGAGGCCGATTCGTCCCCCGCATCAACGCATCCGCGCCGGGGGCGGTCAACAAGTCCGCGACGCGTCGCCGCATCGCCCGTGCGTGCGTGGACCACCCCCGGTTCCGCCCTGAACGTTTCCACGCCGGGCAGGACCGGAAAACCGCCTCACCAGGCGAGCATCGCGCTGAGGGCGGGGGCGGGAAGGACGGGGTAGCGCTGGGTGGGCAGGACGTTGACCATGGAGCGGCCCGTGCAGTTGAGGCCGGTGTACAGGAGGGCCACGGCGGGGATGCCGGGGCTGCCGAAGGTGTTGGCGATGGAGTTGAGCGGGAACGGCGTGTTGACGCACCCGCCGCCCGCCCGCAGGACGGTCATCTTGCCACGGTAGTACTGCTCGCTCCAGCCGCAGATGTTCCCGGGGCGGCAGTCCTCCAGGGCCACGGCCTGGGCCGGGGTGACGGACAACAGGGCGGCTCCCGCGACCAGCGCCGTCGACAACACGCGGGTGAATCTGCGTACGGACATCGGTACTCCCTTCCCTGGATCACCGTGGGTGAGGCGGGCAGGGATGCCTTGATGACACCTGGGTCTTCCCCGTCCCCGTTCACGAAACCGCCGTCGCCCGCGGAGATGGATTCGTCCACCGCATCAACGCACTCGCGCTGAGAGCGGTCAAGATCTCATCACAGCATCGCCGCGTCCCCCGTGCGTACGGGGACGACGCGCCGTTGCCACCATGAATCTTTCCTCTGCCGTCGCACGTCCCTCCCGTCCCCGGGTGATCCGCCGTACAGCGGCGCCGGATTCGCCGTACCACGTCCCGCCGACGCGGCGCCGATCAAGGACGGCACACGGCGGCGGGGCGGGGGGCGGGCTCAGGGCGGTGGCACGGCCGCCGTGGCGGCGGCCGTGCCCAGGAGGGTCGAGGTCATGCGCGGTGGCATGGCGGCCGCGCCCAGGGAGGGCCAGGGTCAGGTGCGATGGCGCGGCGGCCGTGTCCAGGGCCGGGGTCAGGTGCGGTGGGCGCGGTTGACGGCGGAGAGGATGGCCTTCAGGGAGGCGGTCACGGTGTTGGCGTCCACGCCGATGCCCCACAGGGTGCGGTCGGCGATCTGGCACTCGACGTAGGCGGCGGCGCGGGCGTCGGAGCCGGCGCTCATGGCGTGTTCGCTGTAGTCGAGGACGCGGATGTCCACCCCGACGCGGCTGAGGGCGTCCACGAAGGCGGAGATGGGGCCGTTGCCCACGCCTTCCACCTCGCGGATCTCGCCGTCCATGCGGATGTCGGCGCTGATGACGTCCTTCTCGTCGACCTTGGAGACGTTGCGGTGGGCCAGCATGGCGAAGCGGCCCCAGGGGCGGTCGGGGTTGGGGAGGAACTCGTCGCTGAAGATCTTCCACATCTCGGCGGGGGTGACCTCGCCGCCCTCGGTGTCGGCGCGGGACTGGATGACGCCGGAGAACTCGATCTGCAGGCGGCGCGGCAGGTCGAAGCCGTGCTCGGCCTTCATGATGTACGCGACGCCGCCCTTGCCGGACTGGCTGTTGACCCGGATGACGGCCTCGTAGGTGCGGCCGACGTCCTTGGGGTCGATGGGCAGGTACGGGACGGCCCACGCGAAGTCGTCCACGGGGACGCCGGCGGTGGCGGCGTCGCGTTCCAGGGACTCCAGGCCCTTCTTGATGGCGTCCTGGTGGGAGCCGGAGAAGGCGGTGTACACCAGTTCGCCGCCGTAGGGGTGGCGGGGGTGCACGGGGAGCTGGTTGCAGTACTCGACGACGCGGCGGATCTCGTCGATGTCGCCGAAGTCGATCTTGGGGTCGACGCCCTGGGAGAACAGGTTCATGCCCAGGGTGACCAGGCAGACGTTGCCGGTGCGCTCGCCGTTGCCGAACAGGCAGCCCTCGATGCGGTCCGCGCCCGCCATGTAGCCGAGCTCGGCGGCGGCGACGGCCGAGCCGCGGTCGTTGTGGGGGTGCAGGGACAGCACGATGGAGTCGCGGTAGCGCAGGTTGCGGTGCATCCACTCGATCTGGTCGGCGTAGACGTTGGGCGTCGCCATCTCGACCGTCGCGGGCAGGTTGATGATGACCTTGTGGTCGGGGGTGGGCTGCCACACGTCGTTGACGGCGTCGCAGACCTCGACGGCGTACTCCAGCTCGGTGCCGGTGAACGACTCCGGCGAGTACTGGAAGAAGATCGTGGTGCCGGTCATCTGGTCGGCCAGCTTCTTGCACAGCTTGGCGCCCTCGACGGCGATGGCCGTGATGCCGTCCTTGTCCTGCCCGAACACCACACGCCGCTGCAGGGTGGAGGTGGAGTTGTACAGGTGGACGATGGCCTGCTTGGCGCCGCGCACCGACTCGAAGGTGCGCTCGATCAGCTCGGGCCTGGCCTGGGTCAGTACCTGGATCACCACGTCGTCGGGGACGCGGCCCTCTTCGATGATGCGGCGGACGAAGTCGAAGTCGGTCTGCGAGGCGGCAGGGAAGCCCACCTCGATCTCCTTGTAGCCCATGCGCACCAGCAGCTCGAACATCTTCAGCTTGCGGTGCGAGTCCATGGGGTCGATCAGGGCCTGGTTGCCGTCGCGCAGATCGACCGCGCACCACTGCGGCGCCCGGTCGATCACCTGATCAGGCCAGGTGCGGTCTTTCAGGCGTACGGGGGTGAACGCCTCGTAGCGCTGGAACGGCATGGGGCTGGGCTGCTGCTGGGGATACATCGTGCTCCTCGTCGGTCTGCCGGAACCGGGGCGGCACAGGAACGACCTGGCATGAAAGAAGGTTCGCCGCCACCGGGAAAGTCACAGGCGGCCGACGCGCAGCACATCGCTCCGCGGCGAGGGAGCCGGCCTCTTACAGGCCCTCGCCGCGGCGGCTAAGAAGCAGCCCGCGCAGCATAGGTCCGACGGTAGCAGATGGGCGGGGGCCGGCGAGACGGCGTCTCACCTGGTGACCGTTCCCTGACGTGTCGCGGAGGCCGGTGGAGGGTCCCCGGCCTGGTCAGGAGCATACCGGCCGACCTTTGTCAGCGTATGGGATGCGATACCCGTAAGCTCCCCCTAAATACGACGAGGAGGCGGGCATGCAGGACGGGGAGATCTTTTCGAGGATCAAGGAACTTGTCGCCGAGGAGCACGAGCTGCGGGAGCGCGTGGCGGGCGGCGAGGTGTCCTCGGAGGACGAGCGGAACCGGGTGCGGCACCTGGAGGAGTCCCTGGACCAGTGCTGGGACCTGCTGCGCCAGCGCAAGGCCCGCCGCGAGTTCGGTGAGGACCCCGACCACGCGGCCCCGCGGCCGGTCAGCGAAGTGGAGAACTACCTGCAGTAAGCGGGCCGTGGAAGTTTCAGCCAGGCGCGGGACGCCGAAAGGTTTCCGTCCCCTCCCCTAAGGCATTCACCTGCCCTCCGGCAGGCCCATCGCGGGGTATGCGGCCATGCGGCCGTGGATCCGTTGACCGTGTGACGCGGGCGACGTACGTTGCGCCCGGAAACGTTCGGGTCGATCACCGAAACGTTTCAATCTGATTCGTCGGAACGGTCGAAGAGGAGACCTGTGATGCGACGCCCCATGCCCGCGCTCATGCCGGTGTCAGGCAGGCGGGGAGCCTTGGCCGACCTTGGAGAGTCGTCGATTGGCAGATGGGTCACCGCCGTCCTCATCGCCTTCGCCGTCGTCGTGGCATCGCCGGCGATCGGCGCGCTCGGCGCGCCCAAGGACCCCGTCCCGGTGAACGACCTGACCGGCGGCGGCCACGGCGGCGTGAGCAGCGCGCACTGGGTGAACACCTGGGTGTCGATGCCGCAGCTCACCGAGCCGCACAACATGCCGCCCGCGCCGTTCACCCAGGACGGCCTGGTGCTCGCCGACGCCACGCTGCGCCAGACGGTGCAGGTGTCGGTCGGCGGACGGCAGGCGCGGCTGCGGTTCTCCAACGCCTTCGGCGGCGCCGCGCTGCCCATCACCAAGGTCGCGGTGGCCCTCCCGGCCGGCGGGCAGGCCGGGGTGACGGGCATCGAGCCGGGCACGTCCCGCCCGGTCACCTTCAGCGGACGGCCGTCGGTGACGATCCCGGTGGGCGCGCAGGCGGTGTCCGACCCGCTGAACTTCACGCTGGCGCCGCGGTCCAACCTGACCGTCACGATCTACCTGGCGCAGGGGCAGGCGTCCAGCGACATCACCTCGCACCCCGGTTCCCGCACCTCCTCGCACCTCCTCGCCGGCGACCACGTCACCGACCAGGACCTGACGGGGGCGACCCGGACCGACCACTGGTACTTCCTCAGCGGCGTCGAGGTGTGGTCCCCGCCGCAGACCGCGGGCGTGGTCGTCGTGGGCGACTCGCTCACCGACGGCCGGGGCTCCACCACCAACGGCAACGACCGCTGGCCCAACCAGCTCTTCGACCGCCTGCAGGCGAGCCCGTCCACGCGTCACATCGCCGTGCTCAACCAGGCCGCGGGCGGCAACCGCGTGCTGAACGACGGGCTCGGCCCGAACGTGCTGGCGCGGCTGGACCGTGACCTGCTCGCGCAGAGCGGGGTGAAGTGGCTGCTGCTGTTCGAGGGCGTCAACGACATCGGCACGGCCGCGGCGACCGCGGAGGCGCAGGAGAAGGTCGCGGCCGACCTGATCGCGGCGTACGAGCAGATCATCACGCGGGCGCACGCGCACCAGATCCCGGTGTACGGCGGCACGATCACGCCGTTCGGCGGCAACAACCCCGGCTACGACGACCCCGAGGGCCTGCGCGAGAACACGCGCCAGGCCGTCAACCGCTGGATCCGCACCGGCGGCAGGTTCGACGCGGTGATCGACTTCGATCGCGCGGTCCGTGACCCGGCGAACCCGCGCCAGATCCTGCCGGCCTACGACACCGGCGACCACCTGCACTTCAACCCGGCCGGCTACAAGGCCATCGCCGACGCCGTACCGGCGCGGCTGTTCCTCGGCTCCCCCACCCCGCGGGGCTTGGAGTGACCCCTCCGGCGTGACGCGGCACCGAGGTCTCCGTGTGCCCCGCCCCACCGTCCCTGCGCCGAGGAACGCCGGTCAGGACGGCGGGGTGGGGCCCCGTCGCCGGCGACCGGGCGGGGGCCAGGTGCGTTCTCCCGGCGCAGGTGATATTCTCTGACCAGTTGCAGTTGTGGTACCCATGAAACTTGTGTGCGCCTAACGGTATGTGACGTTCAGGTGCACTTTTTGTTTTCCGGCCAGCTCCGGAGGGGCCTCATCAGGCGACGCGGAACCCGTACGGTGCGGGTTCCGGCTCGGCCCCCTGTAAAGGAGTATTGACATGGCTGTCGGCACTGTGAAGTGGTTCAACGCGGAAAAGGGCTTCGGCTTCATCGAGCAGGACGGCGGCGGCGCCGACGTCTTCGCCCACTACTCGAACATCGCCGCGCAGGGCTACCGCGAGCTGCGCGAGGGTCAGAAGGTACAGTTCGACGTCACCCAGGGCCAGAAGGGCCCGCAGGCGGAGAACATCGTTCCCCTCTAACCCCGGGACGCCACCAAGAGCAAGGGCCCGCGCCTTCCAGGCGCGGGCCCTTGCTCGTCGTGGTGCCTCAGAGTTTGTGCAGCTTGCTGCATGGTGTCGGGATTCGTTCCTGCCGTGATCGAAAATCGATGAGCACGGCGACTCCGTCTTCCACACCCATGACCACACCAAGACCGTACCGATCGTGGGTCACCTGGTCGTGGACGCTGAACCTCTCGGAGGGAGGGAGGGGAGGCGGCGGTTTGAAGGGACTCGTGGACAGGTGACGGCGGGACGCGCCGCTGGCTGGCTTCATTGTCTCCAGTATGTGCCGTCGGCGAGACCGCCCGCTACGTGTTGCCCCTGGCGATCGACGCCGGGGCAGACCCGTGGAGCCTCAGGGCCGGCCACCGAGCGTGCGGTGTTTTGTAGGGGTTTGCTGGTGAAACACCCGCGGGTGGCGCGGGCGGGGGAATGAAAGAGGTGTGGCCGCCCAGGGCGGACGGGGGTGGGGCATGGTCTCGGAAGCCGTGCTGGAGCGACGGGAACGACGGCGCGAGCGTGCTTATTCCGCGGTGAAGTGGGCCGCGTCCACCGATCACAAGGTGATCGGCAATCTCTATCTCATCACGGCGTTCGGGTTCTTCCTGTTCGCGGGGATCCTGGCGATGCTGATCCGGGCGGAGTTGTTCGCGCCGGGACTGCAGATCTCCGGCGCGAAGAGCTACAACCAGTACTTCACCATCCATGGCACGCTGATGCTGCTGTTGTTCGCGACGCCGCTCTTCGCCGGGTTCGCCAACGCCGTGATGCCGCTGCAGATCGGCGCGCCGGACGTGGCGTTCCCCAGGCTGAACATGCTCAGCTACTGGCTCTTCCTGTTCGGCGGCCTGATCGTGGTGGCGGGCATGTTCACGGCGGACGGGGGCGCGGACTTCGGATGGACGGCCTACACGACGCTGTCCACGGAGCAGTACACCCCGGGCCTCGGGCCGGACATGTGGATCATGGGCCTGGTCATGTCGGGCCTCGGCACCATCCTCGGCGCGGTCAACTTCATCACCACGATCATCACGATGCGGGCGCCCGGCATGACGATGTTCCGCATGCCGATCTTCACCTGGAACACCCTGCTCACCAGCATGCTGGTGCTGCTGGCGTTCCCGGTGCTGGCGGCGGCGCTGCTCGCGCTGGCCATCGACCGCAGGCTCGGCTCGCACATCTACGACCCGGAGACCGGCGGGGTGCTGCTGTGGCAGCACCTGTTCTGGTTCTTCGGCCACCCGGAGGTGTACATCGTCGCGCTGCCGTTCTTCGGCATCGTGACCGAGGTGCTCCCGGTGTTCAGCCGCAAACCGGTGTTCGGCTACATCGGGCTGGTCGGCGCCACCATGGCCATCAGCGGCCTGTCCGCGGTGGTGTGGGCGCACCACATGTTCGTCACCGGGCACGTGCTGCTGCCGTTCTTCTCGTTCATGTCGTTCCTCATCGCGGTGCCCACGGGGGTGAAGTTCTTCAACTGGGTGGGCACGATGTGGCGCGGGCACCTGGTCTTCCCCACGCCGATGTTGTTCGCGGTGGGGTTCCTGGTGACGTTCCTGTTCGGCGGCCTGACCGGGGTGGTCCTGGCGTCGCCTCCGCTGGACTTCCACGTGAGCGACAGCTATTTCGTGGTGGCCCACTTCCACTACGTGCTGTTCGGCACCGTCGTGTTCGCCATGTTCGCCGGCTTCTACTTCTGGTGGCCCAAGCTGACCGGCAAGATGCTGGACGACCGCCTCGGCAAGCTGCACTTCTGGACGCTGTTCGTCGGGTTCCACCTCACGTTCTTCGTGCAGCACCTGCTCGGCACGCAGGGCATGCCGCGCCGCTACGCCGACTACCCGGACGAGGGGAACCTGGTGTTCATGAACCAGCTCTCGTCCGTCGGCGCATTTCTGCTGGGCGCGTCCACCCTGCCGTTCATCTGGAACGTGGTGAAGACGTGGTGGCGCGGCGAGAGGGTGACCGTGGACGACCCGTGGGGCCACGGCAACTCGCTGGAGTGGGTCACCTCCTGCCCGCCGCCCCGGCACAACTTCCTCCGGATCCCGCCGATCCGCTCCGAGCGTCCGGCGTTCGACGTGCACTACGCCCTGCGCCCGCCCCCGCGGGAGCCGGTGCGCAGGGAGTAGCCGCGGCGTCACACGGCCAGCAGCCGGTGCACCTCCTCGTCGTGCAGGTCGTCGGCGGTGCCGTCGCGCACGACGTGCCCGGCGTCCAGGATGAGGAACCGGTCGGCGAGCCGCAGCGCCAGGTCGAGGTACTGCTCCACCAGCAGCACCGCGAGCCCCGAGGCGTGCAGCCGCTCGATGGCCTCCTCGATCTCCAGGATGATGGACGGCTGGATGCCCTCGGTGGGCTCGTCCAGGATCAGCAGCTTGGGCCGGGTGACCAGCGCCCGCGCCATCGCGAGCTGCTGCTGCTGGCCGCCGGACAGGAAGCCCGCCCGCCGTTTCAGCAGCGGCTTCAGCCGGGGGAACACCTCCAGCGCCTCGTCGATGGCCGACGGGTCCCGGTGCGGCGAGGCCTCCAGCGTCACCTGCAGGTTGCCCTGCACGCTGAGCTGCGGGAACGTCTCGTGGCCCTGCGGGACGTACCCGAGGCCGAGCCTCACCCGCTGGTGCGGCGGCAGGCGCGTCACGTCGGTGCCCTCGAACGTCACGGTGCCCCCGGTGGCGGGCAGCACACCCATCACCGTGTTGAGCAGCGTGGTCTTGCCCACGCCGTTGCGCCCCATGACGCAGACCAGGCTCCCCGGCGCCACGTCGAACGACACGCCGAACAGCACGCGCGCCCTGCCGTACCCGGCCTCAAGGCCCCGGACCGACAACATCACGTCACCTCCCCGGCGGCCGTGCCCACGCCCGCCGTCCGTTCCCCGTCCGGCACGCGGGCGCCGGCCTCGTCCCTGGCCCGGCCGAGGTAGACCTCCTGCACCCGCGGGTCGGCACGCACCTCGTCCACCGAGCCCTCGGTGAGCACCTTGCCCTCGTGCAGGACGGTGACCTGCGAGGCGTACCGCCGCAGGAACTCCATGTCGTGCTCGATCACGATGACCGTGTGGTCCTTGGCGATCTCGGTGAGCAGCAGCCCGGTGCGGGACCGCTCGTCGGCCGACATGCCGGCCACCGGCTCGTCCAGCAGCAGCAGCCGGGGCCGCTGCGCGATGAGCATGCCGATCTCCAGCCACTGCCGCTGCCCGTGCGACAACACCCCGGCGGGGCGTTCCGCCAGCGCGTCCAGGCCGGTGATCTCCATCGCCGCGGCGACGTCGCCGGAGACACCGCGCCGCCGCCGCGCCAGCGACCACAGCGGCCTGCGGAACGACGCCGCCAGGTCGAGGTTCTCGATCACGGTGAGCTTCTCGAACACCACCGAGGTCTGGAACGTGCGCCCCACGCCCATGCGGACGATCTCGTGCTCCTTGCGGCCCACCAGGTCGGCGCCCTCGAACCGCACGGTGCCGGACGCCGGCTTGGTCAGCCCGGTGACGACGTCCACCAGCGTGGTCTTCCCGGCGCCGTTCGGGCCGATCAGGAAGCGCAGCTCGCCCTGCCGCACGGTGAGGTCGATGCCGTCGATGGCGCGGAAGCCGTCGAACACCACCGAGAGGTCCCGCACCTCCAGCAGCGCGCCGTGGTCGCTCATGCGGGACGCCTCCTGCGTGCCGTGACGAGGTCACGCGCGGCGGCGGCGACCCCGAAGATCCCCTTGGGCGCGAGCGTCATGACCAGGATGAACAGCGCCCCCTGCAGGTACAGCCAGCCGTCGGCGAACTGCTCGCTGAAGGACGTCTTGGCGTACCCCATGACCACCGCGCCGAGGATGGCCCCGGCCAGCGCGAACCGGCCGCCGACCGCGACGGCGACGACCAGCTCCAGTGAGGGCACCACGCCGAGCAGCGCGGGCGAGATGATGCCGACGACCGGCACGAACAGCGCCCCGGCCAGGCCCGCCATGCCGGCGGACACCGCGAACGTAAGGGTCTTGACCGTCGCGGGGTTGTAGCCGAGGAACCGCACCCGGTCCTCGCCGTCGCGCACCGCGATGAGCAGCCGCCCGAACCTGCTGCGCACCATCTGCCAGGCCAGCAGGTACAGCACCAGCAGCACGACGGCGACGACGACGTACAGCCCGCGCTGCGTGTTGTCGGCGGCGAGGTCCTGCCCGAACAGGTCGAAGAAGTTGGTGAGCCCGTTGGTGCCGCCGGTGAGCCCCTGCTGGCCGACCAGCAGGATCACCAGGGCGGCGGCGAGCGCCTGGGTGAGGATGGCGAAGTACGCGCCGCGCACCCGCTGCCGGAACACCAGCGAGCCGAGCAGCACCGCGAGCAGCACGGGCCCCGCCACCGCGAACACTATGGCGAACACCGGGTTGGCGAACGGCACCCACAACGCGGGCAGCTTCTCCACGCCGCTCCACACCATGAAGTCCGGCAGGTCGCCCCCGGCGTCGCGCAGCTTGAGGTACATGCCCATCGCGTAGCCGCCGAGCCCGAAGAACACGCCCTGGCCCAGGGTGAGCATGCCGCCCTGCCCCCAGGCGAGGCCGATGCCGAGGGCCACGATGGCGTAGCAGAGGTACTTGGCGAGCAGCCCGAGACGGAACGGCTCCAGCAGCAGCGGTGCCACCACCAGCGCCAGGATCGCGACGGCGGCGAACACGGCGGGGCCGCGCAGGCGCCGTCCGAAGGACGGCCCGGGGGGCGGGGCCGCGACGGTCACGGCGTCGCGCACGGTGGTCGTCATGTGAGCGCCCTCGATCGAAGCACGAACAGGCCCTGCGGCCGGATCTGGAGGAACGCGATGATGGCCACGAACACGATCACCTTGGCCAGGCTGGCGTTGGTCCAGAACTCGGCGTAGGAGTTGAGCAGGCCGAGCGCGACGGCGGCGAGCACCGCGCCGCGCAACTGCCCGAGGCCGCCGGCCACCACCACGAGGAACGCGTCCACGATGTAGTAGGTGCCGAGGGCGGGGCCCACCGGGCCGATGAGGGTGAGCGCGACGCCCGCGATGCCGGCGAGGCCGGAACCGATGAAGAACGTGCGCTGGTCGACCCGCCCGGTGTTGATGCCGCTGACCGCGGCGAGCTGCCGGTTCTGCATGACGGCCTGCATGCGGCGCCCGTGGGAGCTGCGCGTCATGTACACCCAGATCGCGACGACGCTGCCGACGGCGAGGGCCATGATGAACATGCGGTTGTAGGGCAGGATGCCGATGCCGCCCTGCAGCCACGCCGGCGCCGGCACCTGCACGTTCGGCGCGCCGAACAGGTCGCGGGCGAGTTGCTGGAGCACCAGGCTGACGCCCCAGGTGAGCAGCAGCGTGTCCAGCGGGCGGCCGTAGAAGTGGCGGATGGCCGTGCGTTCCAGGATCCAGCCCATGATCCCGGCCACGAGGAACGCGACGGGCAGCGCGACGAGCACCGCCTGGCGCCCGGCCCAGTCCTGCAGGAGGTAAGCGGTGTAGGCGCCGGCCATGATGAACTCGCCGTGCGCCATGTTGATCACGCCCATCTGCCCGAACGTGAACGTGAGGCCGAGCGCGATGAGCAGCAGCACGGCCCCGATCGACAGCCCGATGGGGAGCTGGTTGACTACCGCCTCCATCCGGCCGTCACCTCCCGCCCGTCCTGGCCGACCGCATGGACGGCTCGCCGCCGTCCATGTCAGTCCCGTTGTGCATAAGCCGGAGATCCCTTCTGTACGGCGGGGCGGGGACGGCCCTGCCGGCTCCGGGACGCGGGGGCGCCGCGTCGCCGCGCCGCGGTGCTTCCCGCGGTCGGGTCGCCCCGCGTCCCGGAACCCGTTCTGGTGTGGCCGGGTGAGACTCGCCCGGCCCGGCCACTCATCTCGTCGGGCACGCCCTCGTCAGGCGAGGCCGCCCGCCCAGGAGTACGTCTTCAGGTAGGGGTCGGGCTTGATGGGCTTGCCGGAGTTCCAGACCTCCTTGATGAGGCCGTCCGGCTCGATCACGCCGATCCGCGCGGTCTTGTACATGTGCTGGTTCTCGCCGTCGATGGTGACGAGGCCCTCGGGCAGCTCCAGGGCGATGCCGCCCGCCGCCTTCTTCACCGCCTCGATGTCGGTGCTGCCGGCCTTCTTCACCGCCTCGGCCCACAGGTAGACCGCGTTGTAGCCGGCCTCCATCGGGTCGGACGTCGGGCGGTCGGCGCCGTACTTGGCCTTGAACGCCTCGACGAACTTCTTGTTGGCCGGGTTGTCGGTGGTCTGGTAGTAGTTCCACGCCACGAGGTGGCCGGCGATGTTGTCGACGCCGATGCCCTTGACCTCTTCCTCGGCGACGCTGACCGACATGACCGGCATCTTCTCGGCGGTGACCCCGGCGCTCTTCAACTGCTTGAAGAACGCGACGTTGCTGTCGCCGTTCAGCGTGTTGAAGACCGCGTCCGGCTTGGCCTGCACCACCTTGTTCACCAGGGTGCTGTACTCGGTGTGGCCGAGCGGGGTGTACTCCTCACCGAGGATCTCCATGCCGTTCGCCGCAGCGTACGCCTTGATGATCTTGTTGGCGGTACGCGGGAAGACGTAGTCGCTGCCGACCAGGAAGATCTTCTTCTTGCCCTCTTCCTTCAGGTAGTCGAGGCCCGGCACGATCTGCTGGTTGGTGGTGGCGCCGGTGTAGAAGATGTTCGGCGAGCTCTCCAGGCCCTCGTACTGCACCGGGTACCACAGCAGGCCCTTGCGCTTCTCGAAGACCGGGAGCATGGCCTTGCGGCTGGCGGAGGTCCAGCCGCCGAACACCGTGGCCACCTTGTCCCGGGCGATCAGCTTCGTGGCCTTCTCCGCGAAGGTCGGCCAGTCGGACGCGCCGTCCTCGACGACGGGCTCGATCTTCTTGCCGAGAACGCCGCCCGCGGCGTTGATCTCCTCGATGGCGAGCAGTTCCGCGTCCCGCACCGTGACCTCGCTGATCGCCATGGTGCCGCTCAGCGAATGAAGTACGCCGACCTTGATCGTGTCGCTTCCAGCTCCTGCGGAGGCACCGCCCGAGGCCGTCGTCGGCTCACCGCCACAGGCGGTGAGACCGGTCGCCAGGAGCGCGACCGCAGCCCCGATGCGCCAAGCTGAATTCCGCAATTAGTCCTCCTTGCCGATACGGCCCCCGCACCGACCCGTCTGCCGCAAAGGTCCGCGAACGAGGTTTCGCGACAAGGTCGCAAATGTTAATTGCCGTTTACCGGCTCTTCACCTCATCAACACGACCGCACCTCAAAGCCCTGACGCCATAAGGTTTTTCGCGCCGGCCGAATCTGGCCGCGAAATCTCACCCATAGCAAAACTTTCTGGTGAATCAGGGACGCCGGGCGCCGGAGTAAGGTGACAGCGGGCCCCGCCGGTGCCGACACGAACTGGAAATCCGCACGTCACCTCACCGAAACGGTCGTTGCCTAGGGTCCGGCCATGCGGCTCACCCCACACGAACAGGAACGCCTGCTCATCCATGTAGCGGCGGGTGTCGCCCGTGACCGGCAAGCCCGTGGGCTGCGGTTGAACCACCCGGAGGCCACCGCCGTCATCGCCTCCTTCCTGCTGGAAGGCGCCAGGGACGGCCAAAGCGTGGCCGACCTCATGGAGGCGGGCCGCAAGGTCCTGCGCCGCGAGGACGTCATGGAAGGGATCCCCGAGATGCTGGAGTCCGTGCAGATCGAGGCGACCTTCCCCGACGGCACCAAGCTCGTCACCGTCCACCGGCCGATCACATGATCCCCGGCGAGATCGTGCACACCGGCCCGCCCGTCCCGCTCAACCCGGGACGCGAACGGGTCGTCCTGCGCGTCGTCAACACCGCCGACCGGCCGGTCCAGGTCGGCTCCCACTACCATTTCGCCGCCGCCAACCCCGGCCTGGAGTTCGACCGGGAGGCCGCGTGGGGCCTGCGGCTGGACGTCCCCGCGGGCACCGCCGTCCGGTTCGAGCCCGGCGTCGAGCGGGACGTCACCCTGGTGCCCATCGCCGGGCGGCGCGTCGTCCCGGGCCTGCGCCCCGAGTGGGCCGGGCCGCTCGACCACGGCCCGCCCGCCACAGAACCATCACAGACCAGTGCGGACGGGGACCCACATGCCTGAACCGGCGATCGAACGCCCGAGATACGCCGTCCTGTACGGCCCGACGACCGGCGACCGGATCCGTCTCGCGGACACCGATCTGTTCGTCGAGGTGTCGGAGGACCTCAGCAGGGGCCAGGACGGCGGGGGCGACGAGGTCGTCTTCGGCGGTGGCAAGGTCATCCGCGAATCCATGGGACAGGCCCGCGCGACCCGGGCCGAGGGCGCCCCCGACCTGGTCATCACCGGCGCGGTGATCCTCGACCACTGGGGCGTGGTGAAGGCCGACATCGGCGTGCGGGACGGCCGCGTCGCCGCCATCGGCAAGGCAGGCAACCCCGACACCATGGACGGTGTGCACCCCGACCTGGTGATCGGGCCCTCCACCGAGATCATCTCCGGCAACGGCAAGATCATCACGGCCGGGGCCATCGACTCGCACGTCCACCTCATCTGCCCGCAGATCGTGGACGAAGCCCTCGCCGCCGGTGTCACCACGGTCATCGGCGGCGGCACCGGCCCGGCCGAGGGCACCAAGGCCACCACCGTCACCGGCACGTGGTACCTCGCCCGCATGCTGGAGGCGATGGACGGCATGCCCGTCAACGTCGCCCTGCTCGGCAAGGGCAACACCGTGAGCGAGGACGGCCTGCTGGAGCAACTGCGCGCCGGGGCCTCGGGGTTCAAGCTGCACGAGGACTGGGGCACCACGCCGTCCGCCATCGACGCGTGCCTGCGGGTGGCCGACGCCACCGGCGTGCAGGTGGCCATCCACACCGACACCCTGAACGAGGCGGGGTTCGTCGAGTCGACGCTGGCCGCGATCGGCGACCGGATGATCCACGCCTACCACACCGAGGGGGCGGGCGGCGGGCACGCGCCCGACATCATCCGGGTCGCGTCGTACCGCAACGTGCTGCCGTCCTCGACCAACCCGACCCGGCCGCACACCGTGAACACGCTGGACGAGCACCTCGACATGCTGATGGTCTGCCACCATCTCAACCCCGCGGTGCCCGAGGACCTGGCCTTCGCCGAGTCGCGCATCCGGCCGTCCACCATGGCCGCCGAGGACGTGCTGCACGACCTCGGGGCCATCTCGATGATCGGTTCGGACTCCCAGGCCATGGGGCGGGTCGGCGAGACGGTGATCCGCACCTGGCAGACGGCGCACGTGATGAAGAAGCGGCGGGGCGCGCTGCCCGGGGACGGGGGCGCCGACAACCTGCGCGCCCAGCGGTACGTGGCGAAGTACACCATCTGCCCGGCCGTGGCGCACGGGCTGGACGAACACGTCGGGTCCGTGGAGGTGGGCAAGCTCGCCGACCTGGTGCTCTGGGACCCGGCGTTCTTCGGCGTCAAGCCGGACGTCGTGCTCAAGGGCGGAGTCATCGCGTACGCGCAGATGGGCGACGCCAACGCGTCCATCCCCACGCCGCAACCGGTGATGCCGCGCCCCATGTTCGGCGCCGCACCGAAGACCGCGGCGGCGACGTCGCTGCACTTCGTGGCGCCGATCGCCCTGGAGGACGGGCTGGCGGGCCGCCTGAACGTGGACCGGCGGCTCGTGCCGGTCGCGGACGTGCGGCGGCGCGGGAAGGAATCCATGCCGAACAACGGCGCCCTGCCCGCCATCGACGTCGACCCCGACACCTTCGCGGTGCGGGTGGACGGCGAACTCGTCGAACCCGCCCCGGCCGTGGAACTGCCCATGGCCCAGCGCTACTTCCTGTTCTGACCATGACGGCGGCGCTGCTGCTCCTGGCCGACTCCCGGCTCCCCGCCGGCGGCCACGCCCACTCGGGGGGCGCCGAACAGGCGGTGCGCACCGGGGACATCACCGGGCCCGGCGACCTCGCGCGCTTCCTGCGGGGGCGGCTCGCCACCACCGGGCTCGTCGCCGCGTCCCTCGCCGCCGCGGCGTGCGCGCTGGCGAGCGGGACGGCGCGCCCCGACGGCACCGGGACCTCGGCGGACGCCGGACGGTCACCCGGCGCGGGGACGTCCGTGGACGCGTGGCGTGCGCTGGACGCCGAGGGGGACGCGCGGACGGCCTCGCCCGCGCAGCGGGACGCGAGCCGCACGCAGGGGCGGCTGCTGGTGCGCAGCGCGCGGCGCATCTGGCCCTCGCCCGCGCTGGACGCGCTGGCGGCGGCCGTGCCGCAGGGCACGCACCATCCGATCGCGCTCGGCGCCGTCGCGGCGGCGGCGGGCTGCGATCCGTACGACGCGGCCCTCGCGACCGCGTACACCACGATCACCGGACCCGCCACCGCGGCGGTCCGGCTGCTCGGTCTCGACCCCGTCGTCGTGCACCGGGTGCTCGCCGGCCTCGGGCCGGAGCTCGACGGCGTGGCCCGCGCGGCCGGCACAAGCACCGCGTGGGAAGACCTTCCCGCGCACGCCGCACCCGCACTCGATCTGCTGGCCGAACAGCACCTACGCACGGAGGTACGGCTCTTTGTCAGCTAACCACGACGACCGCCACGACCGTCCGGACCCGCACGGCAGGGCACTGCGCCTCGGCGTCGGCGGCCCGGTCGGCAGCGGCAAGACCGCCCTGGTCGCGGCGCTGTGCCGCACGCTCGGCCCCGTCCTGCGCCTGGGCGTGGTCACCAACGACATCTACACCACCGAGGACGCCGACTTCCTGCGCCGCGCCGGGGTGATCGACCCCGAACGCGTCATCGCCGTGCAGACCGGCTGCTGCCCGCACACCGCGATCCGCGACGACATCGCGGCCAACATCGACGCGGTCGAGACCCTGGAGGAACGCTTCGGGCCGCTCGACCTCGTCATCGTGGAGAGCGGCGGCGACAACCTCACCGCGACCTTCAGCAGGGGGCTGGCCGACCAGCAGATCTTCGTGCTGGACGTGTCCGGCGGCGACAAGGTGCCCCGCAAGGGCGGCCCCGGCGTCACCGGCGCCGACCTGCTGGTCATCAACAAGACCGACCTGGCCAAACACGTCGGCGCCGACCTGACCGTCATGTCCAGGGACGCGGCGGCCGTCCGTGAGGGCAAGCCGGTGCTGTTCACCTCGATCCGGGAGGTGCCGGAGGTGTACGCCGTGGCCGAGTGGGTCCACGGGGTCACCCAGGCCTGGGCCCACGCCCAGGCGGGGCCGCACGACCACGTCGTGCCGGCCTCCGGTACCTGAGGGCGTGCGGCGGGCCGTGCCGATGAGCACCACCATGGAGACCGTGAACCCTGATCGGGCGGGCACACCGCCGCCCGGCCGGCGGTCGCTGCGTGCGCGGGCCGTGGCAGGTACCGAGAGGTCGGGCGGGCGTACGGTGCTGCGCACGCTCCGGTCGGATCCGCCGCTGACCTTGCGGCAGACCGGGCCGGAGCGGGTGCACCTGGTGTCCACCGCCGCCGGGCCGCTCGGCGGCGACCTGCTGGAGCTGGTGCTCGACGTGGCGCCGGGCACCACGCTGGAGATCGCGTCGGTGGCGAGCACGCTGGTGCTGCCCGGCCCCGGCGTGTCCCGTGTGGTGGTGCGGGCCCGGGTCGGCGCAGGGGCGGTGCTGCGGTTCGCCCCCGAGCCCACCGTGCTGGCCGCGGGCTGCGACCACCGCATGGACGTGCGGCTGGACCTGGACGAGGACGCCCGGGTGTCCTGGCGCGAGGAGATCGTGTTCGGGCGGCACGGCGAACGTCCCGGCGTGTGCCGTTCCCGTTTCGACGCCACCGTGGCGGGGGTGCCGCTGCTGCGCCAGGAGCTGTCGGTGGGCGACCCCGCCGTGGACGGCAGCCCGGCGGTGTACGGCGACGCCCGCTGCGTCGGGAGCGTGCTGCTCACCGGCGTCCGCCCGCCGGCGCCCGTGTTGTCCGAGGGCTGCGCCGTGCTGCCCCTGGCCGGCCCCGGCACGCTGGTCTCCGCCCTCGCCCCGGACGCGCCCGCCCTGCGGGCCCGGCTGAACTGGGGGGAGGCCGAGGCGGCTCAGTCGTAGAAGCCGAGGCGGCGGAGCTGCTTGGGGTCGCGCTGCCAGTCCTTGGCGACCTTGATGCGCAGGTCCAGGTAGACCCGGGTGCCGAGCAGGGCCTCGATCTGCTGACGGGCCCGCGTGCCGACGTCCTTCAGCCGGGCGCCCTTCGGGCCGATGACGATGGCCTTCTGCGAGGGGCGCTCCACGAACATGTGGGCGTAGACGTCGAGCAGATCGTCCCTGCCCTCCCGGGGACCCATCTCCTCCACGACGACCGCGATGGAGTGCGGAAGCTCGTCGCGCACCCCTTCGAGTGCGGCCTCCCTGATCAGCTCGGCCACCAGCACCTGCTCGGGCTCGTCGGTCAGCTCGCCGTCGGGGTACAGCGGCGGGGACTGCGGCAGCCGCGCGACGAGCTGCTCGGTGAGCACGTCGAGCCGCTCCCCCGTCTCCGCGGACACCGGGATGATCTCCGCGAAGTCCGCCAGCTCCGAGACCGCGAGAAGCTGCCGGGCGACCGCCTCGCGGTCGGCGAGGTCGCACTTGGTGACCACCGCGACGACCGGGGTCTTCTTCACCGCGGCGAGCTTCTCGGCGATGAACCGGTCGCCCCGGCCGATCGCCTCGTCGGCGGGCACGCAGAAGCCGATCACGTCCACCTCGGTCAGGGTGGACAGCACCAGGCTGTCCAGGCGCTCGCCGAGCAGCGTGCGGGGCCGGTGGAGGCCGGGGGTGTCGACGACGACGAGCTGCGCGCCCGGCCGGTGGACGACACCGCGGATGGCGCGGCGGGTCGTCTGGGGCTTGGAGGACGTGATGGCCACCTTGGCGCCGACCAGCGCGTTCATCAGCGTCGACTTGCCCACGTTGGGCCTGCCGACGAAACAGGCGAAACCGGCTCTGAACTCAGTGGCTGGAGAACTCACGCCCCCCATTCTCCCGGATCAGATGAAGCGGCCCTTCACCGTGCCGTCCGGAGCGGCGAGGAACAGCACCGCGTCACCGAGGTCCTCGATCGCCGCGACGTCCTCGTCCGCCGGCTCGTCACCATCGGTGACCAGGGCCGCGGCCTCCAGCGAGACGGCCCCGCTGGACACCGCCATCGCCACCGCCACCTGCACGGCGGTCAGCTTCAGCGACGGCAGGTCCACGTTGGTCGCGGTGTAGGTGCGCCCGGTCTCGTCCCGCACCGCCGCCCCCTCGGCCGTGCCGTTGCGCGCCCGCGCCGCCCGCGCCAAGGTGATGATCTTACTGTCCTCTGGATCGAGGCTCGTCTCGCTCACGCGCCAAGGCTACTGGCCCCCGCCGCGCCGCCGACATGACCATCCGCAGAAGGCGGAGGGGTCACCGGCCGGGGGGCTCCTGGACGGCGGCGACGACGGACTCGGCGAGCTGGGCGGTCTGTTCGGGGTCGAGACGGGCCACGCCGGTGTGCACGAGGGAGACGAGGAGGTCGCCGGTGCGGACCACCACCAGATGCATCTCGTACGGGTAGCCGCCCACCCGGCCGCGGTAGCCGCGGGACTCCATGTCGTCGCCGAGCGGCCGCAGGGAGAGGTCAGAGGCGACGAGGCGGTCGCCGCGGCCGGCGCTGTCCATGGTGGCGGACGGGCAGGAGCGCATGAGGTCCCCGATGTGCCGCAGGGCGTCGCCGGCGTCGCCGTCGGGGTACACGGCGAGCACCACGCCGGCGGTCTCGCCCAGGTGGTCGCCCTCGAAGGTGACGGACTCGGCGAAGGCGGGCTGCTCGTCGTCCGGCCTGCCCTCGGCCAGGTCGAAGAGGCGGAGGCAGTCCTGCTCGGCGGGGCGGAACGGCGATCGCCAGGCGGCGGAACGGTGGGCGAAGTCCACACCCTGGTCCACCAGCTCGCTCAGCGCGGCGCGGGCCCGGCTCAGCTCCTCGGGCCCCGCCGCGCCGTCGCCTGGGCCACAGGCCGCCGTGGCCCAGGCGAACAGGGCGCAGGCCAGGAACACACCAGTGACGCGCATCGCGCTCCCCCGAGATCCCGCACGCGGGACTCCCCGGCTCCCGCCGGACGTGATCCTTCCCGTCCCCTCCCCCGGCAACCTCGGTGATCGTCAACGCTTACCGCCTGTTGACACGCCGATGGCCCGCGACCCGGCCCGCACGCCGGCGTCCCTCGCACTACGCTTCTGCGGCGGGTCCGTACGGCGGGAGGAGGCGGGGCTGTGGCCGGTCGTGGGGTTCTCGCCGCGGGGGTGGCGCTGGCGTTCGCCGTCGGGCCGGGGGTGGTGCCCGCGTTCGCGGAGGCGCCGGTGCGGTGCGCGCCGGCGCGGGGCGGGGTGCAGGTCGGGGAGTCCTGGGGGCAGCGGCGGCTGGCGTTCACGGGGGTGTGGGGGCTCACCAAGGGCGAAGGGGTCACGGTCGCGGTGATCGACAGCGGGGTGGACGCGCGGCATCCGCAGGTGCGGGTGGCCAAGGCGGTCGATCTCACCGGGACGGGCGCGCGGGACTGTCTCGGGCACGGGACGGCGGTGGCGGGGATCATCGCGGGGCGGGACATGCCGGAGATCCCGTTCGCGGGGGTGGCGCCGGAGGCGCGGCTCATCTCGATCAAGCAGACCAACGACGAGACGGGGGACGTCGCGCTGCTCGCCCGGGGGCTGGTGCGGGCCGCCGAGCTCGGCGCCAAGGTGGTCAACGTGTCCATCCAGACGCACGACCAGCCGGATCTGAAGGCGGCCGTGGAGTACGCGCTCGCCCGGGACGTCGTCGTCGTGGCCGCGGCGGGGAACGTGAAGAAGGGCGACGGGACGCCCGCCCCCGCCTACCCGGCCGCCTATCCCGGGGTGCTCGCGGTGGGGTCGGCCGGGCCCGACGGGCGGCGCACCGACTTCTCCAACGCCGCGACACCCGTCTCGGTGCTGGCGCCCGGCAGCGACGTCACCAGCACGTGGCCCGGCGGGTCGTACCGGCAGGACCTGGAGGGCACCAGCTACGCCGCGCCGTACGTCGCGGGGGTGGCCGCCCTGGTGCGCGCCCGGCACCCCGGGCTGGACAACGTCCGGGTCCGCAGGCGCATCGAGATCACCGCCGACGGGGCGTCCGGCGCGGGGACCGGGGCGGGCATGGTGAACCCGCTGCTCGCGGTGACCGAGATCATCCCGTCGGAGTCGGTGGCCATCGCCCCGCCGGTGCCGCAGCCGCTGCCCCCCGGGGTGGTGAGCAAGGCCGTCCCACCGGACCACGAGGCCGTCACGACGTCGGTCACGGTCACGGTGGTCGCGCTCGGCGCGGCGGCGCTGGTGACCGGGGTGGGCCTGGTGCTGCCCCTCGGCCGGAAGAGGGGCTGGCGACCTGGACGCGCGGCCGTCCCGGAGGAGTGAGGGCCGGCCGTGGCCCGAAATGTCGCGCACTCCGGGTTTCCGGAGCGGCGTTCATGAGCCCTGATCAGGTCTTGGCCCCACTACCCGTCCGGACGCCAACAAGACCGTAACAGGTGCTACACAAGTGACTAAATATCCGGAATGTGGCTTGTGCGATGTGATGTCATGTCCCACTGGAGACTTGATCCACAGGGGAAGGCAAAAGGGACATGCAGGCATTAATGCCGGACGACCCCCGAAAAGTAGGCGAATACTCCCTACTTGGACGCCTTGGTCAGGGACCACGCGGCACCACTTACCTCGGCCGGATCGCCGGCCCCGGCGCCGCGGGGACGCCCGGCACGGAAGCGGGGGCCTCCACCACGTCCCCGGCCGGCACCGCGCCGCCGGCCGGGGAGAACTCGATCGTCGCCTCGCCGGACGGCGCCACGTCTCCAGCCGGGAAGGCCGCGTCCCCGGACGGGGAGACCGGGACCGCGCCGGCGGCCGAGGACACGGGGCCGCTGTTCGTCGTCAGGCTGCTGTCCCCGCGGCCTGGTGCGGACGGCGCCGCCCGGGGCGCGCTTCTGGACGAGTTGTCGGCGGCGCGGCGGGTGTCCGGGGCGCACGCCGTGCGGGTGGTGGACGCCGGGTGGGTGGGTGACCGGCCGTATGTCGTGCGTGAGCACGTCGAGGGTCGTTCGCTGCGGCAGACCGTCGAGGCCGGCGGGCCGCTGGCCGGGGACGCGCTGGAGCGGGTCGCCGTCGGGGCGCTCACCGCGCTGACGGCGGTCCACCTCGCGGGGCTGAGCCACGGCGCCCTCACGCCGGGGAACGTGCTGCTCACCCCGGACGGCCCCAGGGTCGCCGACTTCGGCCTCCCCTCCCCCGGTGGCGCCACGGCGTCCGGCCAGGACGACCTCCACGCCTGGGCCACCACGCTGGCGTACGCCGCCACCGGCACCCTCGGCCTCGACCTCGCGGTCCTGCCCGTCCCGCTGCGCGACGTGGTGTCCGCCTGCCTGTCGCCCGACCCGGCCGCCCGGCCCACCGCCCAGGGCGCCATGCTCTGGCTGCTCGGCCAGGAGCGCAACCAGCTCGCCGTCGCCGCCCCTCAGGTCACCCCCGTCGTGACCACCGCCACCGTGGTGCCGGCGCAGGAGGTGCCCGCCCAGGTGTGGGGGGCGCCCGCGTTGCCCACGGAGGAGGCCGCGGCGGAGGCGGCGCGCACCGTGCCGGGGGAGACCTCGGAGCCCGCGCCGGCCGTCGCGCGGAGGAAGATCGGCGGGCGGTTCCCGGTGGGGCTGGCCGCGGGCCTCGGTCTGGTGGTCGGGTTGTCCGGGCTCGGGCTGTGGGGAGCCGGGCACTACGCCGCGCCGCAGCAGATCGGGCGGCTGGCCGCCGAGGGGGACGCCACCGGGGCCCCGGCGGCCGCGGACGGCGCCGGCAGCGGCGTGGGCGGCACCGGGGTGGGGGGCACCAGCGCGCCCCGGGCCCAGGTCACCGTGCCGTGGGCCGTCACCCCGGGGCCGCAGGAGACCGGTGTGTACCCGCTGGACATCGGTGACGACCCCGTCGTCCCCACCCTCTCGCCGGGGCCGCAGTTCACCCCGCCGGCCGTGCCGACCACGGTGCCGACGACCGCCACTCCCACGCCGGCGCCCACGGTCACCGTGACCACCACGCCGACCGTCACCCCGTCCGGCGAGAGCACCCCGTCGGCCACCCCCAGCCTGGACACCCCCACCCCGACCCCGAGCGGGACGGCCCCGCCGAGCGGCACCCCGTCCCCGAGCGGTGCGGCGACGCCCACCGCGTCCGGGCCGGTCACCCCCGCGCCGAACCCGTCCAGGACCGCCGTCCCCGGCCCGACGGTCACGCCGCGCCCGACCGTGACCCGCCCGGTGACGCCGCGTCCCACGGGCACCACCCCGCCGCGTGTCACCCCGCGTCCGTCGTACTCGCTGCCCCGCACGCAGCCGCTGGGCACCAACCCGTACAACCCGCAGCGGATCTGCAACAGCGCGGGCAAGGGCACCGGGTTCGGCCTCCAGCGCTCCAGCGCCTTCACCGGCGGCGTGACGTACCAGTTCTACGACGCCGCCACCGGCGCCAACTGCGTCGTCACCATGAAGACCAGCAACATCGGCACCGCCACCCCGGTCTCGGCGACCCTGGAGGTCCAGGGCCAGGCCCCGGTCACCGACAAGGGTTCCTTCTCCTACTACGCCGGGCCGGTCATCCTCACCGCCAAGGGCAAGTGCGTCCGGTTCACCGGCACGGCAGGCACCGCCTCGACGTCCGTGCCCTTCGGCAACTGCGGCTGACACGGCGCGGCGCGCCACGCCCCCGGATGAGCGAGGGGCGTGGCGCGCGCGGGAAAGTGGTCAGCGGCCGAGCTCGGCGAGAGCCGGGAGCGCGCGGTCGTTGAAGTCGAACAGGGCCTGGTTCTCCCAGGCGTTGCCGGAGTTCGGGTCCGCGGGGTCCCAGCCGCTGCCGCGGACGGCCGTCCAGGTGGGCTCCCACCAGATGACGCCGAGGCCGCGGCCGTTCGGTACGGCGGCCACGACGTCCTTCACGGCGCGCAGCAGGTTGGTCTGGCCGGTGGGGGTGGCCGGGTAGCCGGGGAAGGGCTCGTTGCCGCCCACCACGTTGGTGAGGAAGTCGTCGTTGCCCGCGGTGAACGGGTACGCGGTCTCGACCACCAGCGCGGGTTTGCGGTAGCGGGCGGTGATGTCGTTGATGTTGGTGCGGAACGCGGCGAGCGTGCCGTGCCAGACGGGGTAGTAGGAGAAGCCGATGACGTCGAACGGCACGCCGCGCGAGGTCGCGTTGTCGAACCACCAGCGGTAGAGGCCGTTGTCGCCGCCGTCGGGCAGATGCAGGATGATCTTGGCGGAGGGGAAGACGTTGCGTACGGCGCTGGTGCCGGAGATGAGGAGCTGGGAGAGGTTGGCCCAGTTGGAGCTGCGGCCGTCCTCCCACAACATGCCGCCGCTGATCTCGTTGCCGACCTGCACCATGTCGGCCGCCGTGCCCTGCGACCGCAGGCCGTTCAGCACGTCGTAGGTGTGGTCGTACACGGCCTGCCGCAGCCGGGTGAAGGAGTAGGACGTCCAGGCGGCGGGCTTGTACTGCTTGCCGGGGTCGGCCCACGCGTCGGAGTAGTGGAAGTCCACGAGCAGGCCCATGCCGAGCGCCTTGACCCGGCGGGCCATGGTGAGCACCCGGCTCTTGTTGTTGTAGCCGTCGGCCGGGTTCACCCAGACCTTCAGGCGGATCATGTTGACGCCGCTGTCGCGCAGGATGGTCAGCGCGTCGCGGCGGTTGCCCCACGCGTCGTACCACGAGCCGCCGAACGCCTCGGACTTCGGCAGGCTGGACACGTCCGCGCCCCTGACGGACAGGGTCGCCAGGCGCGTCGTCGCCTGTGCGGGCGGGGGCAGCGCGGGCAGCATGAGCGCCGCGCCGCACAGCAGTGCCGCGATGGTGCGTTTCATCGTGACCTCCAGGTCAGGTAGAGGTTCCACCGGGATTACTCGCGGACCACGGTCACCCCGCCCGCCGGTACCGTGACCTGGCCCTCGTACACCGTGCCGTCGAGCGCGTCCCGCCCGGTGACCCCGGGGACGGTGACCGGCTCGCCGCCATGGTTGATCAGGAAGAGGTGGCCGCCGCGCCGCACCGGCTCCAGCGTCTCCGGCAGCCCGCGCGGCCGCTCCACCCCCGCCGCGTCCAGCGCCCGGGTCAGCGCCGGGCGCAGGTCCCCGGGGGCGGTGGCGAGGTACCACGCGACACCACCCCCGAGGTCGTGCCGGGTCAGCGCGGGGTGCCCCGCGTCCGGCCCGTCCGCGAACAGCTCCACGGCCCGCGCGCCGGCGGGCCGCACCCGCTCGGACCACACACGGCCACGCTCCCCGCCGGACAGCGCCACCCGCTCGTCCTCGCGCAGTGGGTGGAACTCCTCGACGCTCAGCCCGAGCACCTCGCGCAGCGCCCCGGGGTACGGGCCGGGATGCACGGTGTCGTTACGGTCCACTATGCCGGAGAAGTACGACACGAACAGGTGGCCGCCCGCCTCGACGTACCGGTGGAGGTTCTTGGCACCCGCCTCGGTGAGCAGGTACAGGGCGGGCGCGACCACCAGCCGGTACCCCGACAGGTCGGCCGCCGGGTGCGCGAAGTCGACGGTGACGTGCTCGCGCCACAGCGCCTCGTAGTAGGCGTCCATCCGCTCGCGGTGCCGAAGGTCCACCGACGGCCGCCACTCCAGCTCCAGCGCCCAGGCCGACTCCCAGTCCCACACCAGCGCCACCTGCGCCGGCACCCGGCTGCCGCGCACGTCCGCCAGCGCGGCGAGGTCGCGCCCGAGTGCCACGACGTCGCGCCACGCCGCGGAGTCGGTGCCGGCGTGCGGCACCATCGCCGAGTGGAACTTCTCCGCGCCGAAGCGGGAGGCACGCCACTGGAAGAACAGCACCGAGTCCGAGCCCCGGGCGACGTGGGCGAGGCTGTTGCGCCGCATCTCCCCCGGCTTCTTGGCGATGTTGCGCGGCTGCCAGTTGACCGCGCCCACCGAGTGCTCCATCAGCAGCCAGGGCCGTCCCCCGCCGAGCGAGCGGCTGAGGTCGGCGGACATGGCCAGCTCGATGTGGTTGCCGGGACGCTCGGCCGCGAGGTAGTGGTCGTTGGCGACCACGTCCACCTCGCGCGCCCAGGCCCAGTAGTCCATGGAGGCGCAGTTGGTCGTCATGAAGTTGGTGGTCACCGGCACGGACGGCGTGAGCTCGCGCAGGATGTCGCGCTGCAGCCGGAAGCACGCCAGGTGCTCCTCGGAGGTGAAGCGCATGAAGTCGAGGCGCTGCGCGGGGTTGACCACGGTGTGGTTGGCGCGGGGGGCGTCGATCTCGGCCCAGTCGCCGTACCGCTGGCCCCAGAAGGTGGTGCCCCACGCGGCGTTGAGCGCCGGCAGGTCGCGGTACGTGCGGCGCAGCCAGCCGCGGAACGCCTCCGCGCTCGCGGGGCAGTAGCACTCGCCGAGCGGCGCGCCGTACTCGTTGTGCACGTGCCACAGGGCGAGGGCCGGGTGGTCGCGGTAGTGCCCGGCGAGCGCGCGGACCAGAGCGGCGGTGGCCTCGCGGTACTCCGGTGAGCTCGGGCAGGCCGACTGGCGTGCCCCGGTGCCGAGCCGCACGCCGTCCCGGGTGACCGGGAGCGAGCCGGGGTGGCGGTGGGAGAACCACGCCGGAGGCGTCGCCGTGGGCGTGCCGAGGTCCACGGCGATCCCGGCGTCGTGCAGCCGGTCGAGGATCTCGTCCAGCCAGGCGAAGTCGTACGCGCCGGGCGACGGCTCCATCAGCACCCACGAGAAGATGCCGACGCTGACCAGGTTCACCCCGGCCTCGCGCATCAGGCGGACGTCCTCCTCCTGAACCTCACGGGGCCACTGCTCGGGGTTGTAGTCGCCACCGTAGGCGACACCGACCGGAAAGCGCCGGGGCATGGACTTCTCCCTACCGAGTCTCTGTGAACGTGCACAGTAGCTCAGCACCTGCGGCTTGAGAAGACGCAGCGTCCGGGGCTGCGGGAAACACGAAGTTAACGACCAGGCAACAGCCCCTTGACGGGCATGGAGCAGGGAATCAGTCTGTGAACGTTCCCAGAGCGCCGCTCTCAATCCTTGATCGAGTACTCCAGACGACGGAGGCAGGGATGCGCACCAAGCGCCTTTCCGCCGTGGCGACGGCATTGCTCACCGCCCTTCTGGCCGCCACCGGGTGCGCCGGATCCGACCCCCCAGGGGCCCCGGCCGCCTCCGGACCGGCGAGCTCGGCCCCGGCCGGGCCGGTCACGTTGACGTACTGGACCTGGGTCCCCAACATGGACAAGATCGTCACGGTGTGGAACCAGGCCAACCCCGACATCAAGGTCACGGTGAGCAAGCAGGCCGGCGGGGACGACGCCTCCGCCAAGTTCCTCACCGCCGCCAAGGCCGGCAACCCGCCCGACCTGGTGCAGGCCGAGTACCAGCACCTGCCGTCGTTCGTGGCCGCCGACGCGGTGGCCGACATCGCGGCCGAGACCGGCGCCGCGCGCGGCGAGTTCACCCCGCAGTTGTGGAACCTCGTGACGCTCGGCACCGAGGGCGTGTACGCCGTCCCGCAGGACAGCGGGCCGATGATGCTCTACTACCGGCCCGACCTGTTCGAGAAGTACGGCATCGACGTGCCGAGGACGTGGGAGGAGTTCGCCGCGGCGGCCCGCACCGTGCGGGACAAGGACCCCAAGGTGTACCTCGGCACGTTCTCCAGCAAGGACCCCGGCGCGTTCACCGGGCTCGCCCAGCAGGCGGGCGCCCAGTGGTGGTCCATCAGCGGTGAAGCCTGGAAGGTCGGCATCGACGACGCCGCCACCCGCAAGGTCGCCGACTACTGGGGCGGCCTGGTGAAGGAGGACGCCATCGACGACATGCCGTACTTCACCCCCGAATGGAACAAGGCGCTCAACGACGGCACCCTGCTGACCTGGCCGTCCGCCGTGTGGGGGCCGGGCGTGCTCGCCGCCAACGCGCCGAAGGGCAAGGGCAAGTGGGCGGTCGCGCCGCTGCCGCAGTGGGGCCCCGGGGAGAACGCCAGCGGCTTCTGGGGTGGTTCGTCCACCGCCGTCGCGGAGAAGTCGCCGAACCGGGCGGCGGCCGTGAAGTTCGCGACCTGGCTCAACACCGACCCGCAGGCGCTGCGGCTGCTCATCGACGAGGGCGCCGTCTACCCGGCCTCCACCAAGGGGCAGGCCGCCATGACCGCGGCGCCGGCGTACTTCTCCAACCAGCCCGACTTCTGGCAGCAGGCGCAGAAGATCGCGGCGACCGCGCGCGGCTTCACGTTCGGGCCGAACGTCAACGTCACCTACAACGCCTTCAAGGACGCGTTCGGCAAGGCGCTGCAGGACAAGTCGCCGTTCGCGGACGCCGTGCGGGTCATGCAGGAGACGACGGTCGCCGACATGCGCAAGTCCGGCTTCCAGCTCGCGCAATGATCGGACGCCACGGTGCACGCGGCGCCCGCGCGGTGCCGTACCTCTTCCTGACCCCGGCGGTGGTGCTGTTCACGCTGTTCCTGGCGCTGCCCATCGGGTACACGGCCTACCTGAGCCTGCGCGGCACCAAGGTGTCGGGGCTCGGGCTCGGCCGGGGCGCCCGCCGCGAGGTGTACGTCGGGTTCGCCAACTTCGCCGCCGCGATCGGGGACGGCGAGCTGTGGGCGGGGTGGCTGCGCGTGCTCGGGTACGGCGCGCTGGTGCTCGCGGCGATGCTCGGGCTGGCGCTGCTGTTCGCGCTGCTGCTGGACTCGGCGCACGTGCGTCTGGCGCGGTTCTCCCGCATCGCGATCTTCCTGCCGTACGCCGTGCCCGGGGTGGCCGCCACGCTGCTGTGGGGGTTCCTGTACCTGCCGAGCCTGAGCCCGGCGCAGGGGCTGCTGTCGGCGATCGGCGGGGAGGTGGACCTGCTCGGCGCGGGCACCGTGATGTTCTCGATGGCCAACGTGGCGGTGTGGGGCGGGGTCGGCTTCAACATGCTGGTGCTGTACACGACGCTGCGTGCCGTGCCGCGGACGTACTACGAGGCGGCGCGGATCGACGGGGCGGGCGAGGTGACGATCGCCCTGCGGGTGAAGATCCCGATCCTCATGCCGGCCATCATCCTGACCACGGTGTTCTCCCTCATCGCCACCATCCAGGTGTTCACCGAGCCGACGGCGCTGCGGCCGCTGACCAACACGATCAGCTCGACGTGGAGCCCGCTGATGAAGGTGTACCGGGACGCGTTCGTCACCGGCGACCTGTACTCGGCGGCGGCCACGTCGATCGTCATCGCGGGCGTGGCGCTGGTGGTGTCGTTCGGTTTCCTGCGCGTGGTGCGCGACCGCGCCTTCCAGGAGCGGTGATGGCGACCACGACGCGCCCCGCCCACCCCGTTCAGGAGCCGTGATGGCGACCACCGCGCTGCCCGGCCGCGCCGCCGCCCGGCCGCGGGCCGGCGTCGCGCCGGGGCTGGCCTCCACCGTGATCCTGCTCGGCGGGGCGCTGTACTGCCTGTTCCCCGTCGCCTGGGTGGTGGTCGCGGCCACCAAGTCGCGGGCCGAGCTGTTCTCCACCGGCACGTTCGCCGTCGGCACCGGGCTGCTGGAGAACCTGGCGGACCTCGCGGCGTACCGGGACGGGGTGTTCTGGTTGTGGATGCTGAACACCCTGCTGTACGCCGGGGCGGGGGCGCTGCTGTCCACCGGGGTGTCGGCGATCTCGGGGTACACCCTGGCCAAGTACCGCTTCCCGGGCAGGACGCTGTTCTTCAACCTGCTGATCGGCGGCATCCTCGTGCCCGCGGTGGTGCTGGCCGTGCCGCAGTACCTGCTGCTGTCCAGGCTGGGGCTGGCCGACACCTACTGGGCGGTGCTGCTGCCGCAGATCCTCAGCCCGTACGGCATCTACCTGTCCCGGGTGTACGCCTCGGCCGCCGTGCCCGACGAGCTGATCGACGCGGCGCGCATCGACGGGGCCGGGGACCTGCGGGTGTTCGGGCGGGTGGCGCTGCCGCTGATGGTGCCCGGCATGGTCACCGTCTTCCTGTTCCAGTTCGTGGCGATCTGGACGAACTTCCTGCTGCCGTTCATCATGCTGGGCAACGACCGCAAGTTCCCGCTGACCGTGGGGCTGTACACGCTGCTCGCCGCCGGGGCCAACCAGCCCGCCCTGTACAACCTGATCATCACGGGGGCGCTGCTGTCGCTGATCCCGCTGATCGCGCTGTTCCTGACCATGCAGCGCCACTGGCACGCCGACCTGTCGGGCGGGGCCGTGAAAAACTGATGCTCGTGCAGAGGAGACGCCCCACCATCCACGACGTGGCCGCCGTGGCCGGAGTCTCCCGGGGCACGGTGTCCCGGCTGCTCAACGGGGACAAGTACGTCAGCACCTCGGCCAAGGTGGCGATCGAGCGCGCCATCGCCGAGACCGGGTACGTCGTGAACCGCAACGCGCGCAGCCTGGTCACCCAGCGCACCGGGTCGGTGGTCATGGTGTTGTCCGAGCCCCAGGAGAAGCTGTTCGAGGACCCCAACTTCAGCGTGCTGCTGCGCACCGCCACCCGGCGGCTCGCCGAGCGGGACGTGTCGCTCGTGCTGATGATCGCGGCCGACGACAGCGACCGCGACCGGGTGGTGCGGTACGTGCGGGGCGGGCACGCCGACGGGGTGCTGCTCATCTCCACCCACGCGGGCGACCCGCTGCCCGACCGGCTGAGCGACATCCCGGTGATGGCGGTCGCGCAGGGGGCGGTGCTCGGCCGCGAGAACGTCATCCCGTACGCGGCGGCCGACGACCGCGAGGGGGCACGGCAGATGACGCGGTACCTCGCCGGGCAGGGGCGCAGGCGCATCGCGACCATCACCGGGCCGCTGGACACCCCCGGCGGGGCGCTGCGCCTCGCCGGGTTCTGCGACGTGCTCGGGCGGCGGGCCGCGAAACGGCTGATCGAGCACGGCGACTACACCCAGCTCGGCGGGGAGAGCGCGATGGCGCGTCTTCTGGAACGTGCCCCCGACATCGACGCGGTGTTCGTCGGCTCCGACCTCATGGCCGCCGGGGCGCTCTCCACGCTGCGGGCCGCCGGGCGGCGGGTGCCGGACGACGTCGCGGTGGCCGGCTTCGACGACTCGGCGGTGGCCATGACCACCCATCCGCCGCTCACCACCATCAGGCAGCCGCTCGCCCGGGTGGCCGAGGAGACGGTGGGTCTGCTGCTCGGGCTGATCGACGGCGCCGAGTACACCGGCCCGGTCATCCTGCCCACCGAACTCGTCGTCAGGGAGTCCGCCTGACCCGTCTGTTTGGCTTTCAGGGGTTTGACCGATCACGATACGGTGAGACGCCATATGGCGGCGCCTGCGTGCCCCCGTAGGCCAGGGGTTCTCCGGCGGCACGACCGCGCGGCGCCGCGACTCCGGACCACCCCTGACAGCGGAGGGCGAATACGTATGACGTGGCGCGGCGAGCCGTTCTCACCGACCGGTGACCCAGAGGTCGATCAGGTACTGGAGACGCTCGCCGTGCAGACGGCGCAGTTCGAGGAGGTCGGCCGCCGCCTGTCCGCCACCCTGGGCCGCGGCGAGGCCGAGGACGGCCGCGTGGTGGTCGAGGTCCGCACCGGCGGCTCCCTGGCGTCCCTGCGCATCGACCCCCGCGCCCTCACCCTCGGCCCCGAGGCCCTCTCCGCCGCCATCCTGCGCGCCGCCAAGGAGGCCGAGACCAACGTCGCCAACCGCGCCGAGGCCGTCATGCGGCCCCTCCTCGGCGAGGACAAGCCCCGCGCCCCCACCGACGACTGACCCCCTCGCCGGAGAGGGAGCTCACCGGAGAACGACCGGCGGCGCGCGTGGAGCTTAGAGTGATCGGCGTGGATGTGTCGCTGGAGGAGCGCCTGCGCCTGGCGTGGGCCGAAGGGGACGTCGCCGGGTGCCTGGCGCTGCTGCGGGTGGCGCAGTTCGGATTGCCGATCACGGAGAGGGCGGCTCGTGGTGAGGAGCGGCCCGCATGGGCGACGGTGGCGGACGAAGAACGCGTGTGGGTGGTCGCCTACACCTCGGCCGAGGCGATGCGGGCCTCCATCGGGGAGCTGACGGCGTACCACCGGGTGGTGACGCTGCCCGAGCTCGCGGCGGGGTGGCCCGATCCGCGGTGGGGGCTGGCGGTGAACCCGGGGGCACCCGAGGGGTTCTTCCTGGAGTCCGGCACGGTGGCGCGGCTGGCGGCGCCGTCGCTGGCGCAGGACCGGGACGCGGATCCGGCGGCGGGGCCGCCGGTGCTGCAGAAGCTGTTGCGGCCGGTGGACCTGCACGCCTACCTGGCCGAGGGCGATTCCCGCGTCTCGGGGTACTGCCACCACGCCATGGACGTCGCGCACATCGCCACCCCCGCCGTCCTCGCGGACGCGCTCGGACGGGGCGGCGAGGAGGGGGTGCTCACCGACCAGGGGTCGGTGCACCTGCTGCGGTGGCGCGCCGCGGGGCTGAACCTGTACCGCGTGCCGTACGGCGGGGTGGACGAGGAGACCCGCGACGCCGTGGCGGGATGGGTGATCGAGGAGCCGCCGTTCGCCGGCATGGGGTTCGGGCCGAACGCCGACCAGGTGGTCCGCGAGTACCGGGTGGACGGCGCCGGCCTGCCGCACGGCGCGGAGATCTGGGAGCTGACCACCGGGGGCGCCGAGCACCGGCGCGCGGTGTACGACGGCGACCTCGACCGGTGGCTGCTGGCGCACGTCCGCCCCCGGGAGACGTCGTGACCCGGCACGGCTACCGCGCGCGGTGGCGCGGCGCCGAGTACCCCGCCGTCCCCGACCCCCGCCCGGACGGGGTGTGGATGCGGCTGCGCGGCGGCGCGCCGGCCGAGGGGTTCGCCGAGGTGGCGCCCGGCGTGCACGTGCGGCCGGTGCCGGCCGGGGAGTGCGACGAGGTCGTGCACGCCGTCACGGTCGGCGAGTGGCGCGGCGCGTCCTGCCAGGTGCTGGACGCGCGGGACGAGGAGCTGCTCCTGGAGTACGCCGGGGGGTCGCTGCCGGTGGCCAGGGAGCTCGGGCTCGGGCGGGTGGAGCGGGGGGTGTACCGGGGGTGGGTGCCGCGGGACGAGGTGCGGGACCTGCGGGAGCATGCCGTGCGGTTGGAGTTCTAGCCAATTTCCCGACATTTCTCTATAAATCGGATATAGAGCCCAGAGGTTTACCTACGGCTCACAATGCTTGCCGTGTCACTGGAGAAATGCCAGAATGACCGCCCATATCAGCTTGTTTTCCTGATGTTGGCTGATGGTTTCGGAGTGGTTAAGCCTTCCGTGCTGTGCAGCGGGTGCTCGGGGGAGGTCCGGTGGAACCCTACGAGAGCGGGGACGCGGCGGGTCTGCGGGTCTACGCCGACGAACTGCGCGCCGGATTCCTGCGCATGCAGGAGGAGATCCCGGCGCTGCACGAGAGGGCCCGCACCCTGCAGGTCACCGAGAAGTCCCCGGACGGCCTGATCTGCGCCACCGTGGGGGCGCGCGGCGACCTCGTACGCCTCGACATCGACCCCCGCGTCTACCGGCGGCCCGACTCACGGCACCTGGCCGACACCATCACCGCCACCGTCCACCGGGCCGCCGCCAGGGCACGGGAACAGGTCCTGGAGATCTTCGCCCCGCTGATCCCCGGCGAGCAGATGAAGGCCCACCTGGACGGCGACCTTCCGGCCGTCCTGGAGCAGATGACCGCGCGGCTGCCCGGGGAGAGGTGACGGATGGGTGACCACATCGACGTACGGCACCAGCAGGCGGGGCTCGCCATCAGCCGCTGGGACACCGCCGCGTCCGGCGTCACCAACGCCTGGAGCACCGGCAAGCAGGCCGTCAGGCAGCACACCAGCCGGTCGCCCTGGGGGAACGACTCGGCGGGGCAGGCGTTCAAGGCGGCGTACTTCGGCAGCGGCGGCGGCCCGGAGCAGATGATCCGCGACGGCGACCGGATCATCGAGGACGTGGGCCTGCTCGGGGAGAAGGTCCGCACCGCCGTGACCCGCACCAAGGACACCGACCAGGGCCAGGCCGGCGCGATCCAGAGCATCTGACCGGACCGCGGCCCCTGAGCGGGCGCGGCGACGACGACGGGGTGGGGACGTGGCACAGGGGACCTGCGGCTCGGCCGGGCGGGCGTGACCGTGGCACCGGGCGGGAACGGGGCGGTCGACCCCGACACCACCGGCGGCGGCGGCCTGCCGACCATCGCCACCGGCGCGGGCACCATGAGCGACGTGACCCCCGCGTGGGGGGAGAGCCTTCCCGACTGGGCCGACCTGCTGATCTCGCTGATCGTCTCCGGGCAGAGCTGGCCGGAGGCCAGCGAGAGCGGGCTGTGGGACCTCGCCCGGGCGCACCAGGCCCTCGGGACCGATCTGTGCGACGCCACCGGGCCCGTGGTCGAGGCGTGCGTGGCGGTGCTGAACGGCTGGGACGTGCCCGCGACGCCGGCGTTCCTCGCCGAGGCGCGGCGGCTGCTGGAGTCCGAGGGCAGCAGCGTGCCCGCGCTCGGGGTGCGGAACCTCGCGTACGCGCAGCAGGCGAACGCGTTCGCGCAGGAGACGCAGTACTCCAAGATCTCGATCAACGTGGCGTTCTGGGTGGCCGTCAGCGCGGCGTTCATCGCGGTGGTGGCGGCGTTCTTCACCGCCGGCGCCAGCACCTCTGCCCTCGGCCCCATCGCGGCGACCGCCCGTACGGTCATCGGGCGCATCCTGCAACGACTCGCCGCCGTCGCCGGCCGCAGCTTCGGCACCCGGCTCGCCGCGCAGACCGCCGGACGCGCCACCCTCGGCCGCACGGTCCTCGCCAGCCACCTCGCCCGGGAGGTCATCGAGGAGGTCGGCGAAGAGGTCTTCATCGACGCCTACACCCAGCGCGAGCAGATGCGCCTGGGCACCCGCACCTCCTGGGACTGGCGCAAGACCACCGCCGCCGCCATCGGCGCCGCCGGCGGCGCCGTCATCGGGATAAAGCTGGCCTCCCCCCTGTCCCGCGCCACCGGCCGCATCCCCGTCCTGCGCACCCTCACCACCGCAGGAGGCACCGCCCCCGGCGTGGGCAACGCCTTCGCCCGCTTCCCCGGCCGCGCCGTCCAGACCGGCCTGAACAACATGGCCGCCTCCCCCGGCGGCAGCTTCCTCGCCAACGGCCTCGTCTACGGCCAATGGTCCCTCCCCACCGGAGAATCCCTCCTGGGCGCCGCCCTCGGCGGCGCCGGCCGCACCAACACCATCAGCCCCTTCAACCCCGACGTGGCCACCGCCGCCCTCCACCCCCTGACCACCCTCACCAACGCCACCGCGACCGCCAACGCGGCCGACGCCTACCACCCCACCGCCACCTCTCCCCCACCCTCCACAACCTCCCAGCCCAGCACCCCCCCAACCAGCACCAACGAACCCCCCACACCCACCACAGGCCCCACCACCACAGGCCCCACCACCACAGGCCCCACCGGCGGAGGCCCCACCACCACAGGCCCCACCACCACAGGCCCCACCACCACAGGCCCCACCACCACAGGCCCCACCGGCGGAGGCCCCACCGGCGGAGGCCCCACCGGCGCCGCTCCCACCGGCAGCTCTCCCACCGGCGGCGGCTCCACATCGAGCGGCCCAGGAGGCGGCCCGCCCGCCACAGGAGACCCCGCCAGCCGTCCCCCCGGATCCACCCCCACCTCCACAACAGGCGGCCCCACAACCAGCGGCCAGCCCACCACCGCCCCGACAGGCACGGGCGGCGGCACAGGCGGCGGCACGGGTGGCAGCACGGGTGGCGGCACGGGTGGCGGCACCGGCACAGGTGGCGGCACCGGCACAGGTGGCGGCACCGGCAGCGGCCCGGGTGGCGTGGGGGGCACCACGACCAGTGCCCCGATCGGGAACCCCTCGGCCAGCGGGCCACCTCCGGCTGCCCCCATTCCCGAGAACGCGCCGAGCGGCACGTCAACGGCAGGCGACCCCAGCGGCTCCACCACCGGCCCCAACCCCACCAACGCCGCCCCTGGGCAACCAGGTGGCACCGTCCCCACTAGCACCACGCCGACCGGCACCACGCCAATCAGCGGGGCACCTACTGGCAGCACGCCACCTGGCACCACGCCAACCGGCAGCACACCGACCGGCGGGGCCCCCACTGGCAGCACGCCACCGGGCAGCACGCCAATCGGTGGCACGCCGACCGGCAGCACGCCGACCGGCAGCACGCCGATCGGAGAGGCTCCGACGGGCAGTACGCCAACCGGTGGCGCGCCCACGGCCGGTTCACCCACAAGTGGCGTCCCCGTGGGGTCCTCCCCCGCGGGAGGCGCTCCGGTAGGTAGTTCTCCTACGGGAGGTGCTCCCACGGGGAGTGGGCCTGCTGGTGGTGCACCCACTACCGCGGCTCCTGGCGTCCCGGTGGGACCGCCCGCCGCCGCGTCTGGTGGCGGTGACCCGGCAGGAACCGCGCCTGCCACACCGCCGGGGGCGGCACCTGCCACACCGCCGGGGGCCGCGTCCTCCCCACCTGGAGCTGTGTCCGCGAACCCCTCCGGCGTCGTGCCAGGCGTCCCTGGCGTCCCTGGTGCGACGCCGGGTGCCGTCCCCACCAGCGGGAACGCCCCGGACGGCAACCCCACGGGCAGAAATGTCCCGGACGGCAGCGCCACGGGGAGAAATGCCCCCGACAGCACTGCCACGAGCGGGAATGTCCCAGGTGGAAGCGCCATGGGGGGAAACCGTGGGGCCGGCGCGGGGCGGGCCCTGGTCGCTCGGGGTGGCGCGGTGGTGGATCCGCAGGTGGTGCGGGTCGTGGACAGCGCGGTCAGTGAGGTGCTGCCGGTGGTGGCGCCTGGGGCGCTGCCGCTCCAGGACGGGACGGTGCGCGTCCGGGCCGACGGCAGGACGACGCGGGTGCCCGCGGACGCGGTGGACAGGGTGCGCAGGCGTCTGGCGGTGCGGGTCGCGGATGGTGTCGCGGAGGAGCGGGTACGGGCCGAGGCGGCGGCGTGGCTGGGGGCCGCCGTCGCCCGCGCGGAGCATCGGCCTCCGATGGAGGGGGCGCTCAACGCCCTCGGTGACTTCGCCACCGCCTTCACCGGCACCGGCACTCTTGCGGCCACGGTCGCCCAGGACGTCGTCGGTCACCGCTGGGACCGCGTGGCCGCGTACGACCTCACGGACCCCGCCCGGCTCCTCGCCTCCGAGGCCGGCACCTCCCCCGCCCCCCAGCCCTCTGACACCGACGCCCTCCTCCTGGGTCCCCTGGACCGGGAACGCCAGGAGATCGCGCACCAGATCGCCGCCCTCACCGACCCCGCACAGGAGCGCACCACCACCGGCCCCCGACAGGGCCCCCCACAACCTGACCAGGGCGTAGCGCAACCGGCACAGGGCACGACACGACCTGAACAGGGCACGACGCGACCCGAACAAGCCGCGACACGACCCGCACAGGAGGCGACACGACCCGAACAGGGCACGACACGACCCGAACAAGGGACGACGCGACCCGAACAAGCCGCGACACAACCCGAACAAGGGACGACGCCACCCGAACAAGCCGCGACACGACCCGCACAGGGCGCGACGCGACCTGAGCAAGGGGTCGTGCGGCGGTTTCTCGGTGCGATGAACCCGCTGGGGCCGGCGATGGGGGCGTTCGACTCGTACATCGAGGGGCGGTACGCCGAGTATCGGTATCTGGCGGCGGCTTGGGCGGCGGCGGACGCTGACGGGCGGGGGCGCTATCGGGGCGAGATGGAACAGGTCGCGCGGACGCTGGAGTCGTACGAGCAGGTGGCGCCCGTTCCTCCGTGGGCCGGGGAGGGGGTCCGTACCACCGCTTCCTCTCTCATGCCAGCGGCGGCTGCCGCCGTACCGGCTCAGAGTGCGCCGAGCGACCCGCGTGCGCGGGAAGTGGCCGATGTCGTGGCGCGGGTCGGACGGGTGCGGGAGACGCTGGCGGCGGCGGAGCGGGGGCTGCACGAGCGGTCGGGGGTCAACCGGGGGCGGGCGGCCGAGGCGCGGAAGCGGGCGGACAAGGCGAAGAAGCTCGCGCGGGACGCCGCCAAGGCGCAGGACGCGGGGCACGGTGAGCGCCGGCGGCGGCATCGGGCGGACCGGGCGCACGAGCGGCTGACGGCCGACCGGTTCGAACGCATCGCCAAGGCGTACCGTACGGCCGCCGGGCACGCCGCCGAGCTGGACCGCGCCTACGCCGACCTGGCCACGCTCCTCAGCACAGGTACGCCTGCCGCACCCACACCGGCCGCTCCCACCACCACACCGGCCGCTGCGTCTCAGGTCGCCACCACGCCGTCCGCCACTTCACCGGCGCCCACCACGGGCCAGGCCACCACCACACCGAACGCCGCGGGGCAGGCGGGGGGCACCTTCGCGGTCGAGCTGGAGAATGCGCTGCGGGTGGTGGAGGAGGCGTATGAGCGGTATCGGGAGGCGGTCGGGCGGGTGCGGCCGGTGGCGGAGGTGTTGGTGGGTGGGGTGCCGCATGGGGTGTTGCCGCACATGGGGGCGTTGACGGCGGAGGTCAACTCGTTGCTGGAGCGGGCGGGGGTGGCGCAGCGGTTCACGGCCGAGGATCTGATGTGGGAGCTTCGGGCGGAGTACCGGCGGATGGCTTCGGGGGACGGGGCGGTGCTCAGGGTCGGGGAGGCGGAGCTCAGGGTGCGGTTGCGGGCCGGGGAGCCGGTCGAGGTGGCGGAGCCGGGGATGGCGGCCTCGGAGATGATGGTGGGGCGGCTTCCCCAGGGTGGGGGGTGGGTGGCGGCGGCCACGGCGCGGTTCCTCGGGTCGGCGTTCAAGGTGGACCCGGTGGCGCTCGCGCGTCTGGTGCCGGCGGTGGATCCGGCGTGGGCGCAGGTGCGTCAGCTCGCCAAGCACGCGGTGCTCAACGGGCGGTGGAGCCGGGGGCATCTCAGCCAGACGTCGGGCAGTGCCGCGGAGTTCGTGCTGCCGGGGCAGGTGACCGACAACCGGGGGGACGCCACGATGTACCGGCTGCGGGCCGGGTACGACGTGGATCTGCGTGTGCCGGGGCGGCGGGACGCGGGACGGTGGACACCGGTGCGCCGGGTCGCCGAAGGCTTGCCGGGCGACAAGGCCGGGCTGGACCTGTGGATCTCGCACGCCCACACCGAAGCCGCGCCCGCCAAGCAGTTCCGCCTGCCGCGGAGAGAGCCAGGAGCCAGGTTCCCCCGTCACGCCGTGCTGGCCATGGACGGCCTGACCACCTTGGCCGACGACACGGTGGCCGCGATCGCCCTCGGCAATGGCGGCCGTCCGCAGATCACCCTCGGGCCGGACGCCAGGGCGCAGATCCACGCGGTGCTCACCGAGGATCTTCCTGGGAGGCTGAACGAGGCCGTCGAGGGCAGGCACGGCCTGCAGCGGGTGATCAGCGACGACGGCCGGCCGGTCGGATACCTGCGGGTGCGCACCACCGTGCGGTCGGTACCGGTGCTGGTGGGCAACGCCAGCACCAAGCAGCACCAGGAGTGGCTCGGTGTCGGCTTCTCCGGGGCGAGCGGCTCGGCCACGGCGACCCGTTCCTCGGGCGTCGCGGTCACCGCGGGCGTCAAGGACGGCTCCGACGCCACGCCGGGCGCGAAGGGCTTCGCGGCGTTGAAGGCCAGGGCGTTCGCCACGGTCCAGCGTTCGACGTCCCGCTCGGACGGCCTCAGTTCGGGCGGCATGGCGATCCTGCCGATGGTGCGCCGCTGGATGGGCCACAGCAACACCCACGTGCTGGTCCTCTCGCACGAGGTGACCTACCTGGCGCTGGGCCACAGCGAGCCCCACCTCCCGGTGCACGGCCGGGGCACGGCCCTGGTGCAGACCCCCGAGCCGGACGCCGCCCGCTACGGCTGGCCGGTGGACGCGCGGGCCGTACGCACCGGCAACGGCGTACCCCTGCGCAACCCGGACGGCACGCTGGTGCTGCGGGACGACCCCACGGACGCCGCGCCGCAGGACCGCCGCCGCGTGCTCCCGGGCTGGTTGCGCCCCGCCGAGGACACCCCGCGCGGCGCGGGCCCGGTGACGGTGGAGCTGGACCAGGCCGAGGTGGAGCGCCGCCAGGAGGAGGCCGAGAGCCGGCTGCGCCGCATGGGCCTGCTGCCCGAGCTGCGGCCGGACGGCATTCCGCGGCTGTCCCCCCTGCCGGCGGTGCGGGAGGCGCAGCTCACCAACATGCGGGAGGTCGCCGAGCAGTTGTCGGCGAACGCGCTGCGCACGAGGATCGACCAGGCGGCGCAGGACGGCGTCTTCTTCGACCTGCAGCGGGTGCGCCCCGGCCTGTCCATGGAGCACGTCACGGTGCGGGTGCGGCTGACCGCCGCCCCGGACGCCGGCTACGTGGGCGTCACCACCGCCGAGCCGCACGTCTCCCTGAACATCGGCTCCAGCACCGCCACCCGTTCCCGCAGCCGCTCGCGCAGTACGTCGGCCGGCGCCGGCGTGGGCGTCGGCCCCGCTCCCGGTACGACGGGAACGGTGTGGACGGGCGCGGAGGCGAGCGCTCAGGGGAGCTGGGGCCGCGGCGCGGGCTGGTCGGCGTCCAACACCCTCAACTCGGTGACGCTGATCGAGAGCACCGGCCAGACGGCGGTGTTCGCCACGGGCTACGACCTGGCGATCGACGTCATCGGCCGCGACGGCCGCGCCGAACCGCTCCTCACCCCCGGTGCGGCCCCCGTACCGGCACGGCTGCTGGTGCCCGCCGACCTGCTGCGGCGCCGTTCCACGGACCCGGCGCCGGACACCCAGCCCACCACCATGGACATGCTGCGCCGCTCGACGCTGCTGCACATGGACGCGGGAGACCTGATCCCCGCCGTCATGAGCGTGCTGCCGTCGAGCGCACGGAGCGACACGGCGGCGTTCCACCACGTGGCCGCCTTCGCCAACGTGCGCAACCTGATCTCCAACCCCGCGGGGCTGTACTCGGGGCACCGCACCGAGGTCGTGATCCGCCCGAGGGCCGCCGGGCAGACACGGGCGACGCTGACCATCGACGTGGTGCCGAAGGAGTCGACGTTCGTCGGCGACGGGGACCTGGTGACCGGCGAGATCATCCTGGCGCTCGGCGGCAGCTCCACCACGCTCAGCACGCAGCGCGGCGCCGGCGCGAACGCGTCCACCGGCCTCGGGCAGCGCGCCGCGGACGGCACGGGCGGCGGTGCCGGCGTCAACGGCGGGGTGTCCGGCGGCTCCTCGCACGCGTCGACGCACGCCACGACGTCCGGTCGCGAACAGCTCACCATCGAGACCGGCCGCAAGAACCACTACCTGATGACCGCCGACATCGTGGTCACCGGGCAGGAGGCCGGTTCGTCCCGGCCGCAGCGGGTGACGCTGCCCGCCACGGTCCTGTACGCGCTGCCGGAACGCGACGCCCTGCTGCTGTACGGGCGGAGCGAGATGTCGCTGCCGCTGCACCAGGTGGCCGACGCGGTGCAGCGCTACCTGAACGGCGACCTGCGGCTGGACCCGGCGATGGCGGTGCGGGTGGCGCGGCGGTACGTCGCCGAGCGTGAGGCGGCCCTGAAGGCGGGCACCCCGGTCGGCCCGCTGGTGGCCGGGCACACCGCCGAGACGCTGTTCACCATGATGGCGGACCGCATCGACTCGCCGTCCGCGCCGAGCAGGGACCTCGCCGACATGCTGGACCCGGCCCGGCAGCGGCCGAGACGTGAGGTGGCGCTGCCCGCGCAGTTCCGGGACGCGATGGGCCTGACGACGTTCGAGACGGTGGACCTGACCGGGCCGGACGGGCAGCCGATGGAGCCGTTCGACGCGGTGATGGCGGGTGTCGCGGCGGTGGTGCCCGAGGCGGCGGGCAGCGACCCGGTGTTGTGGCGGGCGATGTTCGGCGACCTGGCCGGCGAGAACTGGTGGGGCAAGATCGACGACATGGCGGCGTCCCACGGGTTCGAGTGGGAGCTGCCGGTGCGGGTCGGGCCGCACCGCACCGACCAGGTGCGGATCACCGTGCGGGTGGAGATGGGTGAGGGCACCACGCTGCTGGAGGGCAAGAACGACGAAGTGGTGCACATCTCCCAGCAGTACGCCTACCGGCTGCGTGGCCGGTCCGCGTCGTCGAGCCGGTCGGGCGGGTTCGGGGCGGCAGGTGACGCCTCCGGAGGCGGGCACGCGGCGAACGCCGGGGTGGGCACCGACCGGGGCCACACACGGTCGGCGGCCGGTACCGTGCAGCGCACCCTGCTGCAGCGGGCCGCGTCGTTCGACGGCGCCGACCGGGTCAGCCACGACGTGACGGTGCGCGTCGAGGTGTCCCGCGAGTCCCTGCCGCCGACCCGGCCCGCGACCAGGCTGACCCGCCCTCTGCACGCCGCCACGGCCCGCGTCACCGAGGTCCTGGACGCGGCGAACCGGCGCCTGCGCTCACTGCCGCCCCCGGTGCCCGCGTCCACGCAGCCGGTGGAGTTCACGCTGACCGGGCGGGCGGTGCGGCTGGTGCCGGACGGCCTGACCGTCCCGGCGGAACGGGCCCCGGCCGAGCCGTACCGGGTCCCGGACCCGCGGCCGGCGCCGCTGCCCGAGACGTACTTCACCGAGAGCACGCGCGCCGAGTCCCTGATCGACGCCGTGCGGGAGCGGCTGGCCGGGGCCGACCTGCTCGGCCCTGAGGGGGTGCGCGAACACTGGGTGACGGTGGGGCAGGAGCTCGCGCCGATGGCCCGCACGGCGAACTTCCGGCTGATGACCGACCCCGAGGGCCATCATGTGCTGCGCCTGCCCGTGCCCGGCACGTACGACGAGGTGGTGGACGTGTGGGTGCGGGCCCGGCCGTCGGAGCCGCGCCTGGTCATCGGGCCGCGCGGGGACGTGGAGCTCGGGCGGGTGGACCGGCAGGAGCGCAGGTACGAGTCGGCGGTGGACCGCGGGCGCATGCTTCCCCTCGGCGTCAACGGCGGCCTCGGGCAGGACGCGGCCGGCACCGGTGAGAGCTTCTCGGCGGGCGAGCAGTCCGGGGACCGGGCGTCGTCCAGCGGGGGGAACCGCAACGAGACGAGCCTGTTCCTCAAGGGCTCGACCGTCACGGCGGCCTTCCGGGTGGACTTCGACGTGGCCTTCGAACGCCGCACCGTCCGCCGGAGCGGCGCGGAACGGCCCGGCCACCGCGCCGCGCTGCCGCTGCCGGTCACCGGGACCGCGTACCTCATGATGCCCGCCGCCGAGTACGACGAGATGCTGCGCCGTCTGGAGGCCACCCCCGCCCCCTCCCCCGGCTGGGACTTCGGCGAGGACCGCCCCGCGCGGCGGCTCCCCTGGCGCCGCCCGGCCACCCACCCGGCACCGCCGCACGTCCTGGACGAGGTCCTCGACGCCGCCGGCCGGACGCTGGGCCCGTCGCCGTCCGCCGGCGTGGAGGAGGTGTCCCGGGCCGTCGCCCGCGAGGTGCGGCGGCGGGCGGCCGGAGGTGGCCCGGTGTCGCTGGTGACCTCGTCCGCCCCGGTGGACCTGCCGCTGCCGCTGACGTGGGCGCGGATGCTGGCGCGTGAGCTGCGCACCCCTGTGTGGATCGGCGTGGAGGAACGCGGCCAGGTGCGCGGCTACCTCGCCGGCCCGGACGGCACCCTGACCGCCGAGGACCCGGACGGCGGGTTCGCCGCGGCCTTCGCCACCCTGCCTCCCGAGCTGTGGTCGGCCGCCCGCGCGGCCGACGTGGACCTGCGCGAACTGTTCAACCGCCCACCGGCCGCCGGGGAGCCGAGCTTCGCCGACCGGGTGCGCGCGGAGCTGGCGGCCCTCGGCGCGCCGGTGCCGCGTGCGCCTGAGCCGGTGTTCCCGACCGTGTTGTGGGGCCCCGGCCCCGGCCAGATCACCGGCTCCACGATGGGCGGCACCGGCACCACGGCCCCCGAGGACCCCGGGTCCGGTTTCGTGCGGAGCCGGCCCCCCGAGGCCGGCCCCGTGTCCGAGCCGGAGATGCGCGCCGCGTGGTCGGAGGTGGGCCCGTCGGACATCGGCGGCGGGTACACGGGCTCGTCCTGGGCGGACGGCGACCCGCTGCTGCGGGTGGACGTCCGCGGCCTGCCCCCGCAGCACTACCGCCCCGTGGTGGAGGAACTCCCCGGCGACCTGATGGCCAGGACCGAACGCGCCTCGGGCACCGCCGCGGACCCGCACCTGATGAAGCTCGACCCCCGCGTCCCCGCCGACCAGGTCACCCGCGCGATGCTCCACGAGGTCGGCCACTCCATCCGTACACTCCCCGCACCTCAGCAGGGCGCCGCCCCCACACAGAGCACCACCCCCGCACAGAGCACCACCCCCGCACAGAGCGCCGCCCCCGGACAGAGCGCCACCCCCACGCAGAGCGCCGCTCCCGGACAGAGCGCCGCCCCCGGTGCCGCACCGGGGGAAGGGACCGCGACCGGTGCTCAGCCGCGCCAGGGGGTGATCCGGTGGTCGTTGACGGCGGGCGCTCAGGAGGCCGCCGAGGACGCCTGCGTGGCGGCGCGGGCGGACGAGTACCGGTACCTGTCGCGGCGGTGGGCCGAGGCCGCGCCGGAGGGACGGGCGGAGCTGCGGCGGCAGCTCGAAGGGCTGGCCCGTGTCATCACCGCACGGGGCCACACCCCGCCGTCCCCGCCGTGGGCCGCCCCTGGCGCGTCCCCGGCCGCGCGGCCCGGCATGGGCACCCTTCTCAACCCCGATCAGCGGCCCGCCCCACCCCCCGCGGGCCCGCCGGGTACGCCTCCCCCAGGCGCGGGCGGCACCGGAGGACGGCCCGGCGAGTCCAGGGACGAGTTCTGGAACCGTATGCGGAAACTGGCGAACACCACCGGCTGGATCCCGCCGGACGAGGAGGACTGCGAGTGCCCGCCGGAGGGCCTGTGCCGCTGCGGACGCCGGGGAGGCGAGCCGGCGAACGGCGGCAGGCCGGCCGCGGTCCCGGCGGGCGGCGTGGAACGAGGTGAGGAGTGATGGTGCTTCCGGTGGCGAGGACCAGGGACGAGGCGCACCTGTACCTCGACCTGCATCCGTGCGCGGCATGCGGGTCGGTGGACGTCACGTGGGAGGACGCACTGGTGGTGACGGACGGAGTGGCCGCCACGCGGTACTCCGGGACGTGCCCCGGCTGCGGGGCGGCCCGCCGGTACGAGTTCGGGGTCCCGCGACGCGAGGTGGTCGCGGCCGGTTTCCCGGTGTTCGGCGGCCCGGAGCCGTCACGATTGCTGGACGCCGGGGAGTGGCTCTGGGTGGCCGACCTGACCGCGGGCGACGTGCCGCCGCACGACCCGCCGGCCGCCCGGCAGGCACTGGCCATCGCCACCGCGGCCGTCGAGGAGGTCGTGAAGTTCATCCCGCCGGGAGCCGACCGCGTACCGGACGAGGCGTTCTGGTCCGACCGCGGCCGCAGGGTGCGGGCCGCGGAACCGGGCCGTTTCCAGGTGGACCGCCTGCTCGTGGTCCGCGACACCTACCGCGACCTGGGGGAGCGACGCTGACCGCCCTCGTGGCCGGATAGTGTCGGCACCGAGCGCGCGAAGGAGGGCCGCATGACCTTGCCCCTGGCCAGGACACTGGTGGAGGCTTACCTGTACATCGAGGTCACGGCCGTCGGCCTGCGCACGGAGGACGACGACGAGAGCGCCGCCACGTTCAAGGACTACGACGCCCACACCACGCTCACCGAAGGCCGGGAGGCCTGGACGGTGCGCTTCGACGGCGGGGAGATGGGCCTGCCCCTCCGCCTCGCCGTCGTGGTCCCGTACCACACCGAGTTCGCCGCCCGCCGCGAAGGCATCCGCTTCGGCCACGGCCCCTCCGAGATCATCGACCCCGGCCAGTGGCGTGTGATCAGCGGCGGCTACGCCCGCCAAGCCCTCCGCGACGACCTCCTCTTCGCGAAGGACCCCACCGACACCACCCGCTACCAGGGGGTCGTGCTCGGCTGGGAGTCCGCCCGCGACGCCGCCGCCGAGGTCGCGAAGTTCCTGCCGGACGAAGCCGACGAGATCCCCGCCGAGACCTTCTGGACGGAGATGGGCCGCACCGCCCGCCACGACGACCCCGAGTGGTTCACCCGCGAAGGCATAGCGGAAGCCATCGCCTTCTTCCAGGAGTCCCTGGACGACTTCGTCGCCGCCCACCCCCAGCACCGCGCCTGACGCCGGGAGCGGTGTCAGCGCTCCGCCGGGGCCTCCGGGGGCAGGAAGGCGGTCTGGACGAGGCGGGAGCCGTAGCGGCGGTCCACGTAGTAGGCGCGGCCGGGGGGAAGGGCGTGCGGGCGGACGCCGAACAGGACGCCCTCGTCGCGGTCGCCGGAGAGGATCACGGCCGGGCTGGCCATGTCCTTCAGGCGCTGCATGACGGGGTCGAACATGCCGCGGCCGGCGCCGCCCATCGCGCGGGACAACACCAGGTGGAGGCCGATGTCGCGGGCTTGGGGAAGGAGGTCGAGCAGCGGCGCCAGGGGGTTGGTGCCGGTGGCCACCAGGTCGTAGTCGTCCACCACGAAGTACAGGTCGGCGCCCTTCCACCAGGTGCGGGAGCGCAACTGGTCGGGGGTGAGGTCGGCGGGAGGCAGGCGTTTGACCAGGGCCTCGCGGGCTTCGGCGACCATTTCGGCGGCGGTGGTGCTGGAGGCGGCGTAGCCGATGCGGTGCTCGGTGTAGGCGGCGTCCAGCAGGGAGCGGCGGTAGTCGATGACGACCAGGCGTGCCTGCGCGGGGGCGTGCCGGGCCACGACGGCCTCGGCGACCAGCCGCAGCAGGTTCGACTTGCCGCTCTCGGTGTCGCCGATGACGGTGAGGTGCGGGTCGGTGTCGAAGTCGGCCAGCACAGGCGACAGGGTGGCCTCGTCGATGCCGATGGGGATGCGCGCCCCCGTCTGCTCCGGGCCGGGCAGCGCGTCGGCGGGCAGGACGGCGGGCAGCAGGCGCACCCGTGGCGCCGGCGCGCCCTGCCACGCCTCGCGCACGCCGTCCACCAGGGCCCGCACGCCGACGCTGAGGTCGTCGGCCTGCCGTACCCCGTCGATGCGGGGCAGCGCGCTGAGGAAGTGGTGCCCGTCCCGGGTGAGGCCTCGCCCCGGCACCCCTTCCGGCACGGCGAGCGCCGCCTTGCGGTTCACCTCGGACTCGTAGGCGTCGCCGAGCCGCAGTTCGAGCCGTGAGCCGAACAGGTCGCGGATGCCGGGGCGGAACTCCGACCACTTGTTGGTGGCGGCGACGACGTGGACGCCGTACCCGAGCCCCCGGGCCGCGAGGTCGGTGATGGTCGGCTCCAGCGAGTCGAACTCCTGCCGCACGGTGAGCCAGCCGTCCACCACGAGGAACACGTCGCCGTACCCGTCGCCGGGCATCGTACCGTCGGCGACCTGGCGCCGGTAAGCGGCGAACGAGTCCACGCCCCGCTCGGCGAACTCCCGCTCCCGCCGCCGCAGCAGCCCGGTCACCTCGGCGACGGTGCGGCGCACCCGGTCGGCGTCCAGGCGGTTGGCGACGCCGCCGACGTGCGGCAGCCCCTCCAGGGAAGCGAGCGTGCCGCCGCCGAAGTCCAGGCAGTAGAACTGCACCTCCTGCGGGGTGTGGGTCAGCGCGAGCCCGGTGATGAGCGTGCGCAGCACGGTGCTCTTGCCGCTCTGCGGCGCACCGGCGACGGCGAGGTGCCCGGCCGCGCCGGACAGATCCACCCCGAGCGGGTCGCGCCGCTGCTCGAACGGCCGGTCCACCACGCCGAGCACCGCGCGCAGCTTGCCGCGGCCCGCCCACCCGGCGGTGGTGAGGCCGTGCTCGGGGGTGATGCTGAGCGGCGGCAGCAGGTGGCTCAGCGTCAGCGGCTCGGCCAGCGGCGGCAGCCAGATGCGGTGCGCGGGCGGGCCGTACCCGCCGAACTGCCGCACCATGATGTCGAGCAGGCTGTCCCTGCCGGTCACCGCGGCCGCGGGCTCCGGCTCGACCGGCCCCGGGGTGACCGGCACCGGGACGTACGCGGGGCCGTACGCGACGACCTGCCGCCGCTCGGGGGCGGCGCGGCGTTCCCTGCGGGTCTCGGGGGCGAACGGCCCGGAGACGTACGCGGCCTTGAAGCGGGTCATGCCGCTGGTGTCGAACTTCAGGTACCCGTTGCCGGGTGCGGACGGCAGCTCGTAGGCGTCGGCGGCGCCGAGCACCACCCGGCTCTCCATCGCCGAGAACGTACGCAGGCCGACCCGGTACGACAGGTGGGTGTCCAGGCCGCGCAGCCGCCCCTCCTCCAGCCGCTGGGAGGCCAGCAGCAGGTGCACGCCGAGGGAGCGGCCGAGGCGCCCGATCATCACGAACAGGTCGATGAACTCGGGCTTGGCCGACAGCAGCTCGCTGAACTCGTCCAGCACCACGAAGAGCGTGGGCAGCGGCCGCAGGTCGGCGCCCTGTTCCCTGGCGCGCTCGTAGTCGCGCAGCGAGGCGTAGTTGCCGGCGGCGCGCAGCAGCTCCTGCCGGCGCACCATCTCGCCGTGCAGGGCGTCGTACATGCGGTCCACCAGGGGGAGCTCGTCCTCCAGGTTGGTGATCACCGCGGAGACGTGCGGCAGGGTCTCCAGGCCGAGGAACGTGGCGCCGCCCTTGAAGTCGACGAGCACGAAGTTGAGGATCTCGGAGGAGTGGGTGGTGGCGAGGCCGAGCACCAGCGTGCGCAGCAGCTCGCTCTTGCCGGACCCGGTGGCCCCGATGATCAGCCCGTGCGGCCCCATGCCGCCCTGCGCCGACTCCTTGATGTCCAGCTCCACGACCCGGCCGTCGGCGCCGAGCCCGATCGGCACCCGGAGGCGGTTGCGAGGGGCCCGGGGACGCCACAACGCCGGGACGTCCAGGCGCCGCGGGTCGGGCACGCCCAGCAGGTCGGTGAGGGTCATGTCGGTGGCCAGCACGTCCTGGCCCTCGCCGCCCTTGGCGGGGGAGGCGCGCAGCGGCGCGAGCTGGCGGGCCAGGCCGTCCGCCTGGAGGTAGGACACCCGGTCGGGGCGGCCGAGGCCGGTGACGACCTCCTTGCCCGCGTGGTCGAGCTGGACGCGGTTGAAGCGGTCGGGCAGCACCTCGAGACGCAGGGTGAGGTCCTCCTCGGCGGGGGACGCCGAGCCGCTGAGGTCGATGAGCGTGACGCCCTGGATGGCGTCCGCGCCGAGCGGCGAGTCCTGCGGGACGTACCCGCCGTCCAGGATCACCACGTGGTACGGCAGCGACTCAGGGGAAGGGCCGGGGCGGAACCGGCCGCGGTCCTTCAGCTCGGTGCCGAGCAGGCGGTCGAGGTCGCGCAGGTCCTCGGACATGAGGCGCACCGGGCCCGCGGCGTCGGTCTCCTCGGGGTGCAGGGCGTGCGGGAGCCACTTCACCCAGTCCCACTGCGACATCCAGTCCTTGCCGGCGCACACGGCGACGCGCATGTCGTCCGGGGAGTGGAACGCGGTGAGCTGGCAGACGAGGGCGCGGGTGAGGTCGCGGACGGCCGCCGCGTCGCCGGTGGGCACGATGCGGGCGAACGAGTGGAGGGCCATGGCGATCGGCAGGTCCGCCACGGTGGAGTGGGTGCGCACGAAGCGGCGCAGGGCACCCGCGGACATGGCGTCCAGGTCCTCGACCGGCTTGGAGTCCGGCGGGACGAGCTGGACGGCGAGCCGCTGCGTGCCGGTGCCGACCCTGACGGTGGCGAAGTCGCCGTCCCTCGGCCGGCGCTCCCACAGGCGCGGCCCCATCACGACCGACCACAGGGCGGCGGGGTCCGGGCCGTTCCAGGTCAGGGCCTCGCGCTGCTGGCGGGCCGCCTTGCGTACCTTTTTGCGGGTCTGGGAGAGGTAGCGGAAGTAGTCGCGGCGCAGCCCGTTGAGCCGCATCTTGCGCTCACCGGCGGCCCGGCCCATCTGGCTGAGGCTCATGCCGACCATGGACAGCGCGAACATGCCCCCCGCGACGTACATGATGGGGCTGCCCGCCCCGCCCCCGGTGAACATCAGCGCCATCGCGGCCCCGCCCGCCGCCATCGGCATGAAGGTGAGCACCTGCGTGAACCCCGCGGACGTCGTCTCGGGGATCTCCGGCGGCGACTCCAGCAGGATCTCCCCCCGCGGCGGCGCGGGCGGCGGCCGTCGCTCGGGCCGCCGCACCACGACTATGCCCACGCCACTCCCCTAGGACCGGCCCGCCCCGGGGCCACCCGCATGCCGACCCGCCCACCGTAGCGAATCCCCCACCCCTCTCTCCGGAGGAATCTCACACAACCCCCGTATCCCTAGAAACCCACACATGTCACCTCACCCCGCTCCCCCCGCCCGCTACGGTATTCCGCGTGACCCGAGTGGAGCCGTCATGACCCCCGACCCCCCCTTCGGCCCCCCGCCCTCCCCCGGCGGCCCGGGCACCTCGGGCGGCCCGGACACCCCGGGGAGCCACGGCGGCCCCGGGACCCCACACGGAACGGGTGTTCCCGGCGTCATAGGACTTCCGGAGGGATCGGCCGCCCAGTACGGGACGGGTGGTGCGGCTCCCGAGTACACGACCGGCGGCCCGGCCGCCCCATACGGGACCGGCGGTGCGGCCACCCAGCACGGGGCCGGCGGTGCGGCCGCCCCGTTCGCGACCGGCGGCGCGGCTCCCGAGTACGCAACCGGCGGTGCGATCGCCCCACACGGGACCGGCGGTGCGGCCGCCCCGTTCGCGACCGGCGGCGCGGCTCCCGAGTACACGACCGGCGGTGCGGCCGTCCAGTACGCAGCCGGTGGATCGGCCCCGTCGCACGCGGCCGGTCCCGGCGGTCCGGGCAGGCCCAGCGTGCCGGCCGCGCCGGCCTGGCCGGTGGGCCCCGCCGTACCGGCCGGCGACCCCATGCACACGCAACCAGTGCACATGAATCCTGCACACGTGCAAGCCGCTCAGATGCCGCCTGCTCAAGGGCCGCCCGCTCCGATGCCGCCCACCCCGATGTCAGCCGCCCCGATGCTGCCTGCGCAGGTGCCGCCTGCGCAAGTGCCGCCTGCGCAAGTGCCGCCCGCGCAGGTACCGCCCGCCCCAATGCCGCCCGCGCAGGTGTCGGCCGCGCAGGTGCCCCCCGCACAGGTGCCGGCCGGGTACGGGGGCGGAGGGAACGGTGGGGTGCCGGTGGCGGTGTTGCGGGCGCCGGGGGCGGCGGTGGCGATGACGCGGGTGACGATCGTCACGCCGCGCAAGAGGGTCGATCTGGCCATACCGTCGGACCTGCCGCTGGCGCATGTGCTGCCGGGCATGCTGGGGGCCGCCGGGGAAACGGGGGACGATCCGGCGTTCGTGTCGAGCGGATGGGTGCTGCAACGGGTCGGCGGGCGGCCGCTGGACTTCGACGCGGGCCTCGGGGCGCTCGGGGTGCGGGACGGCGAGGTGCTGTACCTGCTGCCGCGGCCGTCGGAACTGCCCGAGGCAGTGTTCGACGACGTGGCGGACACCATCGCGACCGGGATCAAGGAACGGGCCGGCCGGTGGCAGGCCAGGCACACGCGGGCGACGGGGCTCGGGGCGGCGATCGCGTTCCTGCTCGCGGGCGCGGTCGCGCTGACCGTGGCGGGGCCGCCGTGGCGGCTGACGGCGGTCGTCACCGGGGTGGCCGCGCTGCTGCTGGTCGGCGCGGGCGCCGCGTTGTCCCGGGCGGTCGGGGACGCGGGCGCCGGGGCCGCCGTCGGGTACACCGCGCTGCCGTACGCGTTCCTCGCCGGCATGTACGCCCCGGCGCGCGACGCCGGCCTGCTGTGGTTCGGCGCGCCGAGCGTGCTCGCCGGGTTCGCCATGACCGCGCTCGCCGCCACCGTCGCCGGGTGGGCGATCGCCGAGGGCCTGCCGAACTACTTCGGCGTCGTCATCGCCTCACTGGCGGGCGCGGCCGGCGCCGCCACGGTGATGGTGTGGGACGCCCCGGTGCCCGGCGTCGCGGCGGCCGTCGCCACCGTCCTGCTCGCCTGCACGCCACTGGTCCCCGCGTTGTCGTTCAGGCTGGCCCGCCTGCCGCTGCCCGCCGCCCCCCGCAACGCCGAGGAACTGCGCGCGGAGACCCAGGAGCTCGACGGCCCGGACGTGAAGCGGCGCGCCGTGGAGGCCGAGCGCTTCGCCACTGGCCTCGCCGCGGGCGTCGCCCTGGTGGCGCTCGCCGGCGAGGCGCTGCTGCTCGGCGCGGACGGCTGGGCCGCGCGGGCCACGCACGTGGTGCTGGCCCTCGCGCTGCTGGTACGCGCCCGGGTGTTCCTCGGCGTCGGCCAGCGGCTGTGGCTGATCGGCGCCGGGACGGCCGGGCTGGTGTTCTTCCTGGTCTCGGTGGCCCTGGTGGGCAAGGACGCGGCGCTGCTGATCGCCCCCGCGCTGCTGGTGGCCGGCGCGGTGGCCGCGAGCATGGGCCTGTACCTGTCCACCGAGCGCCCGACCCCGTTCTGGGGCCGCGCCGGGGACGTGCTGGAGTTCACCCTGATCATGGCCCTGTTCCCGCTGACGCTGGCCGTGCTGGACGTCTACTCCTGGGTCCGCGGCCTGGCCGGCTGATCGGCGAGGTCCCCCATGGACCGGGCCGTCTCCTCCAGCCAGGCCAGCATGCCGTCCAGGGCGGGCACGTCGGCCGCCCCGCCGAGCACGGCCTCGCCCCGCACACGGGCGTCGTCCTGGGCGGCACGCACGGCCTCGGTGACCGCGTCGGCCAGGGAACGGCTGTCCAGCCGCAGCGCCCTGGGGTCCAGCGTGACGTGCTCCAGCCGCCCGCCCGCGTCCACGACGGCACTGACCAGGCCGCCGCCCGCCGCGCCCTCGCCCTTCAGTCCGGCGAGCGCGCCGATCGCGTCGCCGAGGCGCCGCACCGACGCCATGCTCTGCTCGGCGACACGCGCGAAGTCCTCCGGCCGCAGCCGTTCGGGGTCGAACACAGGACGACTCCTTCGCCGGTCAGGGCTGGTAGGTCCGCGGGGTCGCCTTGGTGGGCTCACGCCACTCGAACCCGGACGACGGGGGCAGCCGGCCCGGCCCCGCGGCCTCCTGGAACGGCGGCAGCCCGTCCGCGACGATGACGGCCTTCCTGAAGTCCACCTTGGCCTCGCGGGTGGGCTGGAGGTCGAACATCTGGACGTAGGCCCTGCCGGCGAAGTACACCGACATGCCGCCCGCGACCGCGGACACGACCTTCGCCAGCATGCCTGTCGCCGTGGCGATGACGCTGTTGGCCAGCAGCCCGAGCATCTGCAGCCGGGCATACCCGGCCGCGGCGTACGGCGTGGCGAGCATCGCGGCCGCGATGGCGACCCCGAACAGGAGCACGGCGGCGACGCGGGCCAGGGCGAGCCAGTAGGCGCGGTAGGCGTCGCCGAGCTCGTCCACGATGCCCGCGACGGTCTTCACGTAGGCGCGCAGGCTTTCGACGGCCTCCTGGTAGCGCTCCACGGCGTCGGCGAACGCGTCGCGGTCCGCGGCGATCCAGCCGTCCTTGCCCGCCTCGCCCAGGTTGCGGATGTAGGTCTTGTTCGCGGTGTCCAGCCGGGAGTGCAGGGACTCCCAGTTGTTGTAGGCCTCCGCCATGCCCGGCACGTTGGCGACGGCGGTGGCGGCCATCGCGACCCCGGTGACCAGCGGGCGTGACAGCAGCGCCGCCTGGCGCAGGTCGCGCAGCACGGCCGCCGCGCTGCCCGCCGCGGTGGCGGGTGACGGCCCGAAGGGACCGGGTGGCATGGCTGTCTCCTTTTCACGGGCGCCGTCGCCCGGCTCGGACGCCGCGCGGCCCCGGTCAGACGTAGACGACGGTGGACTGCTCCTCGGCGGTGCGCCAGTTGCGGCGTGCGATCTCCAGGCGCTCGGCCCAGGCCTCCAGCACCGCCTCGGCCTCGGCGAACTTCTCGCGCACGTCGTCCTGCACCCGGCCGTACGGCACGCCGACCAGCACCTCGCCGATGGCACCCCAGCCCGGGAACGGCACGGTCGTGGTGTCGATCAGTTCGCGCATGCGGCGGATGGCAGGCAGCACGTCCTCGTCGATCTCCTTGACGATGCCCTCGATGGCCGCCGAGGTGACGTACCGCTCCTGGCCCATTCCCCCGCCCTCCGTGATCGGCGTGACGAGATGGATGTCTACCAGGGGTGCGGCCGGGGTGGGCGGCCTGCCTGATTTATTCATCTATGCCAGGCTCATCGGCAACTTGGGGGATGATCACTGTTCATACGGACTTGGGGGTTCTGCGGCGGTAAGGTGCGTGCGAGGCGACGGAGGTTGGTTCGCGTGATGGACTTCGGTGACTTCGCCCACATAGACGCCGAGAAGCTGCTGCGCGGTACGCAGGAACAGTTCGCACGCCTGGAGGAGCTCCAGCGGCGCACCGGCGCCGTGACCGGCGTCGCCCGCGACGAGAACGGGCTCGTCCGCGCCGAGTACACCCAGGACGGGCTGCGCGACCTGCGGATCGACCCGCGCGCCATGGAACTCTCCTCGGGCGACCTGGCCGAGCTGATCAAGCAGGTGATCGCCGCGGCGGCCGACGACCTGCGCGCCAGAGCCGCGGCCCTGATGAGCGAGGTGTTCGGCTCCCCCGGCACCCCGCCGCCGTCCCCACCCAACGAACCCCCCGGCCGCACCGACGAAGAGATGACGGCCCGCCTCGACACCCTCCGCCGCCGCCTGGACCCCTGACGGCGCGGCCCCTTCCGCCGCCTGGCCCCGTGCCGGCTCAGCCCTGCCTTTTCAGGCTGCCGGTGAACGCGGTCGTCACCGTGCCGACCGCGTGGTACCCGGCCACGACCGTGATCGTCCCCTCGCCGGTGAGCCGCACGGTCATGGTGAGATCCGCCAGGCAGGTCATCCCGGACGGCAGGTCGTCCGGGACGGAGGTGCTGCCCGCCGCCAGCTCGATGCGGCTCTCGCCCACCTCGGTCAGCTTCCAGGAACGCGAGCAGCCGACGCCCCCGGGCCAGTCCACGGCACGCTGCTCCGCGACGACCTCCCCCACGGCGGCCTGCCGGATCGTGATGTCGTCGATCCCGCTCGCCGGCTTCGGCGACCACGGATCCGCGATCTGCATCACCATCGTGCCGCGCCACGTCCCGAGAAACCCCGCCGGGACGACGCCCTTCGTGCCTTCCCCGGGCCCCGGTGACGGGACCAGCCATGCCACGACCGCCACCAGCAACCCGAGCACGCCTGTGGCGGCCGCGATCACCCCGGTCCGCGCCTCGAGCGTCCTCCCGAAGAACCGGCCCCAGGATCGGCGCCTTCTGATCGGATCCGGGGCGGGACCGCCCGGTGCGGGTTGTGGCATCTCGTCGGACACCGGCCTTCACTCAGCGGCCTGAGGACCGCGCCAGGGGGTGGGCGGGATCGGCGCTCAGGCGCCGGGGACGTCCGGCGGAGGCACCGGCGGCCGGGACGGATCCGGCGGCCCCGGGATGTCCGGCGGGGGCACCGGCGGCTGTGACGGATCGGGCGGCCCAGGAACGTCCGGCGGCGGCACCGGCGGCCGCGACGGATCCGGCGGCCCGGGCACGTCCGGCGGCGGCAACGGCTCCGGCGGCCCCGGGATGTCAGGCCCGGAGGGCCGCGAGGGACCCGGCGGCACAGGAGGGCCGGGGCTCGGCGGGATGGGCCGACCCGGGTTCGGCACCGGCGGCACCACCGGGTCAGGGTGGCCCGGCACGTCGGGATTCGGCGCCGGCGGCACCGCCGGGTCGGGACGGCCCGGCAGGTCCGGGTTCGGCACCGGTGGCACCGCCGGGTCGGGGTGGCCCGGCAGATCCGGGTTCGGCACCGGCGGCACCGCCGAGTCAGGGAAACCCGGCAGATCCGGGTTCGGCACCGGCGGCACCGCCGGGTCGGGGTGGCCCGGCAGGTCGGGGTTCGGCACCGGCGGCACGGTCGGGTCCGGCCGGCCCGGCAGGTCCGGGTCGGGGATCGGCGGTGCGTCCGGGTCGGGCTGACCTGGGAGGTCCGGGTTCGGGGTGGGCGGCACGCTCATGCGAGGCGGCCGGGGGAACCGCGAGCCGCCGGGGCCGGAGGCCGCAAGGGGGCGCGGGCCGGCGAGGCCGGGGGCCGCGGTGACAGGTGTTCGCGGGGTCGGCGCGCCGGCCGTCGTGGCCGGTGCGGTGGGGTCGTCGTGCAGCAGCGTCTCGGTTGCTCCTCGTCCGTTCATCGCCGCCTCCAGACCGCGTCTCCATCGAGGCTCACACCACACTACCCACACCAGGGCCGCTCAATTGACCCGACGATCCGGGCGTCATGGGTGGAATGCCGCTTCTATGCTGTCGGGCACGCGCCGGAGGCCGCGGCCGGCGACGCGGGGAGGGTGGCATGCAGACCCGTCGTGATCTCTACCAGGCGCACCGCCTGATGACGCAGCGCCTCGGCATGGCGCTTCTGCAGGGCGAGCCGGACGTCCCCGAGTCGCCGATGCGGCGGCACAACGTGGCGATGTTCTGCGGTGTGCTGGTGGCGGTCCTGGTGACGGCCGCGTTCGGCATCTGGGGGTTGCTGCGGCCGGGCGGGGCCACCGCGCTCACCGAGCCGGGCACGCTCATCGTCGAGGAGGGCACGGGGGCCACGTACGTCTACAGCAAACCCGAGGCGCGGCTGATCCCGGTCGCCAACTACACCTCGGCCCGCCTGCTGCTCGGCACCAACGACGTGACCGTGCGCACGGTGTCCTCGGCGTCGCTGGCGGGCTTCGCCCGGGGCACGCTGGTGGGCATCCCGGGTGCCCCCGAGTCGCTGCCCGCGCCGGACAAGCTGGTGCGGGGTCCGTGGTCGGCCTGCGTGGCCGAGGCGATCGGCTCGGGCGGGACGCGGCGGCCGTACGTCACGCTGGTGGGCGGCATGGCGGTCGGCGGCCGGCCCTTCGGCGCGGGCGCCATGATCGCCGACGACGGGCAGCAGTCGTGGGTGATCTTCGCGAACCGCCGCATGCGGGTCAGCGAAACGGGGGTGCGCGCCCTGACCGCGGACCGGCCGCGGCAGGTGCCTGCGTCGTGGCTGAACGCCCTGCCGATCGGCCCGGACTTCGCGGGCCCCCGGATCACCGGCCGGGGCCACCGCATGCGCGGCCCGGACGGCCTGCCGTCCGCGGTGGGCCGCGTCTACACGGTCCCCGCGGTGACCGGCGGGGACGCCCGGTGGTACGTCCTGCTGCGCGACGGCCTCGCCCCGATCTCGCAGACCCAGGCCACCCTGCTGCTGCAGGACCCGGCGAGCCAGGCCGCGTACGGCCGGGGCCGCATGCGCCCCCTGGAGGTGGACGCGGCGAGGGCCAACGCCTTCCCGCAGTCCCGCACGTCGGCCGCCGCGGAAGGACTGCCGCCCACGATGCCGAAGATCGAGACGCCCGACCCGGCGGCCCCGCTGTGCGCGGTGTACGCCGACACCGAGAAGGGCTCCACCCGGGCGAGCCTCACCGTCGGCGGCCGCGTCGCGATGCCGCCGCCACCCGGCGCGGGCGCGGACCCTGACCACGTGGACCAGGTGCTGCTGCCCCCGGGTGCCGCGGCGCTGGCCGGGCTGCTGCCCGGCGAGGGCCAGTTGCAGGCGGTACGGGACCACTCGCTGATCACCGACCAGGGGCGCCGGTTCGCGCTGGCGTCCGCCGACGTGCTCGGCATGCTCGGGTACGACGCCGCGCACGTGACGCCGGTGCCCGCGCACCTGCTGCACCTGATTCCCGAGGGCCCGGCGCTCGACCCGGCGGCGGCGCGGGTGCCCGTGCCCGCCGGGGGGACGCCGTCTCTGCAGGTCCAGTGAGGTGCAAGTGATGGGGCTCGCTACAGAGGCACAAAACCGTTACTGATGTGTAATGTGACGCATGTCCCCCATGTGGGGATTGATCCTAGTGTGGCAGTGATCAAGCGGGGGCCGACGACGCGTTCCTGGTGACGGCCGCTGCGTGAACGGCACAGGCCGTACATGGAGGTATCCCATGGCACAGCAACAGACCGCCGCCAATCTCCCCCAGATCGTCGAGGCCGCGAAGCGGACCGAGAACGCCCAGACGCTGATCGGCGGCATCCAGTCCCAGCTCCAGGGGCACGTGTCCGACCTGCGGGCCGGCTGGGGCGGGCAGTCCGGCATGGCGTTCGAGTCGGTGTACAACGCGTGGAACACCGAGCTCGGGGTCGTGCTGCGCGAACTCGGCGAACTCGCCAGGAAGCTGCACGTGGTGGAGTCGCAGTACCGGAAGACCGAGGCCGAGCAGGCCGGCGCCGCGACCCGGCTCGCCGCGGACATCAACGCCTGAGCCCACGACCGACGGAGACCATCATGGCGATCAACAACGACGTCGACCGTACGCTCGTCAACTTCGGCAGCATGGCCACCGGGCGCCAGGACTTCGCCCGCCAGTGGCAGGCGATGGAAGGCACGCTCCAGCAGCTGGAGACCGAGCTGGACCGCCTGCTCGGCGAGTGGGACGGCGAGGCGCGCAACGCCTACTGGGCCGCCCGCGCGCAGTGGGACGCCGCGTCCGGCCGCATGGCGGCGCTGCTCAACCAGCTCGGCGCGGTGATCGAGCAGGGACACGAGAACTTCTCCCTCACGGAGAAGGCCAACGTCGCGATGTTCGACGGCCGCTGACGCGGCGCACGGACGGCGGGCCGTCCCGGCGCGCACCGACGACGGGGCGGGCGGCATAGGGAAACGTTTATGGGCGAGAACGGCAGCAGCGGGTTCGCGTACGACGGCTGGCAGCTCGACCCCCAGTGGCCGGGCATCAAGGTGGGCGACGGGGTCGACGTGCACCACCCCTCGGTGCGCAACCTGCTGAGGGCGCTGCGGGAGGACGTGGAGCGCCTCAAAGGGGTGCAGGCCGGCACGGTGCAGCACCTGCGGGCGTACGGCAAGGTGACCACCTCCCACGTCGGGGAGTGGGACGCGGCGCAGCAGCTCGGCGTGGTCTTCGACCAGGGCCACACGGCGATCACGACCGGCTACGACAAGCTGGTCGCGCAGTACGAGGCCGCCATCGCGGTGATCGAGGCGGCCTTCCAGAACATCGGGAAGGCCGAGCACGCCAGTGATGTCGGCATGCCGGACCTGACGTAGCCGGGATGGGTGGGCATGGGGCGGATTAGCGAGATACAGGCCATCAAGGCGGGCACCGCGGCGCCGCACGGGGACCCCAGCACGTACGGCGGCGTCGAGAGCGTGCGCGCCAAGATCGAGAACACCGACCCGGACTGGCTGGCCACCGCCGGGGACGCCTACATCCGGGCGGCCGGCATGCTGGAGGACACCTACCACCTCCTGGAGTCCGTGGCCGGCTCGATGGCCGGGCACTGGAAGGACAAGTCGTCCGAGGAGGCGCAGAAGGCGCTGCAGATGCTGCACGCCACGGCGCGGGAGCTGGCGTACCGGTCGCGCGAGGTGGGGGCGGCGCACAACGACTACGCCGCCGAGCTGCGCGAGGCCAAGGCCAACCTGCCGACCAGCGGCTGGTTCACCTGGGACGACGACATCGGGGAGAACTGGAAGACGATCTCCCCGATCACCATCATCGAGGGTGCCGTCACCGGGGAGACCAAGAGCGACAACGACAAGGCCCGGGAGCACCTGGAGCGCATCAACCAGCGCATCTCGGCCGTCTACCAGTCGCTTCCCCCGCACGTCACGATGGTCCTGCCTGCCCCGGGGCCGCCCACCACTCCCCCGGTGATCCCCGTGGAGTACCCCGGCGGCGGTGGTGGCCACGGAGGTGGCGGCGGCGGTTACGGCGGCGGTGGCGGTTACGGCGGCGGCTCCGGTTTCGGCGGCTCGGGGGGCGTCCCCGGCTTCGGCGGCACCGGTTACCCCGGCGGTGGCGGGGTCATCCCCGGCGGCACCGGCGGCGTGCCCGGCACCGGCGGCGGCCTCCCCGGTGTGGGTGGTCCCGGCGCGGGCGGCTCAGGCTCCGGCGGCGGTTCCGGGCTTCCCGGCACCGGCCTCCCGGGCGACGGCTCCGGCGGCACCGGCCCGGCCGTGCCCCCCGGCGGCACCGGCCTGGACCCGAACGACCCGCGCAGCACCGGCCTGGCCGGCGTCAACCCGCCCGCGGTGGCCCCGCCGAACGCCACCACCCTGCCGACCGGCACCCCCGGCGTCCCGAACCCGCCCGGTGTCCCGGCCACCCCTCCCACTGCCCTGCCTCCGGCCGGCACCACCCCTCTGGGCACGGGCCCCCTGGGAAGTGGTCCGTTCGGTACCGGCCCTCTGGGCGGCGGGACGGGTTACGGCGCCGGCGCCGCGGGAGCGGGCGGCCAAGCCGCCCTGGCCGGCCGGGCCGCCGCGGGCACCCCCATGGGCGGCATGCCGTTCATGCCCATGGGCGCCTCCCCCGGCGACGGCGACCGCGAACGCGAACGCACCACGTGGCTGACCGAGGACGAGAACATCTGGGGCGGCGACACCCCGGTGGCCCCCACCGTGATCACCTGATCGGACGGCGCTCCAAGCCCCCCGGCGCCCCCGAACGTGACCCCGGGAGTTCTCGAACTCCGAGGAGCCCGGAACGGGACACCCTGCTTTCTCGAAACCACCGACGCCCCCGGGATCACCTGATCCCGGGACCCCGGAAACGCCAAGGGTGCCCCGCCTGCGTGAAGCAGGCGGGGCACCCTTCTGGCGTCCGGTCCCGGTCGGCTCGCACCGACCGGGGCCGTGACGCGTCCCCCCAGCCCTGACAGCGTGCCGCGAACCCCTCCTCGGCACGCCGCCCCCTACCGGCGCCCCGAGCCGTTGGGCGCCTGAGGAAAAGATCGCACCTGCCACTTGCAATCCACTTAAAGGACACTTGCCGCACTTGCCGCACATCACCGGATATCCCCACGGAACCGACGGGTCGGTCACCTTACCGTGTGGCCCAGCAGGGGAAGGACGGGTCAGTCGGTGTCCGTGGTGGTGGAGACGGAGTGGCGGTGGACGACCACGGTGCTGATCCGGTTGCGGCGGCCGGCGGTGGTCTCGGCGGTGAGGCTGAGGCCGTCCACGAAGGCCTGGGAGCCGGCGATGGGGACGCGGCCCAGGGCGTGGGCCAGCAGGCCGCCCACGGTGTCCACGTCCTCGGTGTCTATCTCGGTGTCGAAGAGTTCGCCGAGCTCGTCCACCGAGAGGCGGGCGGTGACGCGGGCACCGCCGTCGTCCAGCCACTCGACCTTGGGGGCCTCCTGGTCGTACTCGTCGGTGATCTCGCCGACGATCTCCTCCAGGACGTCCTCGATGGTGACGAGGCCCGCGGTGCCGCCGTACTCGTCGATGACGACGGCGAGGTGGATCTGGCGGGCCTGCATCTCGCGCATCAGCTCGTCGATGGGCTTGCTGTCGGGGACGTAGGTGGCCGGGCGCATGAGGGACTCGACCTTCTCCTGCTCGGTCTCGCCGTTGTCCCCTGACTCGTGCACGCGCCGCACGATGTCCTTCAGGTAGGCGATGCCCACCACGTCGTCCTCGTTCTCGCCGACCACCGGGATGCGGGAGAAGCCGCTGCGCAGCGCCAGCGACAACGCCTGGGCGAGGGTCTTGCCCCGCTCGATGAACACCATGTCGGTACGCGGCACCATCACCTCGCGCACGATGGTGTCGCCCAGCTCGAACACCGAGTGGATCATCTGCCGCTCGTCGGGCTCGATGACCCGCCGCTCCTCGGCCAGGTCCACGAGGTCGCGCAGCTCCGCCTCGGAGGTGAACGGCCCGTCGCGGAAACCCTTGCCGGGGGTCAGGGCGTTGCCGAGCAGGATCAGCAGCTTGGGCAGCGGCCCGAAGATGCGGGTCAGGCCGTACACGATGGGCGCGCCGGCCAGCGCGATCGGCTCGGCGTGCTGCCGCCCGAGCGTGCGCGGGGACACCCCCACGATCACGTAGCTGATCACGATCATGACCCCGGCCGCGGCGGCGTACGCCGGCCCCTCGTCGCCGAGCAGGTCGATGAACAGCAGCGTCGCGATCACCGTGGCGCCGAGCTCGCAGCTCAGCCGCAGCAGCAACAGCAGGTTCAGGTACCGGGGCGGGTCGGCGACGATCGCCTGCAGGCGGTGCGCGCTGCGCCGTCCCTTACGCGCGAACTCCTCGGCGCGCACCCGCGAGATGCGGGCCAGCGCCGTCTCCGCGCTGGCGATCAGGCCGGCGACGACGATGAGAAAGCCGGCGGCCAGCAACCATCCGGTGGGGGAACTCACGGCTCCCGCCGCACCCCCCGCCATGCTTCCAGCAGCTCACCCTGCAGGCCGAACATCTCCTTGTGCTCCTCGGGTTCGGCGTGGTCGTACCCGAGGAGGTGGAGGATGCCGTGCGTGCAGAGCAGCTCAAGCTCCTCACGTGCGCCGTGCCCGGCCTCGGCGGCCTGCCTGGCCGCCACCTGCGGGCACAGCACCACGTCGCCGAGCAGCGCGGGATCGAGCGCCGCGTCGGCGTCCTGACGGGCGCCGCCCTGCATGGGCCGCAGCTCGTCCATGGGGAAGGCCAGCACGTCCGTCGGCCCCGGCTCGCCCATCCACTGCTCGTGGAGCTGGGACATGGCCGCCTCGTCGACGATCAGGATGGACAGCTCGGCGAGCGGGTGGATGCCCATGCGCGCCAGCACGAACCCGGCCAGCTCGACGAGCGAGGCCTGGTCGACGTCCACTCCGGACTCGTTGGCCACCTCGATACTCATGATTTTCTTATCTTCCCCTGGGGCGCTTGCCGCCCTTTATGGCGTGCGGCTCGGCGGTCGCCAGGTCGTACCGGCTGTAGGCGTCGACGATGTCGCTCACCAGCTTGTGCCGGACGACGTCAACGCTCGTCAGCCTGCTGAAATAGATGTCCGAGATGCCCTCCAGGATATCCTGGACGACCTTCAGGCCGCTCTGCTGCCCACCCGGCAGGTCGATCTGCGTGACGTCGCCGGTGACGACGATCTTGGAGCCGAACCCCAGGCGGGTGAGGAACATCTTCATCTGCTCGGGCGAGGTGTTCTGCGCCTCGTCCAGGATGATGAACGCGTCGTTCAGCGTGCGGCCGCGCATGTACGCCAGCGGCGCCACCTCGATCGTGCCCGCCGCCATCAGCCGGGGGATGGAGTCGGGGTCGAGCATGTCGTGCAGCGCGTCGTACAGCGGGCGCAGGTAGGGGTCGATCTTCTCGTACAGCGTGCCGGGCAGGAACCCGAGCCGCTCCCCCGCCTCGACCGCCGGCCGCGTCAGGATGATGCGGTTGACCTCCTTGGCCTGCAGGGCCTTCACGGCCTTGGCCATGGCCAGGTAGGTCTTGCCGGTGCCCGCCGGCCCGATGCCGAACACGATGGTGTGCTTGTCGATGGCGTCGACGTAGCGCTTCTGGTTCACCGTCTTCGGGCGGATGGTGCGGCCCCGGGAGGACAGGATGTCCAGCGACAGCACGTCGGCCGGCCGTGCGGTGCTCATGCGGAGCATGGCGATGCTGCGCTCGACGGCGTCGGCGGTGAGCTGGGCGCCGGACTGCAGGAGCTCCACCATCTCCTCGAAGAGGCGCACCACGAGGGCGCTCTCCTCGGGGCTGCCGCTGATGGTGATCTCGTTGCCCCGCACGTGGACGTCCGCGCGGAACGCCTTCTCGATGACGCGCAGCAGCTCGTCGCGGGACCCGAGCAGGCTCACCATGGAGTGGTCGTCGGGGATGATGACCTTGGCCTGGGTGCGGGTGGGGCCTTTGCCGCGCGGCGGTTCGCCGGTCTTCGCGCCGTTCGGCGCACTGCGGTTCTCGTGTGACTCGGACATGGGCGGCCCTTGCGGCCTGCTCGCCTCCCGGTCTTGCTTATCTGGGTTGTGCGTGTCTCACGCGGATATCGCCATTCATGCTCTCGCATCCGGCCGGGCCGCGCCGCTGAATAAGCCCATGGTATCCGGGCGCGGGCCGCCGCCGGGGTGCGGTTCTCGTCCGGTCGTCGTCAGCCGGGCGGCCAGGTCAGGGTGCGCCCGCCGAGCACGTGGGCGTGCACGTGGAAGACGGTCTGGCCGGCCTGCGGGCCGGTGTTGAACACCAGCCGGTACCCGCCGCCGGCGACCCCCTCCCGGACCGCCACGGCGTGCGCGGCCTTCAGCACCTCGTCCGCCAGGCCGTCGTCCGCCTCGGCGAGCGCGGCGGCGTTCTCGTAGTGGCCCTTGGGGATGACCAGCACGTGCGTGGGCGCCTGCGGGTTGACGTCCCGGAACGCCACGGTGCGGTCGGTCTCGTGGACGATCGTGGCCGGGATCTCCTTGGTCACGATCTTGCAGAACAGGCAGTCTGTCACGCCCGCATGGTAGTCACCTCTGTTGCCAATCGGTAATACCGAGGAGGCAGCGCGGAATGATCCCCCCGGCTAGGGTTGGTGTGCGACACTTCAGCGTCAGCAGCGGTCAGTGTCGGCGAGGCCACCGGCGAGGACACGAACTGGGTCATGCCCCCTAAAGAACCGGCAGAGCGTAAACCCTCTGGAAAGGCCGTGCGTCCAACTGATGTGACCACCGAGACCCTCGTGGCCGACAGGTCGCTCGGGGCGGTGCCCGTCGGTTGGGACGCCGACGTGGCCGTTACGGCGCTTTACAGTGCCCACTATCGGTCGCTCGTGCGTCTGGCCGTGCTGTTGGTCCGCGACAGCGCCACCGCGGAGGAAGTCGTACAGGACGCCTTCGTCGCCCTTCATGGGGCGTGGCGTCGTCTGCGCGACACCGACAAGGCACTCGCCTACCTGCGACAGTCGGTCGTCAACCGCTCGCGCTCCGTGCTTCGCCACCGGGCCGTCGTCGAGAAGTACGCTCCGAAGGGGCTGCCCGACGCGCCGAGTGCCGAGAACGGCGCGATCGGCGAGCTCGAACGGTCCGCCGTGATCGAGGCCCTGAGGGGGCTCCCGGCACGGCAGCGCGAGGCTCTGGTGCTGCGGTACTACGGCGACCTCTCCGAAGCGGAGATCGCCGGTGCCATGGGCATCAGCAAGGGTGCGGTGAAGAGCCACACAGCCCGCGGAATGGCCGCCTTACGGACTTTACTGGAGCAACTGTCATGACCGAGTCCCCCGACGAGTACGGCGACATCCTGCGCCGTGTCTTGCGTGCGGAGGCGGATTCCGTCGTGCCCTCCGCGGAAGGACTGGAGATCATCCGGACCCGCATCGAGCAGCGCGGGTCACGGGGCATCTTTTGGTGGCGCGCCGCCGCGTCGGCCTTCGGGGCCGTGCTGGTGGCGGCCGCGATCGTAGCGTTCGTGCCTTCGTTGCGCGGCGACGGCGGTGGCGACCAGCGTTCCATCATGCCCGTCCAGTACGACACCGCCCCACCTGACGAGTCGAGCACGCGCAGACCGCCCGGCAACCTGCCGCCCACCACCGGCGGCTCCACCCGCCCCCTGCCGGCCTCGCCGACACCGGGCGCGTCCACGATGGTCCCCAAGCCGAGCACCCTGCCCACCCCGGGCGCCGACTGCGCGACCGCGCCGCCCTCGGACGGGGCGCCGTGCCCGGCGCCGTCGGAGTCCGAGTCGGAGTCCGACCCCGAGGGCCGCACCACCGAACCCAAGCCGAGGCCCACCCAGTCCAAGACCCCCACCAAGGCGCCGACGCCCGCCGCCCCGACCGAGCCCACCCCCACGCCCGCCGAGCCCACCCCGACGGTCAGCGTGACGCCGCAGATGCAGACCGACGGGCCGTCGGACGCCCCCGCGCAGGACCAGCAGGCCGGCGACTGAGGTCGCCGGTCACCACCGGCCGGTGCGGGCGAGCAGCACCGCCGCCGCGGCGACACCCGCGGTGGAGGTGCGCAGGATCGTGGGGCCGAGCAGCGCGGGGACCGCGCCGGCCTCGCGGAACCTGGTGAGCTCGGCGCCGTCCACGCCGCCCTCGGGGCCGACCACGACCACGATGTCGCCCTCCCCGGGCAGGGGCAGGCGGGACAGCGGCTCGGCGGCCTCCTCGTGCAGCACGGCGGCCGTGGCGGCGCCGCGCAGCAGCTCCGCCACCTGCGCGGTGGTCGCCTGCTCCGTCACCTCGGGCAGGTGGAAACGACGGGCTTGCTTGCCCGCCTCGCGGGCCGCCGACCGCCAGCGGGCCAGGGACCTGGCCCCCCGGTCGCCCTTCCACACGGTGACGCACCGCGCCGCGGCCCAGGGCACGATGACGTCCACCCCGGCCTCGGTCATCATCTCGACCGCCAGCTCGCCCCTGTCGCCCTTGGGGAGCCCCTGAACGACCACCAGCCGCGGCGCCGGCGGCGGGACGACCCGCCGTCCGAGCACCGCCACCCGCAGGTTGTCCTTGCCGGCGGCCCGCACCTCGCCCTCGGCCACCGTGCCCGCGCCGTCGGTGAGGTCCACCCGCTCCCCCGGCCGCAACCGGCGCACGGCTGCGGCGTGCCGGCCCTCGGCGCCGTCCAGCACGATCTCCTCGCCCGACAGGTCGTCCGCCAGGAACACAGGCACGCTCACCCGTGAAACCTTAGCCAGCTCTCTCCTCGCCCGGAGCACGGGCGCCCGCCTGGGGCAGGGAGTGGCGCCGCCGGAGCGCGGCGAGCAGGAACACGCCGCCGAAGTAGACGAACACGCCGGGCGGCAGGCCGAGGGGGCCGTCGCGGGCGGGTCCTGACAGGGCGACGGCGAGGAGGCCGGCGACCACGGAGGCCGCCCCGGTGACGATCAGCGCGGTGGGCACCGGGCCCCGCACCGCCGGCACCGCGGCGCCCGCCAGGGCCGCGCGCCGCTCGAAACGGCCGAAGGCGGCGACCAGGGCGGCCAGGATCAGGGCCAGCGTGGCGAGCCAGGGGACGCGCAGGGCGAGCCAGAGCGGGGAGACGGGGGCGGCCGGCGGGAGGGCTCCGGTGCCGTACAGCAGGAGGACGCCGATGACGGCGGCCGTCATGTGCCAGAGGAACAGCGTGAGGACCACCGAGTTGACCGCGACCACGGCCGCCCAGGGGCGTGGCCGGCGCAGCCATCGCCGCGCCGGTTCGCGGGTGGCGAGCACGATGCCCGTCTGGGCCACGGCGAGGGCGAGAAGCGCGAGGGTGGGCGGGGCGGTGTTCTGGTTCTGCTCGCCGCCGATGCCCACCATGCTGACGGGGTAGGGCCCGGGGACGGTGAGCAGGACCAGCGCGGCGACCCCTCCGGCCGCCATGGGAATCCCCCACCGTGACGGCAGCCCGCCGTCCCGCATGACGAAGCCCGTCTGGTGGACGGCCAGCCACGCCAGCAGGTAGTTCGCCGTCCCGATGTACGGCACGCCGAAGCCGAGCCGGGCCAGGTCCACCAGCCCCACCACGGCCGCCAGCCCCACCGGCACGGCGAGGCCCGCGCGCCGGTGCAGCGCGTACATGAACGGCGTGAGGAACACGACCGCGAGGTAGGCCACGAGGAACCACAACGGGATCGTGGCCAGCCACACCGCCGTCCCCACCAGCCCCGGATCGGCCCCCGCCGCCCTGGCCGTGAGGGCGGCCGCCGCGAGCACGCACACCAGCACCGTCGTCGGCCACACCAGCCGCACGGCCCTCCCGAGCGCCCACCCCGCCGCGTTCCCGCCACGTCGCACGTGCGACCGCAGCGACGCCGCGTTGGCGTACCCCCCGACGAGGAAGAACAGCGGCATGACCTGGAACACCCAGGTCAGCGGATGCGTCCACGGCACCAGCTCGAGAACGCTCCCGCCCTGGTACCGCCCGCCGTCGTGGGTCACGTGAATGGCCAGCCAGTGCCCCACGACCACCATCACGATCGCGAGCCCCCGCACGAGATCAATCTGCCGATCCCGCTCCACGGCGACCCACCCCCCGACCGACGCGGCCTGCTCACCTACCTACGACGTTAACCCGGCCGTCCGGGCCACCTTGGTCCGGAACCATGTTCCGCGCAGGCGCGGCCTCAGCGCGGCAGACGCAGTCCCGCGATGAGGATCTCGACCATCCGGCGTGCGTCGTAGCGGGGATCGTTGTCCGCGCCGATGCAGAGGTTGCCGACACCGCGCATGAGCTCGTAGGCCTCGACGCCGGAGCGGATCTCGCCGGCGCCGGCCGCGGCTTCGAGCAGCTGGGCGCACACGGGGACGAGCCGGTCGAGGAAGTAGGTGTGCAGCGCGTCGAAGCCGGCGTCGCCCGACCGCAGCACGGCGGCGAGCCCGTGCTTGGTGACGAGGAAGTCGACGAACAGGTTGATCCACCGCCCCAGTGCGGCGTGCGGAGTCGCACCGCTCGCCAGCAGGGCCGGACCGGCCTCGGCGCAGGCCTCGACCTGGTGCCGGTAGACGGCGATGATCAGGTCCGCCCGGGTCGGGAAGTGGCGGTAGATCGTGGCCACCCCGACCCCGGCCCTGGCCGCGATGTCGCGCACCGGCGCCTCGACCCCCGAGGTCACGAAGACCGCCGCGGCGGCGTCGAGCAGCGTCCTCTCGTTGCGCCGGGCGTCGGCCCGCTTGCGGGGTGCCGCACGCCCCGCGCCCTCGTCGTCCACCGCGCCGTTCCCTCCGCCGTCCGAGCTTGCCAAACGGAACCACGTTCCGTATCGTTTGTGGAACCAGGTTCCGTTTACCCGATGATGCCAGATCCAGGGACCACTTCACAGTTGGAGGAACACCCCATGCAGTACCGCACCTTGGGCCCCACCGGCGTGCAGGTCAGCACCCTCGTGCTCGGCGCGATGAACTTCGGCACGATCGGCCGCACCACCCAGGACGAGGCCACCGCCATCGTCGACGCCGCCCTCGAAGCGGGGATCAACCTCATCGACACCGCCGACATGTACAGCGACGGCCAGTCGGAGGAAATGGTCGGCAAGGCCATCGCCGGCCGCCGCGACGACATCGTGCTGGCCACCAAGGCGTGCATGCCGATGGGCGACGACCGCAACCACCGGGGCGCCTCACGGCGCTGGCTGATCACCGAACTGGACGCCAGCCTGCGCCGCCTCGGCGTCGACCACGTCGACCTCTACCAGATCCACCGCTGGGACCCGGCGACCAGCGACGAGGAGACCCTGTCCGCCCTGACCGACCTGCAGCGCGCCGGGAAGATCCGCTACTTCGGCTCCTCGACCTTCCCGGCGTACCGCCTCGTGCAAGCCCAATGGGCCGCCCGGGACCACCACCTGAGCCGCTACGTCACCGAGCAGCCCAGCTACTCGATCCTGCAACGCGGCATCGAGACCCACGTGCTCCCCGTGACCCAGCAGTACGGCCTCGGCGTGCTGGCGTGGAGCCCCCTGGCCTCGGGCTGGTTGTCGGGCGCCGTCCGCGAGGGCCGGCAGTTCACCACCAACCGCTCGGCGCTCCTGCCCGAGCGCTTCGACCTCTCCATACCGTCCAACCGCGCCCGACTCGACGCCGTCGAACTCCTGGCGAAGATCGCCGACGAGGCCGGCCTGACGCTGATCCAGCTCGCACTGGGATTCGTCACCGCGCACCCCGCCGTCACCAGCGCGATCATCGGCCCCCGCACCCTGGACCACCTGCACGCGCAACTGGCCGCCGCGGACACCGCGCTCTCCCCCGACCTCCTCGACGCCATCGACTCGATCGTCCCCCCGGGCACCGACCTCGCACCTCAGGAGAAGTTCGACACGCCCCCCGCGCTGCTCGACCCGTCACTGCGCCGCCGCTGAGGGGTCAGGAGGCAGGCCCGGTCAGCGGCCGTTGAAGGCGTCGCGGAGACGGGAGAAGAAACCCTGCTGGCCGGGGGCGAACTTGCCGGGAGGGCGCTCCTCGCCGCGGAGCTTGGAGAGCTCCTTCAGCAGCTCCTCCTGGGCGGTGTCCAGGCGGGTGGGGGTCTCCACGTTCACGTGGATCAGGAGGTCGCCCCGGCCGGTCTCGTTCAGGTGCTGTACGCCTCTGCTGTACAGAGGGATGACCTGGCCGGACTGCGTGCCGGGACGGACGTCGATCTCCTCGGCGCCGTCCAGGGTCTCCACCGTGAGGATGGTGCCCAGGGCGGCGGCGGTCATGGGGATCTGGACGGTGCAGTGGAGGTCGTCGCCGCGGCGCTCGAAGATCTGGTGGGGGCGCTCGACGATCTCGAGGAACAGGTCGCCGGGGGGGCCGCCGCCGGGGCCGATCTCGCCTTCGCCGGCGAGCTGGATGTGGGTGCCGTCCTCGACGCCCGCGGGGATGCGGACCTTGATGGTGCGGCGGGTGCGCACGCGGCCGTCGCCGGAGCACTCCTGGCAGGGGTGCTGGATGATGGAGCCGAACCCGCCGCACTGCGGGCACGGGCGGGCGGTCATGACCTGACCGAGGAACGAGCGGGTCACCTGGGAGATCTCGCCGCGGCCGTGACACATGTCGCAGGTGTCGGGGTGGGTGCCCGAGGCGGCGCCGGAGCCGTGGCAGACCTCGCACAGGACGGCGGTGTCCACGACGAGCTCGCGGGTGGTGCCGAACGCCGACTCGGCGAGGTCCAGCTCCACGCGGATGGTGGCGTTGCGGCCACGCCGCGCCCGCGAGCGCGGCCCGCGCGCCCCCGCGCCACCGCCGAAGAAGGCGTCCATGATGTCGCTGAACGGGAACCCCGCGCCGAACCCGGCACCGGCCCCCCCGGGGCTGCCGCCCCCGCCGAACGGGTCGGCGCCGAGATCGAACATCTGGCGCTTGTTGGGGTCCGACAGGACCTCGTACGCCTGGTTGATCTCCTTGAAACGCTCCTGCGTCTCAGGGTCGGGGTTCAGGTCGGGGTGCAGCTCCCGCGCCAGGCGGCGATACGCCTTCTTGATCTCGTCCTGTCCGGCGTCGCGGCGGACGCCGAGGATGGCGTAATAGTCGCGCGCCACTAGGACCCCGCCAGAATCTGGCCGACATAGCGTGCCACTGCGCGCACCGCTCCCATGGTCACCGGGTAGTCCATTCGCGTCGGGCCCAGCACTCCGAGCCGGGCCAGTTCATTGTCGCCCGAACCGTATCCGGCGGCGACGATGGAAGTGCCGTGAAGGCCGGAATAGGGGTTCTCCGAGCCGATGCGCACCGTCACCGAGGAGTCGCTGGCCTCCCCGAGCAGGCGCATCAGCACGACCTGTTCCTCAAGTGCCTCCAGCACGTCGCGCAGGCCGACGGTGAAGTCGGCCGTGAGGTTGGCCGTGCCGGCGAAGACGATCTTCTCGTCGTGCCGGTCCACGAGCGTGTCCAGCAGGACGGACGTTATCGTGCCCGCCATCGGCCGGTCGTCCTCGGGGAGGCGCTCGTGCAGGTCGGCCACCGTCTCGGGCACGCGGCTCAGCGCGCAGCCGTCCAGGCACGCGTTGAGCACGGCCCTCAGGTGGGCGATGCGGTCGTCCTCGACCATGTCGGGAAGGTCCACGACCCGCTGCTCGACCCGCCCGGTGTTGGTGATCAGGACCAGCATGATGCGCCGCTCCGACAACGGCACCAACTCGACGTGCCGCACCGTGGAACGGGTCAGCGAGGGGTACTGCACCACCGCGACCTGCCGGGTGAGCTGCGCGAGCAGCCGCACCGTGCGCGTCACGACGTCGTCGAGGTCGACGGCCCCGGCGAGGAAGGTCTCGATCGCGCGGCGCTCGGCCGCCGACAGCGGCTTGATCTGGGACAGCCGGTCGACGAACAACCGGTAGCCCTTGTCGGTGGGCACCCGCCCCGCGCTGGTGTGGGGCTGGGCGATGTAGCCCTGCTCCTCCAGCACCGCCATGTCGTTGCGTACGGTGGCCGGCGAGACGCCGAGGTTGTGCCGCTCCGCCAACGCCTTGGACCCGACGGGTTCGTTGGTGGACACGTAGTCCTCGACGACGGCGCGCAGAACCGCCAGCTTGCGATCATCGAGCAACGTGCTCACCTCCTGCCTGCTCCGTGCCTGCGTGAACGTCTGGCCTGGCACTCAGTGTTCCCGAGTGCCAAGTGTACGGCTCCTGCCGACACGGTGCGATAACCTGCGGGGCACAGCCCGGGAGCGGCATCCCGACAAGCGGGTTGCTATCGGCCGGCAAGTGACATGGTCCACACTTTCGACATGACCGAGAACACCCCCCGGCCCGAGGACGCGACGTCGCAGATCCCGCGCCCCTACCCCTTCGGCGAGCAGGCCGCACCCGGCTCGTCCCCTTACGGCGCCCAGGGAACCCCTTCCTACGGCGCTCAGGCGGGCGGCGGCTCCGGCGATCGTCCGCCCTTCGGCTCCTCGCCCGGCGGTCAGGGGTACCCCCCGCCGCCCGGCGGCGGCCCCGGCCCCTACGGCCCTCCTCCCGGGCAGGGCTACGGCGGGCAGCCCGGCGGGTACGGCGCGCCCTCCCCCGGGTACGGCCCGCCACCCGGCGGGCAGGGCTACGGCCCTCCTCCCGGCCAGGGCTACGGTGGCCCGTCCTACGGCGCGCCGTCCCCCGGCTACGGCGCTCCCCCGTCGACCGGCGGCCAGGTGCGGCCCCGGCTGCTGTGGATCTTCCTGGCGTGGATCGTCGCGGTGGTCTGCGTCGGCATCGGCGTCGCCGGTTTCGCCGGGGGCCTGTTCAAGACCCTCGACGACGCGGCACCCGACAAGACGTTCCAGAGCGGCGGCAGTGTCGTGGCCGCGGTGGACCCCGCCGAGAGGCCCGCCCTGTACGCCTCGTCGTCCGGCCCGGCCAACGTGACGTGCATCGCCGAGAGCACCGCCACGGGCCGCAAGGCCAAGCTGACCAACCCGGCGACCGCGCAGACCATCACCGCCGACGGGCGCCTGTGGGAGCTGCTGTTCGACATCGGCGTGCCCGCCGCCGGCGAGTACCGGTTCACCTGCCAGGCCGAGGAAGGCCAGCGGGTGGTGTTCGGCGTGGGCAAGGCCCTGACGGCGAACAGCGGCGCGCTGGTCGGCGGAGTGGCCGCGTTGTTCCTCGTGCCGCTCGGCGGGTTCCTGCTCGCGCTGATCGTCACCATCGTGGTGCTGGTGCGCCGCAGCCGCTTCCGCAAGCGGATGCCGCAGGGCGGCGCGCCGTACGGCGGAGGGTGGCAGCCCACGCCGGGCGCCTGAGCTTGCTAGCGTGCCCTGCTATGCGGGACTACGGACGGGATGTTCTGGCCGGCGGCCGGTGGAGAAAGCCGCGGGCCGAGATCCCGCGCGTCCCCGCCGAGCCCGGCCTGGTCGTGGAGGACGCCGACGGCGCCGGGGAGGGTTTCTGCGGCGCCGTGGTGGCCTGTGACAAGGAGGCCGTCACCCTGGAGGACCGGTTCGGACGGCGCCGGGTCTTCCCCCTGGCACCCGCCGCGTTCCTGCTGGAAGGCAGGCCGGTGACGCTGGTACGCCCCGAGACCCCCGCCGCGCGCGCCCCCGGCCGCAGCGCGTCCGGGTCCGTCGCCGTGACGGGCCTGCGGGCGCGGGTGGCCCGCGAGAGCCGCATCTACGTCGAGGGCGTGCACGACGCGGCCCTGGTGGAGAAGATCTGGGGCCACGACCTGCGGGTCGAGGGCGTCGTGGTGGAGTACCTCGAAGGCGTGGACGACCTCCCGGCGATCGTCGAGGAGTTCGCCCCCGGCCCGGGCCGGCGCCTCGGCGTGCTGGTCGACCACCTGGTGCCCGGTTCCAAGGAGAGCCGCATCGCCGCCCAGGTGTCCTCCCCCGAGGTCCTGATCACCGGCCACCCCTTCGTGGACATCTGGCAGGCGGTGAAACCGTCCGTGCTCGGCATCCCCGCCTGGCCCGTGGTCCCCCGCGGCGTGCCGTGGAAGGAGGGCGTGATCGACGCCCTCGGCTGGCACCTGCCCCCCGCGGACGCCTGGCGCCGGATCCTCGGGTCCGTCCGCACGTACACCGACCTTGAGCCCGAACTCCTCGCCCGGGTCGAGGAGCTCATCGACTTCGTGACCACCGAGGAGCACCCATGACCACTCCCCCCGCCACTCCCGGCGACCCCGACCCCACCGACGAGACCCGCCAGGCCCCCCGCCCCGGCTTCGACCCCCCGCCCCCCACCGGCCACGGCCCCCAGGACCACCCCCCGGCCGGACAGCCGTACCCGCAGCCCGGCTACAGCCAGGAGTACGACCGGCCGGGGTACGCCCAGCCCGGGCACGACCAGCCGGGATACGGCCAGCCTGGATACGACCAACCGGGGTACGGCCAGCCCGGGTACGGCCAGCCCGGATACGCCCAGCCTGAGTACGGCCAGCCCGGATACGCCCAGCCTGAGTACGGCCAACCCGGATACGGCCAACCGCCCTACGGACAGCCCGGATACGGCCCCCAGCCCGGCTACGGTCCTCAGCCCGGCTACGGTCCCGGCCACTTCCGGCCGGGGTACGGCGAGCCGCACGGCCGCGGTCGCTACGGCCCGCGCCCCGGCACCGACGACACCACGATGGCCATGCTCGCCCACCTGCTGGGCCTGCTCACCTCGTTCGTCGGCCCCCTCATCCTGTACATGGTCAAGAAGGACGAGTCCCCCTACGTCCGCGACCAGGCCGCCGAGTCCCTGAACTTCCAGATCACCCTGGTCATCGCGTACGTCGTCTGCTTCGTCCTGTCCTTCCTGATCATCGGCCTCATCCTCCTCCCCGTCCTCTGGATCGGCTCCCTGATCATCATGATCATGGCCGCGGTCGCCGCCAACCGAGGAGAGAACTACCGGTATCCGGTGAACATCCGGTTCGTCTCCTGAACCCGGAGCAGGAACGGGCCGGGGTCAGGTCAGGTCGCGGATCACGGCGTCGGCGAGGAGGCGGCCTTTCAGGGTGAGGACGGCGCGGCCCTCGGTGAAGGGCTCGGGGGCGAGGAGGCCGGTGGCCAGGGCCTGGGCCGCGGCTGTGCGGGAGGGCTTGGGGATGTCGGACAGGGGGTAGCCGGAGGCCAGGCGGAGCTCCAGCATCAGGCGTTCCAGGTGGCGGTCGGCGGAGGTGAGGAGTTCGCGGGCCTGGGCGGGGGAGATGCCCTTGGCGAGGCGGGCGGCGTAGGGGGCGGGGTGCTTGACGTTCCACCAGCGCACGCCGTTGACGTGGCTGTGGGCGCCGGGGCCGGCGCCCCACCAGTCGCCGCCGGTCCAGTACAGGAGGTTGTGGCGGCAGCGGGCCTCGGGGGACGTGGCCCAGTTGGAGACCTCGTACCAGTTGTAGCCGGCCTCGGTGAGCATGGCGTCGGCCACGGCGTAGCGGTCGGCGGCGACGTCGTCGTCGGGCATGGGGAGCTCGCCGCGGCGGATGCGGGCGGCGAGGCGGGTGCCCTCCTCGACGATCAGGGAGTACGCCGAGATGTGGTCGGGGGCGGTGGCGACGGCCGCGGCGAGCGACTCGCGCCAGTGGTCGTCGGTCTCGCCGGGTGTGCCGTAGATGAGGTCCAGGCTGATGTGCTCGAACCCGGCGGCGCGGGCCTCGCGGACGGCCGCGGCGGGGCGGCCGGGGGTGTGCAGGCGGTCCAGCACGCCGAGCACGTGCTGGGAGGCGCTCTGCATGCCGAAGCTGACCCGGGTGAAGCCACCCGCCCGCAGCTCCGCCAGCGCGGCGGGGCCGGTGGACTCGGGGTTGGCCTCGGTGGTGACCTCGGCGCCCGGCGCCAGCCCGAACTCGGCGTCGATGGCACGCAGGACCGACACCAGGTCGGCCGCCGGGAGCAGCGTGGGCGTGCCGCCGCCGAAGAACACCGTGCTCACCGGCACGTCGGCGTCGCCGAGCACGCGCCGGGCCAGCCGGATCTCCTCGATCACGGTGGACGCGTAGTCGGCACGGGACGCGCCGGGGCCGAGCTCGGCGGCGGTGTAGGTGTTGAAGTCGCAGTAGCCGCAGCGGGCCACGCAGAACGGCACGTGCACGTAGAAGCCGAACGGCCGCGAACCGAGGCCGCGCAACGCCTCCGCGGGCAGCTCGCCGGTGGCGGGCACCGGGTCGCCGCCGAGTACTACAGAAGGCACGCGGTCGTCACTTCCTGGCCTTGTCCACGCTCGCGGACTCGGTGGACAGCGCGGCGACGAAGGCCTCCTGCGGCACCTCGACCCGGCCGACCATCTTCATGCGCTTCTTGCCTTCCTTCTGCTTCTCCAGGAGCTTGCGCTTACGGGTGATGTCACCGCCGTAACACTTGGCGAGGACGTCCTTGCGGATGGCGCGGATGTTCTCGCGGGCGATCACCCGGGAGCCGATGGCGGCCTGGATGGGCACCTCGAACTGCTGCCGCGGGATGAGCTCCTTGAGCTTCTTGGCCATCTCGACACCGTAGGCGTACGCCTTGTCGCGGTGCACGATGGCGCTGAACGCGTCCACCGCCTCGCCCTGGAGCAGGATGTCCACCTTGACCAGGTCGGCCGACTGCTCGCCCGAGGGCTCGTAGTCCAGCGAGGCGTACCCGCGGGTGCGGGACTTGAGCTGGTCGAAGAAGTCGAAGATGATCTCGCCGAGCGGCAGGGTGTACCGGATCTCGACGCGGTCCTCCGACAGGTAGTCCATGCCGCGCAGCGAGCCGCGGCGGCCCTGGCACAGCTCCATGATGGCGCCGATGTGCTCGGCCGGGGACAGCAGCGTGGCCTTCACCGTGGGCTCGTAGATCTCGGCGATCTTGCCGGCCGGGAACTCCGAGGGGTTGGTGACGACGAGCTCCTTGGCGTCCTCCATGATGACGCGGTAGATGACGTTCGGCGCGGTGGAGATGAGCGAGAGGTTGAACTCGCGCTCCAGCCGCTCGCGGACGATCTCCATGTGCAGCAGCCCGAGGAACCCGCAGCGGAACCCGAACCCGAGCGCCGCGGAGGTCTCAGGCTCGTAGACCAGCGCCGCGTCGTTCAGCCGGAGCTTGTCGAGGGCCTCGCGCAGCTCGGGGTAGTCGTCACCGTCGATGGGATAGAGGCCGGAGTACACCATGGGGCGCGGGTGGTCGTACCCGCCGAGCGCCTCGGCCGCGGGGCGAGCCGCGGAGGTGACGGTGTCGCCGACCCGTGCCTGGCGGACGTCCTTGACGCCGGTGATGAGGTAGCCGACCTCCCCGACGCCGAGCGACATGGACGGCACCGGCTCGGGCGAGATGACCCCGATCTCCAGGGTCTCGTGGCTGGCGCCGGTGGACATCATGATGGTGCGCTCGCGCTTGGACAGGCTGCCGTCCACCACCCGGACGTAGGTGACGACGCCGCGGTAGGTGTCGTAGACCGAGTCGAAGATCAGCGCACGGGCCGCGGCGTCCGCGTCGCCCACCGGGGCGGGCACGTGCTGGACCACGTGGTCGAGCAGCTCCTTGACGCCGGCGCCGGTCTTGCCCGACACGCGCATCACGTCGGACGGCTCGCAGCCGATCAGCCCGGCGATCTCCTCGGCGTACTTGTCGGGCTGCGCGGCGGGCAGGTCGATCTTGTTGAGCACCGGGATGATGTGCAGGTCGGCGTTCATGGCCAGGTACAGGTTGGCCAGGGTCTGCGCCTCGATGCCCTGCGCGGCGTCCACCAGCAGGATCGCGCCCTCGCACGCCTCCAGGGACCGCGAGACCTCGTAGGTGAAGTCGACGTGGCCCGGCGTGTCGATCATGTTGAGCACGTGGCCGTCCCAGGGGAGGCGGACGGCCTGCGACTTGATGGTGATGCCGCGCTCACGCTCGATGTCCATGCGGTCGAGGTACTGCGCCCGCATCTGCCGGTCGTCCACGACACCGGTGAGCTGGAGCATCCGGTCGGCGAGGGTGGACTTGCCGTGGTCGATGTGCGCGATGATGCAGAAGTTGCGGATCAACGCGGGGTCGGTCTGGCCAGGCTGGATGCGCACCGGGGTCCGTTTCAACTGATTGACGACGAGGCGAGAGCCTGGCGGGCGTGCCGCTGCCGCGCTCTACCCCATCAGTTTACCGGCAGGCACGACCACCGATCTCTTGCCTGCGCTAACATAAACCTGCGGGGGTGTGCCGTGATCTCCGATTTGGGGAGGCACCTCGCGAGTTGGTACCCTGTACAACTGCGTGTGGCGCGCCCTCTCTGCCCGCGCGCCCCATCCATCGACTTTCACCGAGGCTTTTTCGTGGCGAACATCAAGTCCCAGATCAAGCGCAACCGGCAGAACGAAAAGGCCCGGATGCGCAACAAGGCCGTCAAGTCTTCGCTGAAGACCGCGATCCGCAAGTTCCGCGAGGCCGCCGAGCAGGGCAAGGCCGATGAGGCCACCGCCCTGATGCGCGCCGCTTCGCGTCAGCTCGACAAGGCCGTCAGCAAGGGCGTCATCCACAAGAACCAGGCTGCCAACCGCAAGTCGGCCATCGCCAAGCGCGCTGCCGCCCTGCAGGCCAAGTAGCCGTACCGGGCTCCGGCCCGGCCGTTCTGGCGCCGCGTCCTCACCGAGGACGCGGCGTTTCGTCGTGTCCGGAAATGCCTGGCACCCGGGTATTCGGGAAATGTCACGATTTCGATATCACAGGGCCGTCCCCGCTGGATATCGGCTCTATCACCGTGAGTCCCGGCCTCTTCCCTGCTGAAGATCCGCAATTAGGGTGTACGAAACGGACATAACGCAGCGGGAGGCGGTTCATGCGGGGGCGGACACCTCTGGTGCTGAGGCGTGCCTTCAGCGAGCCCCTGCTGGTGTTCGCCGCGTTCGGGTCGATCCTCCTCGCGACCACCACCCTGGTCGCGCTGACCATGTACGCCTCCACCGTCGCCGACGTCGGTGTGAAGCGCGCCATGCGGACCGCCCCGACGACCGTCACCGCCACCACCGTCAGCGCCTCCATCCGCGAGGGCGGCTTCCCCGCGGCCGACGGCGCCGTCCGCGCCCGGATCGGCGAGCTGAGCACGGGCCAGGGCACCGCGCCGGTCCCGCACGAGATCAGCCTCAGCGCCGAGTCCGACTCCTACGCCATGCCCGGCCAGCAGCGCCTGGAGCATCCGGAGCTGACCCGGTTCGGCACCTACGACGGCCTTGACCGGCAGGCCCGGCTGCTGGAGGGCTCCTGGCCCCGGCCCGCCGCGGGCGGCGCCGTGGAGGCCGTGCTGTCCCAGCCCGCGGCCGAGGCCATGGACCTCACCACCGGGCAGGAGTTCGTCGTGGTGGGCCGCCTGGACCACAAACCGGTGCGGGTCACGCTCACCGGCGTGTACCAGCTCCGCGACCCCTACGCCGAGCGCTGGGCCGGCGAGGAACTGCTCCGCAAGGGCATGGAGCGCGGCGACTACACCACCTACGGCCCGCTGATGGTGCCGCGCGAGACCTTCCTCGCCCGTTTCACCACCAGCGTGAACTTCGTCTGGACCGCCGTCCCGGACCTGTCGGGCCTCGACCAGAGCAGCCTGCGGCCGTTCGCCGCCTCGGTGGCCCGCCTCGGCGACGCGCTCGAACGCGACTGCCCCACGTGCGAGACGTTCAGCCGGCTGCCCGACATGCTGACCGCCCTGGACCGGGCCGCCCTGGTCGCGCGGTCCACGATGCTGGTCCCGGTGCTGCAACTGCTGCTGCTCGCCGCGTACGCGCTGATCCTCACCGCCCGCCTGCTGGCCGACCACCGCCGCATGGAGGTGGCGCTGCTGCGCTCGCGCGGCGCGGGCAGCGTGTGGCTCGGCCTGCTGGCGGGCGCCGAGACCCTGCTGGTGGCCGTGCCGTGCGCCCTGGTGGCGCCGTTCCTCGCTCCCCCGCTGCTCGGCCTCGTCAACACCCTGCCGTGGATCAGGGCCGCCGGGGTGGACGTCGCCGCCGAGCCGGACGGCACGGCGTTCGCGGTGTCCGCCGGGGTGGCGCTGGCGTGCGCCGTCCTGCTGGCGCTGCCCGCGCTGCGCGGCGCCCGGCGCACCTACGTCGAGGAGCAGTCGCTGCGCGGCCGGGGCGACCGGCAGGGCTGGCTGCAGCGGGCCGGCGGCGACGTCGCCCTCGGGGTGGTCGCGGCGCTCGCCATCTGGCAGTTGCAGCGGTACGGCGCCCCGGTGACCGCCACCAGCACCGGCGACCTCGGCATCGACCCGCTGATCGTGACCGGCCCGGCGCTCGCGCTGCTGTGCGGGGGCATGCTCGGGCTGCGGCTGGTGCCGCGCGTCTCCCGCCTCGCCGAGCGCATCACCTCGCGGCGGCGCGGCCTCGCCCCCGCACTGGGGTCCTGGCAGGTGAGCCGCCGCCCGGCCCGCTACTCCGGCCCCGCGCTGCTGCTCACCATGGCGGTGGCGATCGGCGTGGTGTCCATGGCGACCGCGGCGACGTGGCGCGGCTCCCAGCTCGACCAGGCGCGCCACCTGGCCGGCGCCGACCTGCGGGCCTCCGCGCCGCCCGACTCGGCCCAGCTCGGCCGCATGGGGCGCGGCGCGGCGTACGCGGCGCTGCCCGGCGTGACCGCCGTCAGCCCCGTCTACCGGGGCAACGTCGCCTTCTCCCAGGGGAACGTCACCCTTCTGGCGGCCGACGCCGCCAAGCTCGGCACGATGGTGACCCTGCGCGACGACCTGTCCCCCGTGCCGATGACCGCCCTGGCCGGCCGGCTCGCCGCCGGGCGGCCCTCCGTGCCGTCCGTGCCGCTGCCCGGCACCCCGGACTCACTCGCCCTGGACGTGCGGCTGCGCCTGGACCGGCCCGAGGTGGCCGAGCAGTACGTGGCGCTGCGGCTGCGCATGGTGCTGACCGACGCGCTCGGCGTGCAACGGCACGTCTCGTTCGGGCCGCTGGACGCCGACGGCGCGGCGCACCGCCTCACCGCCGACCTCACCGCGCTCGCCGGCCAGGAGGGCCGGCTCGCCTACCCGCTAGCGATCCGGGGGTTCAGCGTCCAGGTGCCGGTGCCGCTCGACGGCAGCGGGCTGGAGCTGGCGGTGGACGCGATCAGCACCGGCGACGGCGCCCGGGTGACGCTCCCCTCGGGTGTGCGGTGGGGCCACCTGGCGCGGCGGGAGGGTCACCTGACCGGCGAGCAGGTCACCGCCGGACCCGGCCTGTTCACTGTGCGGGTCCACAAGCCGTCCGGGATGGTCCCCGGTGAGCCCGCGGGCCCCGAGGACGTCGCGCTGATCGCCGCGCCCGCGGACGTCCCGGACGAGGAGCTGTTCACGACTCCCCCCAACGGGAACGACGGACGTCCGAGCCCGCCCGCCGGCGCGGACGCCGGGCGCAACCCGTCGATCTTCCGCCCGATGCCCGTGGTGATCACCTCCGACGTCGCGGCCCGGGAGCGGCTCGCCGTGGGCGGCGGCGGTCTGATGGAACTGGACGGGCGGCCGGTGCAGATCACCGTCGCCGGGATCGTCCGGGCCATGCCGGGCACCGCGGCGGGCGTCCCCGCCGTGCTCGCCGACCTGCCCACCCTGGTCGCCAGGGACGTGGCCGCCGGGCGGGAGCCGCACGCGCCGATCGAGTGGTGGATGGCGGCGAGGGACCACGACTCCGGGCCCGCCGCGGCCGAGCTGGCCCGCCACCCCGACTGGGACCAGACCGTCGTGGACCTCGGCACGCTGACCCGGGAACTGCGCGACGACCCGCTGGCCAGCGGCCTGCAGGGCGCGCTCATCCTCGGCTTCGCCGCCGCGCTGGTCTTCGCGGCACTCGGGTTCCTCGTGAACGCGGCGGTGGCCGCGCGGGAGCGGGGCGCGGAGTTCGCGATCCTGCGGGCCCTCGGGGTGAGCTTCCGGCAGATCTTCGGGCTGCTCGCCGTGGAGCAGGCGTTCCTCATCGGTCTGTCGGTGGCGGGCGGCACACTGCTCGCCGTGGTCGTCGCCGTGCTCGTGGTGCCGCACATCGTGCTCACCGGCCAGGCGTCCTCGGTGACGCCGCCGGTGCTGCTCGACATCCCCTGGCCCGCGACGCTGGCGATGCTCGCGGCGGTGTCGGCGCTGCTGTTCGCGATCGTCGCGGCCCTCGCCCGTTCGCTGCGCCGCCAGGGCCTGGGCCGCGCCCTGCGCATCGGGGAGGACCGATGAACCCCTTGCTGCCGCTGCGCGTGCACCGGGGCGCGGCCGCCCTGCTGGCCGTGCTCGCGCTCAGCGCCGCACTGCTGATCGGCGCGCTGCCCCGGGTGGCGGAGGCCTCTTACGACGCCGCGCTGCACGGCATCCTGAAGGACACCAGCGCCAACCTGACCGACCTGACCGTCTCCCGGCGGGCCCAGGGCCCGGAGAACCAGATCACCGAGGAGGCCGGGTTCCAGGCCCTGGACCGCGAGTGGCGCGCCTCCCTGCCGCCGTCCCTGGCGGGCCTGATGGACACACGGCCCGGCAACACCAGCCACTACAGCGCCAAGACGGTCGGCACGCCGGTGGCCGGGCGCGCCGGGCCGGGGCACGTCCCGCTCCAGATCGTGGACGTGGCGTGGCTGTCCGGCGCCGACCGGCGCATCCGGTACGTCGAGGGTGTGCCACCGGGCCCGCCGTCGGTCCAGGCGAGCGTCCCCGGGCACCCGGACCTGCGCGACCTGGACCTCTTCGAGATCGCGCTGGTCAAGAGCGCCTCGGAGATGATGGCGATCCCGGTCGGCACCACGCTGGTGCTCGGCAACAGCCGCCCGATGCTCGCCAAGGTGACCGGTGTCTTCGAGCCGGTCGACCCGGCCGACCGCTACTGGGAGCACAACCTCAACGTGCTCAAGGTGTCGGTGCGCAGGATGCAGGGCACCGACCGCGAGGAGCACCACATCACGGCGCTCACCGGGCCGAGCTCGCTGGCCCGGCTCAACGGCGAGAGCCGCGACCTGCGCTACTACTGGATCCTCGGGGTGGACAACCCCTCCCTCGACGCCCGCAACGCCGCGACCACGGTGACCGGCGTGGCGGAGTTCCGCCGGCTGATCGGGCTCGCGGGCACCGACAAGATCACCAGCTGGAGCCAGGCGGCCGGGTTCTCCCCCTGGGAGCTCGGCACCGCCCTGGACGAGGTGCTGACCGGCTACCTGCGTCAGCTCGCCACCGCGCAGGCCCTCATGTACCTCGCCACCGGCGGCCTCGCGGTCGTGGCCGCCGGGGTGCTCGCGCTGGCCGCGCAGCTCCTGACCGAGCGCATGCGCCCCGCGTTGTCCCTGGCCCGCGCGCGAGGGGCGTCCCTCGCGCAGATCGTGCGGACCGGGGCCGGGGCGGTGGCGCTCGCCTGCGCGCCCGCGGCGCTGCTCGGGTACGCGCTGTCGTACCTGGTGCCGGGGCCGGTCACGCCGATCGTGCACCTCGGGCCACTGCTCATCGCCGTCGTCACGGTGGTGTTCGCCGCCGCCCGGGTGGCCGTCGCCCACCGCAGGCCGCTGGACGAGCGCCGCGCCGACGTCGCGACCCGCCGGCCGTCCCCGCGCCGGGTGATGCTGGAGCTGCTGGTCGTGGTGCTGGCCCTCGCCGGGGCGTACCTGCTGCGCAGCCGCGGCCTCACCACCGATGTCAGCGCGGGGTCGGCACCGGCGGGCGACCCGTTCCTGATGCTGGTGCCGGTGGCGCTCACCGTGGCCGTCGCGCTGATCATCCTGCGCTGCTACCCGTACCCGCTGCGGCTCGTCGTGTGGCTCGCCGCCCGGGCGCGGCCTGCGGTGCCGTTCGTCGGCATGACCCTCGCGGCCCGCGCACGCGCCGTCACCGCGCTGCCCGTGCTGATCCTGCTGCCCGCCCTCGCGGTGTCGGTGTACGGCGCCGTCGTCGGCGGCACCCTGGACTCCACGCAGCGCCTCGCGGCGTGGCAGGCCACCGGGGCCGCCGCCCGCGTGGAGAGCGCCGCGGAGCTGCCCGCCGACGTGATCGAGCGGGTGCGGAAGGTGCCGGGTGTGCGCACCGCGCTGCCCGCCGACAAGGGCATGGCGCAGATCGGCCTCGGCGGCAAGACCGCCACCGTCGTCGCGCTCGACCTCGACGCCTACCGCCGCCTGGTCGCCGGCACCCCGCTCGAGGTGCCGGCCGCGCCCGTGGGCGGGCCCGCGGGCACCATCCCTGCCCTGGTGTCGCCAGACCTCGCCAACCTGACCGAGTTCGAGATCGGGTGGCACATCCGGATGAAGCTCAGCAAACGGGGCATCGTGCCCGACGGGCTGCACGGCATCGGGTTCACCACGCACGCCCTGATCATCGTGCCGTACGACGCCTCCAAACGCGCCGGGGCCCGCGACTACACCAGCATGCTGCTGCTCGGCGGGGAGGGCATCGACGCCTCCCGGCTGCGCGCCGCCACAGGGAACCGCCCGTCCATCCACGTGGCGACGTTCGGCGACTCCCTGGACGAGATCACCAGGACGCCGCTGACCAGCACGATCACGGTCGCCTTCCAGGTGGTCACCGTCGCGCTCGCCGTGTACGCGCTGCTCACCGTGATCATCGCGCTGGTGGTCGGGGCCGCCGACCGGGTGCGGGCGCTGTCGTTCCTGCGCACCCTCGGGATGTCGGAACGGCAGGCGGCGGCGCTGACCGTCCTGGAGATCACGCCACTGATCGTCCTCACCGCCTGCGCCGGGCTGCTGCTCGGCCTGGCGCTCCCCGCGGCCCTCGGGCCCGGGCTCGACCTCGGCGTCTACGCGGGCGGCATCGCCGTGCGGACGTACGAGCTCGACCCGGGCACCCCGGTGCTGCTGGCGGCCGGGCTCACCGCCGTGGCCGTCGGCGGCGCGTTCCTGCACGCCGCGATCGGCCGGCGCCGGTCGCTGGGCTCCATCCTGCGAGTGGGTGACTGACGATGGACACACCGATCGAGCTGGACACACCGGACCTGTCGGAGCTGGAGGCGCGTGCCGCGCACCAGCGGCCGGTCTTCGGCGAGCACGCGCACATCCTGTGCGACAACCTGGTGCGCATCTACAAGACCGAGGGCGTCGAAGTGGTGGCGCTGCAGGGCCTGGACCTGCTCGTCGAGAAAGGCGAGCTGATCGCCATCGTCGGCGCGTCGGGGTCGGGCAAGTCGACACTGCTCAACGTGCTGTCCGGGCTGGACGTGCCGACCGCCGGGGTCGCCCGGGTGGCGGGCACGGACCTGCTGTCCATGACGGCCAAGGACCGGCTGCGGTACCGGCGCGAGGTGGTGGGCTTCATCTGGCAGCAGACGGCCCGCAACCTGCTGCCGTACCTCACCGCCCGCGAGAACGTGCGGCTGCCGGTGCGGCTGGCGCGCAACCGGGGCGGGGCCGACCCCGGCGAGTTGCTGGATCTGCTCGGGGTGGGGTACTGCGCGGACCGCAAGCCGTCCGAGATGTCCGGCGGCGAGCAGCAGCGGGTGGCCATCGCGGTGGCGCTCGCCAACACGCCGCAGGTGATCCTGGCGGACGAGCCGACCGGTGAGCTGGACAGCGAGAACTCCGAGCAGGTGTTCACCGCGCTGCGCCGCGCCACCCGGGAGCTCGGCGTCACCTCGGTGATCGTGACGCACGACCCGCTGGTGTCGGAGCAGGTGGACCGCACGGTGGGCATCCGCGACGGCCGCACCAGCAGCGAGACGCTACGCCGGGCCTCGTCCGACGGGCAGATCATCGCCGAGGAGTACGCCGTGCTCGACCGGGTGGGACGGCTCCAGCTCCCCCGGGACTTCACCGGGGCGCTCGGCATGGAACGGCGGGTGCGGCTGGAGCTGGAACGCGACCACATCGGAGTGTGGCCCGACCGGCCACAGGCTGAGGACACCGAATGAACCACGAGCCACTGGTGACCGTCGAGGGCCTGCGCAAGGTCTACCGCACCGGCCCCAAAGAGGTCGTCGCCCTCCGCGACGTCTCCTTCACCGTCAACCCCGGCGAACTGGTCGCCGTCCGCGGCCGCTCCGGCTCCGGCAAGACCACCCTGCTCAACCAGGTCGGCGGCCTCGACCGCCCCGACGCCGGCCGCGTGGTCGTCGCCGGTCACGTCGTCACCGACCTCCCGGAGTCCGACCTCCTGAGGCTGCGCCGCGACGTCATCGGCTTCGTCTTCCAGTCCTTCGGCCTGATCCCCGTCCTGTCCGCCGCCGAGAACGTAGGCGTGCCGATGCGCCTGACCCGCACCCCCGTCCCCGACCGCGAGGCCCGCATCAAGATGCTCCTCGCCATGGTGGGCCTGGACCAGCACGCCAACCAACGCCCCTACGAACTCTCCGGCGGCCAGCAGCAACGCGTGGCCGTGGCCCGCGCCCTGGCCAACCGCCCCCGCCTGATCGTCGCCGACGAACCCACCGGCCAACTGGACTCCCAGACCGCCCGCCAGATAATGCAACTCCTGAGAGCGGTGGTCCGCAGCGAAGGCGTGACCGCCCTGGTGGCCACCCACGACCCCGCCCTGCTCTCCCTGGCGGACCGGGTCCTGGAACTCCACGACGGCACCCTGATCCCACCCCGCTCCCCCGCCGAACCCCTCCCGACCACCTG
>NZ_JBDPMD010000130.1:0-620 GCF_039871875.1 Sphaerisporangium sp. B11E5 | reverse complement strand
GCTCCTGATGCCAAGGCATCCACCGTGTGCCCTAAAAAACTTGGCCACAAAAGATGCTCGCGTCCACTATGCAATTCACAAACAACAAACAGGAAAACCGCACCACATCCACCACCAGCACCCACACAACCCCGAAAACGAGGCCAGCAAGCCGGTATGGCAGGCGGACGGTCCCGCAGGCGAGAAACCGATCCCAGTCGAACCACACCCCACTCCCACACCCCCACAAAAAGGGGGGATAGGTCGCGGGGTGCGTCGACGGTCCGTTTCCTCAGGACCCAACAGTGTGCTCCAACCCCCAGAACCCCGCAGGACGACGTTCCCACTCCACCGCCCCCGAAGGGATGGTGACGGTACTGGCCGCACCCGGCGGCCTGGTGGTTGGAGTAGCCAGTGCTCCACTAATGAGCGTGCCGGTGGGTGAGACGTACGCTCACCAACACCGGGCTGGACACCTGCACCCACCATGGTTCCGGCCCCGCGAAGGGCTAGAGGTGGGGTGCGTGTGCCGGTGCTCCTTAGAAAGGAGGTGATCCAGCCGCACCTTCCGGTACGGCTACCTTGTTACGACTTCGTCCCAATCGCCGGCCCCACCTTCGACCGCTCCCCCCCTTGCGGGT
>NZ_JBDPMD010000129.1:0-638 GCF_039871875.1 Sphaerisporangium sp. B11E5 | reverse complement strand
GCAGCCTCCCACGTCCTTCATCGGCTCCTGATGCCAAGGCATCCACCGTGTGCCCTAAAAAACTTGGCCACAAAAGATGCTCGCGTCCACTATGCAATTCACAAACAACAAACAGGAAAACCGCACCGCATCCACCACCAGCACCCACACCCACTGACACAACGCCAGCGAACGCAAGCCGGTATGGCAGGCGGACGGTCCCGCAGGCGAGAAAACCGATCCCTCCGAACCACGCCCCGCTCCCACCTCCGCAAGCGGAGCCGGTCACGGGGCGCGTCGATGGTCCGTTTCCTCAGGACCCAACAGTGTGCCCGAACCCCCAGAACCCCTGGACGGTGTTCCCACTCCACCGCCCCCGAAGGGATGGTGGCGGTACTGGCCGCACCGGGCGGCCTGGTGGTTGGAGTAGCCAGTGCTCCACTAATGAGCGTGCCGGTGGGTGAGACATGCGCTCACCAACACCGGGCTGGACACCTGCACCCACCATGGTTCCGGCCCCGCGAAGGGCTGGGGTGGGGTGCGTGTGCCGGTGCTCCTTAGAAAGGAGGTGATCCAGCCGCACCTTCCGGTACGGCTACCTTGTTACGACTTCGTCCCAATCGCCGGCCCCACCTTCGACCGCTCCCCCCCTTGCGGGT
>NZ_JBDPMD010000128.1:0-641 GCF_039871875.1 Sphaerisporangium sp. B11E5 | reverse complement strand
GCAGCCTCCCACGTCCTTCATCGGCTCCTGATGCCAAGGCATCCACCGTGTGCCCTAAAAAACTTGGCCACAAAAGATGCTCGCGTCCACTATGCAATTCACAAACAACAAACAGGAAAACCGCACCACATCCACCACCAGCACCCACACCCACTGACACAACGCCAGCGAACGCAAGCCGGTATGGCAGGCGGACGGTCCCGCAGGCGAGAAACCGATCCCAGTCGAACCACACCCCACTCCCACACCCCCACAGAAAGGGGGGATAGGTCGCGGGGTGCGTCGACGGTCCGTTTCCTCAGGACCCAACAGTGTGCCCGAACCCCCTAGACCATCAGGCCAGGACTCCCACTCCACACCCCGGAAGGACGTGGCGGTACTACCTGAGCCCGACTGGGCCGGTGATCCGAGTAGCCAGTGCTCCACTAATGAGCGTGCCGGTGGGTGAGACGTACGCTCACCAACACCGGGCTGGACTCCGTGTCCCTCGACGCTGTGGTCGAAGGGGCCAGGAGCCGGTGCTCCTTAGAAAGGAGGTGATCCAGCCGCACCTTCCGGTACGGCTACCTTGTTACGACTTCGTCCCAATCGCCGGCCCCACCTTCGACCGCTCCCCCCCTTGCGGGTTGGGCCACGGGCTT
>NZ_JBDPMD010000013.1:0-160959 GCF_039871875.1 Sphaerisporangium sp. B11E5 | reverse complement strand
GGAGGGTGGGGGGGAGGGTGGGGTGGTTGAGTGCGAGGACGGTTTTGATGACGGCGGCGATGCCGGCTGCGGCTTGGGTGTGGCCGATGTTGGATTTGAGGGTGCCGAGGTAGAGGGGTGTGGTGCGGTTTTGGGTGTAGGCGGTGATGAGGGCGTGGGCTTCGATGGGGTCGCCGAGGCGGGTGCCGGTGCCGTGGGCTTCGATGGCGTGGATGTCGTTGGGGGTGAGGTTGGCGTCGGTGAGGGCTTGGGTGATGACGTGGTGTTGGGCGCGGCCGTTGGGTGCGGTGAGTCCGTTGCTTGCGCCGTCTTGGTTGACGGCGGTGCCGGCGATGATGGCGAGGATGGGGTGGTTGTGGTGGTGGGCTTGGGAGAGGCGTTCGATGGCGATGATGGCGGTGCCTTCGGCCCAGCCGGTGCCGTTGGCGTTGGCGGAGAAGGCGTGGCAGCGTCCGTCGGGGGATAGTCCGCGTTGGCGGGAGAATTCGATGAACATGCCGGGGGTGGCCATGATGGCGGCGCCGCCGGCCAGTGCCAGTGTGCATTGTCCGGAGCGGACGGCGCGTACGGCCAGGTCGAGTGCGACCAGTGAGGAGGAGCAGGCGGTGTCCACCGTCAGCGCGGGGCCTTGCAGACCGAGCACGTACGCGATCCGCCCCGACGCCACACTGACGCTGCCCCCGGTGAGCAGGTAGCCGCCGGCCCCGCCGTCTTCCTGCAGGCGCGGTGTGTACTCCGAGGCCGACACCCCCACGTACACGCCGGTGTCGCTCCCCTTCAGCGACGTCGGGTCGATGCCCGCACGCTCCAGCGCCTCCCACGCCACCTGCAACAACAACCGCTGCTGCGGGTCGATGGCCAGCGCTTCGCGTGGGCTGATGCCGAAGAACTCCGCGTCGAACCCGGCGGCGTCGTGGAGGAAGCCTCCGTGCCTCGTGGAGGAGGTGCCGGGGCGGTCGGGATCGGGGTCGTAGAGCGCGTCCAGGTCCCAGCCGCGGTCACGGGGGAACTCCCCGATCGCGTCCGTGCCGGACGCCACCAGGTCCCACAGCTCCTGCGGCGAGGTCACCCCGCCGGGGAAGCGGCAGCCCATCCCCACGATCACCACCGGATCGTCGTCACGCTCCCCCGCGACGGTGGCCGTCGCCCCCGCCTCCGCACCGGTCAGGTGCCGGGCCAGGGCGGCCGCGGTGGGGTGGCTGAAGAGCGTCGCGGTGGAGAGCTCACCGCCGAACAGCGTGCCGAGACGGTCGCGCAACTCGACCAGCCCGAGCGAGTCGATGCCCAGCTCCCGGAAGGTCGCCTCCGGATCGACCCGGCCCGGGTCCGCGAAGCCCAGCACGGCCGCGACCTCTTCGAGCACCCGCCGCTCGGCCCCGGCCCCCACCTCGGCGGAAGCCCTCAGCGCCTTCGGGGTCGCCGGGGCGGCCGGGGTCGCCGAGACGTCGGGGACAGCCGCGGTGATCGGGATCGTCTGGCCGGCCGGAGGTGTGGCGAGGTCGAGCCAGTAGCGTTCGCGTTGGAACGGGTAGGTCGGCAGGCTCGCCCTCGGGCCTGCGGCGGGGAGAATCGTGTCCCAGTCCAGGTGGACGCCGCTGGTGAACAGCCGGCCGGTGGCGAGTTCGATCTCGTCGTTCCCGCCCAGCAGGGGGATGAACTCCGCGGCGCGTCCCTCGGACTCGCGGCCCATGGCGCTCAGAGCGGAACCGGGGCCCGCTTCCACGAAGATCCCCGCGCCGAGGGCGCGCAGCCGGGCCACGGCGTCGGCGAACCGGACCGGGCGGCGGGCGTGCCGCACCCAGTAGTCCGCGTCGGTGGTCTCGACGGGCTCGCCGGTCACCGTGGACACGAAGGGGATCCGGGCCTCCCGGTACGGAAGATCGGCGAGGACGTCCCGGAACCGGCCGAGCATCGGGTCCATCAGCGGGGAGTGGAACGCGTGGCTCACCGAGAGCCGCCGTGTGCGGTGGCCGAGCGACGCGCAGAGCGCGGCCACCGCGTCCAGGGCGTCCGTCTCGCCGGCCACGACGACCGACCGCGGGCCGTTGACCGCGGCGATCACCACGGTCCCCTCCACCTGGCCGAGCAGTTCGGCGGTCTCGGCCTCGGCGGCGCCGACGGCGAGCATGCCACCGCCTTCGGGCAGCGCGTCCATCAGCCGGCCCCGCGCGACGATCAGTTCGGCCGCCGACGGCAGGTCGAGGATGCCCGCGACGTGCGCGGCGGCCACCTCGCCGATCGAGTGGCCGGCGACGAAGGACGGCTCGACGCCCAGCGAGGTGAGCAGCCGGAAGGCCGCCACCTCGACGGCGAAGATCGCGGGCTGGGTGAACGCCGTCCGGTCGAGCGACGCGGCCCGGGCACCGCCGGGCTCGGCCCACACGACGTCCTCGATCGGGTGCGGCAGCCGCTCGTTCAACGCGGCGGCGACCTCGTCGAACGCCGACCGCCAGACCGGGAAGTCGCGATACGCCCGGCGGCCCATGCCGAGCCGCTGGCTGCCCTGGCCGGGGAACATCACCGCGACCGGGCCGTTCCGTGCCCGGCCCCGCACCACCCCTGCGGCGGCCCGGCCCTCGGCCAGCGCGCGGAGCCCGCTCAGGGCGTCCCCGGTCACGGCCGCCCGCTCCTCGAAGGCAGTCCGGGTGGTGGCGAGGGCACGCGCCAAGCCACGCGTTCCGCGCTCGGCGACCAGATCGCGCAACCGCGCCGCCAACTCCCGCAGCGCGGCCCCGGTCCTCGCACTGAGCACCAGCGGGCCCGCTTCCTGGGGGGACGGCGGTCCCGGGTCCGCGCCGAGCACCAGGGGAGCCGTTTCCTGGACGGGGGACGGTGCCGGGTGCGCGCTGGGCACCAGCGGGCCCGCTTCCTGGGTGGACGGCGGTGCCGCGCCGAGCACCAGGGGAGTCGTTTCCTTTGTGGGGGGTGGTGCCGGGTGGGTGGGGGGTTCGGTCAGTACGACGTGGCAGTTGGTGCCGCCCATGCCGAAGGAGCTGACGCCCGCGACCAGGCGCTCGTCGGGGCGGGGCCAGGGGCCGCTCTCGCGGCGGACGGTCAGGCGCCAGGCGGCGAGGTCGATCTCGGGGTTCGGCTCGGAGTAGTTGAGGCTCGCGGGCAGGCGTCGCCGGTCGATGCCCAGCACGGCCTTCAGCAGGCCCGCCACACCGGCCGCGCCCTCCAGGTGGCCGATGTTCGTCTTGACCGACCCGACGTGCAGGACCGGGCCGCCGTCGCGTACCAGGCCGAGGGCACGTGCCTCCACCGGGTCGCCGACGGGGGTGCCGGTGCCGTGGAGTTCCACGTACTGCACCTCGGACGGCGACACCCCGGCGGCGGCCCACGCCCGCCGGATCACCTCCGCCTGCGCCGTGGCACTCGGAACGGTGAGCCCGTCGGTGGCGCCGTCGTTGTTGACCGCGCTGCCGAGGAGCACGGCGTAGACGTGGTCGCCGTCCTCCAGGGCCGCGTCGAGCGGCTTGAGCAGGACCAGCGCCGCGCCCTCGCCCCGGACGTACCCGTTGGCCCGGCGGTCGAAGGTGTGGCAGCGCCCGTCGGGGGACAACCCGCCGAACCGCGCCACGGCGGCCGTGCCCGCCGGGTCCACTATGAGGTTCACGCCTCCGGCGAGCGCCAGGCGTGACTCGCCGCGCCGCAGGCTCTCGGCGGCGAGATGGACGGCCACCAACGACGAGGACTGCGCGGTGTCGACCGCGACGCTCGGCCCCCGCAGGCCGAGGGTGTAGGACACGCGGTTGGCGATGATGCCCCGCGTGGTGCCGGTGAGCGTGTGCCGGCTCGCACCCGACGACCGCGAAAGCGCGGCGTACTCGTCGGCGATGGAGCCCACGAAGACGCCGGTCGCCGTGTCGCGCAGCGTGGCCGGCACCAGTCCTGCGTCCTCCAGCACCTCCCAGCTCAGCTCGAGCACCAGCCGCTGCTGGGGGTCCGTCGCCGCGGCCTCCCGCGGCGCGATACCGAAGAACTCGGGGTCGAACCCGGCGATGTCGTCGAGGTAGCCGCCGTACCGGACGCCGGGGTTCTCCTCGGCGATCCCGGCGAGGGCCGCGGAGGAGCCACGCCCCTCGGGGACCTCGCGGATGGCGTCGCGCCCGTCGTCCAGCAGCCGCCACAGCGCACTCGGGTCCGGGGCCCCGGGCAGCCTGCACGCGACCCCGATCACGGCGATCGGACGGGAGACCTGCTGATCATTGACGCTCAACTACTGCCTCACTCTCACTCGTGACGCTTGGCGCAACCGGGAGTGGTGCGTGGAGCCGCGGAGGTGGCGGGCTCAGGCGGGCTCGGCGAGCGCCAGCCGTACGGCGTCCGCCACCTCGTGCCGCCTCGGGGTCAGGTAGAAGTGGTCGCCGGGGAACGTCAGGAGCCGGAACCGGCCGTGGGTGTGGTCCCGCCAGCGGTCCGCCTCGGCGAGGCCGACCCGGGGGTCGTGGTCGCCGAGCAGCGCGGTGATCGGGCAGCGGACCCGCGCGCCCGGCTCGGGGAGGTACGCCCGCAGCGCGCGGTAGTCGCTGCGCAGCGGCGGAAGCACCAGGTCGAGAAGGTCCTCGTCCTCCAGCGCCTGGCGGGACGTGCCGCCGAGGAACAGCACCTCCTCGATCAGGGCGCGGTCGTCACCGAGGATCGCCGGATTCACCCGGGTGAGGTGCGGAGCACGGGCCCCGGAGGCGAGAAGCAGGTCCGGGGCCGTGCCGGACCCGCGCTCGCCGAGCAGTGCGGCCTCGAAGGCCACCAGCGCGCCCATGCTGTGCCCGAAGAAGGCGAGGCGGGCCGTGACGGGCTCCTCGGCGATCGCCTCCATGGCGGCGCGGGCCAGTGCGCGCACGTCTTCGACGGCGGGTTCCGGGCGCCGGTCCAGGCGGCCGGGGTACTGCACGGCGAGCACGCGCACCGCGGGGGCGAGCGCGTGGGCCAGCGGGGTGAAGAAACCGGCCGACCCGCCCGCGTGCGGGAACACCACCAGGCAGGGGGCGCCGGCGGCGGCCGGAACGAACTGCCGGAGCCAGTCGCTCCTGACCGGCGTCGTCCCTGTGATGGTCATCGGACGGCTCCCGCCCTGGCCGCCTCCAGAGCGCCGTTCAGCGCTTCGAGTGCCGCCGGGTCGGCGTCCGGCCGCATCCGTTGCACCGCGAGCAGGCTCCACACCCGGGTCTCGGCCAGGTGGGACGGCGCCCCGTGCACGTCGTCGTGCTCCAGCAGCCTCAGGTCGCTCACGCAACGCCTGAGCCGCTCGGCGTCCCCCGGCGGGATGATCTCGTCGCGCAGCGCCGTGACCGCGGCGAGCGGGACGTTCAGCGCACGCAGCCGTCCGTCGTCGATGGCCCAGTCCCGCAGGTGGCCGAACAGCGACTCGGGCCGCACGCCCGTCAGGTGCGCCAGAGTGCTCGTGGTGATCCCGGGGACCCGGGCCCGCCAGGCGGCGTCGGTGAAGAAGTCGTGCACGGGCGGGCCGTTGGCCACGACGCCGCGCACGCGCGGGTCGCGCAGCGCGGCCTCGATCGCCATGTGACCGCTGAAGCTCAGCGCGAGCAGGTAGGTCTCGTCCACCGCGGCCCGCCCGGCGAGCGCGTCGAGGATCGCGGGGAACAGCCGCCAGCTCTCCCTGTGGTACCGCAGCGGGCTCTCGCCGACCCCGGGCAGGTCGGCGACGACGCCCGCCATGCCGGACGCCGCGATCTGGGGCAGCACGGCGGCCCACTGTTCCTTCGGGCTCACGATGCCGCCGGTCATCACCAGCAGCGGCCGGGGCTTCTCGGCCGACAGGCCCGCCGCCCACACCCGGACCGGCACCCCGTCGGCCTCCACCGTGACCGGTTCGATCCCGGGCTGCGTCCGCCGCCAGCGGTCGAACGCCGCCAGGTGGCGGCCGAGCGCCCGCTTGCGGCCCGGGCCGTCGGCGAACGGGAACCGGCCCATGACGTAGTACTGGCAGGCGGCGAGGATCTCGCCCGCGGCCTCCAGTTCCTCCCCGGCGCGGATCCATTCGTACGCCCAGGAGCCGGGTTCGTCCCCGGCGTCCGCGGTGATCCGGTCGAGCAGGCTCGAATAGTGGCCGGCGGGCAGGTTCTGGGAGATGGCGTGCGCCACCACGAACCGCTTGAGCTCGGACAGGTCGTTCATCCGCCGTACCCCTCCAGCGCGTCCTTGATCTCGGTGAGCACGTCGGCGGCCTCGGCCCCGTCGATGACGCGGTGGTCGAACGTCAGGGAGAGCCGCATGACGGGGGCGATCAGCACCTCGCCGTCCCTGGCGATCGGGCGTTCGGTGATCCGTCCCACCCCCAGCGTGATCGTGGTGCCGCCGACCGAGTGGAAGCCGTCGACCGCCCGGTGGCCGAGGGAGGTGACGCTGAACGTGCCGGTGACCTCGGGGCGGCGGTCGAGCAGCCGTGCCGCCGCGCGGAAACGGTCGAGTGCCTCCTGCCAGGGCAGCCGCCGCAGGGCCCTGATGCCGGCGAACTCCTCGCCGGTGTCGGGGTCGGCCTCGATCGCCCGGTCCAGGTGCGCCTGCACGTCGGCCAGGGTCGCGCTCTCCAGGCCCGGGATCACGGTCGCCAGCACGGCACGGCGGCCGTCCAGCGTCTTGTCCAGGGTGACCTTGGCCGCGACGGTGTCGTAGGTGGCGACGACCGGGTTCAGCCGGCCCTGGATCGCCGCGTTGGCCTCCGGGTGCTTGCGGAGCACGCCGGCGGCCGCGTGCACCACGTAGGCCACGACCGACCGGCGTTCACCGGCCCGCCGCGCCCGCTCACGCGCGACCACGATGGCCGAGGCGTCCACCTCGGTGTCGAGGAAGACCGGGGAGAAGTCGCGGATCTGGTCGAGGAAGAAGAGGGTGTGCCGGCGCTGGGTGGGGAAGGGCTGCTCGGTCAACGGGTCACCATTTCGTAGATCGACTCAAGGCTCGCCGCGTCCAGGAAGTCGGGCAGCGACAGCGGCCTGTGCACCCGCCTCTCCAGCAGGACGAGCATGGTGAGCAGATGCACGGAATCCCACTCGGGCAGTTCGTCGAACGTCAGCCGCAGGTCGTCGGCGGTGATGTCGAACCCGATCTCGTCCTGCAGCAGGAGGACGAACTCCTCCCGCGAGAGCACGTCCGCCATCAGACACGCTCCAGGGCGAGGCCGGACCTGATCCACTTGCTCGACTCGATGGCCACCGCGATCGCCCGTGACGGCATCGTCATCTCCCGCAGCAGCCGGTCGAGCTGGAAGAACAGCAGGGCGTTGCCGTTGTTGCCGGTGTCGCCCACGCAGGAGATCTCCGTGGCCCGGGGGAAGTCCAGCCGCTTGGCGATCTTCTCCGTCATGGTGACGGACAGTTGCGGGGGCAGCAGGTAGTCCACCTCGCCGCGGTCCCAGCCGAGGTCGTCCAGCAGTTCCTCGGCGACCTCCTCGGCGAGGACGGGCACCAGCTCCTCTATGGCCTTGTAGTCCTCGCTCGCCGGGGCCTCGGCCGAGTCCCGGTCGGCCAGGCCGTACCACCGCAGGGTCTGCCCGGGGCGGCGGTCCAGGCCGGACAGGCGGGTGAGCACCGAGCGGACCACCGGCGCGCCCGGCCGGTCGCCCGCGGTGAGCACGGCGGCGCCGGCGCCGTCGCCGAAGAGCAGGTAGTTGACCAGTTCGCTCGGCGGCAACGCGGACAGGTCGGCCTTGACGTTGTAGTGCTTGGCGATCACGTCGCCGCCGATCACCAATGCCGTGCGGTGGCGTCCTGTGGCGAGCAGCGCGCTCGCCACGTCGAACGCCTGGACGGCCCCCGAGCAGCCCGACTGGAGCTGGAAGGTCGGCACGCCGTCGATGCGCAGCCGGTCGGCGATCACGTTCACGGTGGCCGGCATGAGGGTGTCCGGCGTGGCGGTGCCGAGCACCATCACGTCGATCTCCTCGGCGGAGATCCCGGAACGGGCGAGGGCCTGGGTGGCCGCCGACTCGCCGAGGTCCGCCAGGTCGTGGCGGACCTCGCCCGATGCGAGATCGACGGAAAGGTACCGGGTGCGGGTACCGATGAAGGTGTCCACCCACTGCCGCCAGAGCTGGTCCATTCCGAAACATTCGGCCAGCCTGGCCGTGTCGACGGGCGGCCCCGGTAAAGCCGTTCCCACCGACAGGATTCGTATCGGGCTGTCGCCCATGCGCTCCTCCATAGCCACATCCGCGCCTGGCACTTCTTTTTACGGCGAGCTGTGCTCAGCCGGCCGTTTCCGCGTGTTGACCTGGGGTTTCGTTTTCTGCGGCGGAACGTTAACGAGCGTTGCTAAAGCAGTACTAAGAGCCGCTAAACAGAATCGGTCCGCGTTGTGCCGGGGCCTCTCGCGGTGTGACGGCGGTGAGAGAAGTGCGCGGCCGCGCGCCGTGAAGTACCGCGGGAGGCGCGGCAGGGTCTTTGGTGTGGCTTTAGAATTGCGCTGAAGGCTGGCCCGGTGAGATCGAGCAGCTCACGCAATTCGCTCACCGAACCTGACTCGGCCACGTTCCGGGAGGTGCTGGGCCGCTTCGCGACGGGCGTGGTCGCGGTCACCGGGCTGGTCGACGGGCAGCCCGCCGGCCTCGCCGTCAACTCGTTCGCGTCGGTGTCACTGGTCCCGCCGCTGGTCTCCTTCTGCGTGGCGCGCACCAGCCGGACATGGCCACTCCTGCGTCTCGCCCCCCGGCTGTGCGTCAGCATCCTGGGCGAGGATCAGCGCGCCGTGGCCGCCAGGCTGGCGGTCAGCGGGCACGACAAGTTCCGTGACCTGTCATGGTCGGCGGCGCCGTCGGGACCGCCGGTGCTCGACGGCGCGATCGCCTGGCTGGAGTGCTCGATCGCCGCCGAGCACCCCGCGGGGGACCATGACATCGTGGTGGCGCGGGTGCACCTGCTGGAGATCTCGTCGATCAGCGGCCCTCTGGTGTTCTACAACGGGCGCTACGGCCGCTTCGCCGCCGGAACCCCGGACGACTGACCGGCGGGCCGGGGTCCGGCCCGCCGGGCTCACACGACGTCAGGCCACCTTGGAGGACGGGGCGGCCCAGGTGTTGCAGGAGGCGGGGTCGGCGGACTTGAAGCCGCGGTCGGCCCAGTAGGTGATGTTCTTGCGGGAGCCGTTGTACTTGCCGGCCCAGTCGCGCAGGTAGTAAAGGAGGTCGGCCCAGTCTTCCTTGTCGCGGTCGAGTGAGGGCCACACGCTCTTGATGAAAGTGGCGGCGAGGCAGTCGCTCTGGAGGTTGTAACGGCGGTTCTGCTCGGCCTCCTCGGCCTTGTTGCGGTACGGGGTGCGCTCGTACGCGCGCCAGATGCCGGTGAGGTTCTGGACGTGCTGGCCGTAGTCCATCGAGATCAGGTTGAACAAATAGAGGTCCTCGGGCTCCTTGAGGAGGCTCTTGTCAAGCACGATGTGCAGCGACTTCGAATCGTCGCAGTAGTACTCCACCCAGTCCTTGTCCCACTTCGTGCCGCAGAATCTCGCCGGCGGCTTGGTGGAGAAGGTGGCCTTCGGTTTGGAGAATTTCACACCTGCCTTGCGCAGATGGGACTCCCAGGTGCGGTTGAGGCATGTCAGCACACCGGTGAGATAGGTCTTCGCGGAACTCGGGCTCAATCTCTTGATGGGCTTTTCTGGGCAGGAGGTGGAGGGGAGGCGCCCGGACTCGTACAACGGGTTGTCGGTCAGGGTCTTGTTGTTCACGGGGTAGGCCGCGGCCTCGGCGGAGCCGAGGGGAAGCACGGCCACAGCGGTCGAAACAGCAAGGGTGATCAAGGCGTATCGCACGGCCCAACAGGCTAGGGACCGGACATAGCGGGCAGCAACCCCAATGCGGGAATCGGTCTGCGGTCGTGATCCGGCCCTACTGCTTGCGCATCAGCAGGTGCCCCCGGCGGAACCGTTCGTCCTCGCCGGGTTCCCGCAGCATCCGGCCCACCTCGACGAAGCCCGTCCTGCACGCCAGCGCGGCGACCTCGTCGATGGGCCACCGGTACGCGAGGGTCACCCTGTGGTCGAACGCGGTCACCGGGCCGCCCTCGGACTCGAAGAAGGCGAGCAGGAGGAACCCGCCCGGCGCGAGGACCCGCTGGAACTCCTCGAAGTACCGCGGCAGTTCGGCGGGCGGGGTGTGGATGACCGAGTACCAGGAGACGGCACCGGCCAGCGTGCCCTCCGGCAGGGGCAACTCGTGCATCGAGCCGACCTCGAAGCGGAGCCCCGGGTGAGCGTCACGGGCCAGGTCGATCGTCACCGGGGACAGGTCGACGCCGAAGGCGTCCCGGCCCAGCCCGTGCAGGAGCGCGGTGATGTGGCCGGGGCCGCATCCGAGGTCGGCGACCGGCCCCGGGGGGACAGACGCGGCGAACGCGGCGAGCATCGCCCGGTCCAGGGGGAAGCGGTCCAGATAGCCCTGGACGTACTCGGCGTAAAGGACGGCGATCGCGTCGTAGGCCCCGGCGGTCACGGTCAGGTGGGAGGTATCGGTCACGGCGAGGAATCTAGCTCCTCGCCGCCGGTGGTGAACCTAGCCGAGCGTCTTCTCGATGGCCTCGACGACGGCGGGGTCCTCGGGTTCGGTGCGGGGCCGGAAGCGGGCGACGACGTTGCCCTCGCGGTCGAGGAGGAACTTCTCGAAGTTCCACTGGATGTCGCCCGCGGCGCCCTCGGCGTCCGGGGTCCCGGTCAGCGCCGTGTAGAGCGGGTGGCGGGCGTCGCCGTTGACGTCGGTCTTCTCCAGCAGGGGGAAGTCCACGCCGTACGTCGTCACGCAGAAGTCCTGGATCTGCTCGGCCGAGCCGGGCTCCTGCCCGGCGAACTGGTTGCAGGGCACGCCGACGACGGTGAAGCCGCGGTCGCGGTAGCGCTCCTGGAGGCGGACGAGGCCGGCGTACTGGGGCGTGAGGCCGCATCGCGACGCCACGTTGACCACCAGGATCGCGGCGTCGCCGGCCAGCTCTCCCAGGGTGGTGGGCGTGTCGGCCAGCGTGCGGACCGGAAGATCACGAAGGCTCATGACGACACCCTAATCGGATGCCGGTCCGGGGCAAGTGTCAGGGCCGGGCGATGAAGTGGAGGATCACGTTGTGGACGTGGTGGGCCTTCTGGTCGCCGCGGAACTCGACCTCGTAGACGTGGGTGCCCACGTTGACGGCGATGGCTCCCGAGGAGAAGAAGGAGCCGGCGATGGACTTGTTGCTGACCACGCTGACGCTGGTGATCTTCGAGTAGGGGATGCTGGTGATGGCGACCTTCTTGCCGATGAACGACTTGTCCTGGATGATCACGCGGCGGTCGGTGAGGCCGAGGAAGCCGGTGCCCGCGCCGATGGCGTCGTAGACGGCGATGATCTGCTCGCCCTGCATCAGGCCGCTCTGGATCTGCTGGAGCTGCTCGGGGCGGTCGTAGGGGATCTGCTGCTGGTTCAACGGGGGGCTCCACGTCGCGAGGGCGGGTGGTTCTGTGCGCCCATCCTGGTCACCGGGGGTCACGGGGTGGTCGATCTCGGGTATCGGTCCGGCGATCACCTCGGATAACGTCGGGGTCATGCGGCTTCATGTGGGATGCGCGATGTGGGCGCACACGCCGTGGCAGGGGAGGTACCTGCCGCATCCGCTGCCCCCGGGAGAGCGGCTGCGGGCGTACGCGACCTGGTGCAACGCGGTGGAGGGCAACACCACGTTCTACGCGACGCCGCCGCCCGCCACGGTGGAGTCGTGGGTGCGGCAGACCGCGCCGGACTTCCGCCTGCTGGTGAAGCTGCCGAAGACCATCACGCACGAGAGGCGCATGACCGGCGCCGAGGAGGACCTGCGCGCGTTCCTGGCCGCGGTCGAACCGCTCGGGCCGCGCGCCCACACGCTGTGGATCCAGCTCCCGGGGTCGTTCACCCCGGGCGACCTCGGCACGCTCGCCGCGTTCCTCCGGGGTTTGCCGCGCTCGCACCGGTACGCCGTCGAGGTCCGGCACCGCGCGTTCTTCGAGGACCGGCGGGCCGAAGGCATGCTCACCGAGGTCCTCACCGGCGCGGGCGCCGAGTGGGTGCCGTTCGACACCACCGCGCTGTTCCGCACTCCGCCCACGAGCGCCGCCGAGCGCGAGGCGTGGACGAAGAAGCCGCGCCTGCCGCGGCGGGCGTTCGCGCTCACCGACCGGCCGGTCGTCCGCTACATCGGCAGGGACGCCACCGCGCCGACCGTCGAGGGCTGGCGTTACTGGGTGGAGACGGTCGCCGCGTGGTTGCGCGAGGGCCGCTCGCCCACCGTGTTCGTGCACACCCCGGACAACGCGGGCGCGCTCCCCCTCACCCGCCGGTTCCACGACGAGGTGCGCGCCCTGCTGCCCGAGGTGGAGCCGCTGCCCGATCCCATGCCGGCCGAGCCGCTCACCCTCTTCTGAGCCGCGTCAGTAGGCCCGTCCGAAGATCACTCGTTTGCCGTACGCCGACGGCGCCCCGCAGCGCACGCACGTGCCCGTCGCCGGCGGCCCGTCCAGCGGGACGCAACGCGGCGTGGCGCCGGTGCTCGCCTTGATCTCCTCCTCGCACACGGCGTCGCCGCAGTGCGGGGCGAGGGCCCAGCCCGACCCCACCGCCTCGACGAACGTGTCCCAGGTGTCGGTCACCACCGTGTGGGCGTCGCGGAACTCGGTGGCGCGGCGCAGCAGGAACGCCTGGAAGTCGTCGAGGACGCCGGGCAGCTCCCGCGGCGCGGACTCCAGCGAGACGGGCACCTTGCCCTCGTCGCCGAGGCGCCGCACCATGAGCGCGGTGCCCGCCTCCAGGTCACGCGGCCCGAGCTCAAGGCGGACCGGCGCGCCGCGCAGCTCCCAGTCGTTGAACCGGTAGCCGGGGGAGAGATGGTCGCGGTCGTCCACATGGGCGCGCACCCCGGCCGCGGCCAGCCGCGCCGCGAGGTCCCGGGCCGCCGCCAGGGTCCGCTCCGCCTGCTCGCCGCGGCCGATGGGCACGATCACCACCTGGTACGGCGCGAGCCTCGGCGGCAGCACCAGCCCCTTGTCGTCGCCGTGAGTCATGATCACGCCGCCGACCATGCGGGTGGACATGCCCCAGGACGTGGTGTGGCAGAGCTCCAGCCGCCCGGCGTCCGAGGTGTACTCGATCTCGAAGGCGCGGGCGAAGTTGGTGCCCATGTAGTGGGACGTGCCCGCCTGGAGCGCCTTGCCGTCCCGCATCATGCCCTCGATGGTGAAGGTGCGCACCGCCCCGGCGAAGCGCTCCCTCGCCGTCTTCTCCCCCGGCACCACCGGGAGGGCGGCGATGTCCCGCGCCACTTCGGTGTACAGGTCGAGCGCGAGCATCGTCTCGGCCATCGCGTCCGCCTCGCCGGCGTGCGCGGTGTGGCCCTCCTGCCAGAGGAACTCCGTCGTGCGCAGGAACAAGCGGGGCCGCAACTCCCAGCGCACGACGTTCGCCCACTGGTTCAGCAGCAGCGGCAGGTCGCGATGCGACGAGATCCACTTCGCCATCATCTCGCCGATGATCGTCTCGGAGGTCGGCCGGACGATCAGCGGCTCCTCCAGTTCCTTGCCGCCCGCGTGGGTGACGACGGCGAGCTCGGGGGCGAAGCCCTCGACGTGCTCGGCCTCCCGCCGCAGGTAGCTCTCCGGGATCAGCAGCGGGAAGTAGGCGTTCTCGTGCCCGGTGTCCTTGATGCGCCGGTCGAGCTCCTGCTGGAGCAGCTCCCACATCCGGTAGCCGTACGGTCGGATGACCATGGTGCCCTTCACCGGGCCCCGGTCCACGAGCCGGGCCTTGGCCACCAGCTCGTTGTACCAGGCCGAGAAGTCCTCACTCTGAGGGGTCACACCGCGGTCGTCACGTGCCATGCCGGGAGGATAGCCCGCGCGCCGCACCTCTCGCGCGGGGGTTTTCGCGCACCACGACCCGGCGTGCCGTGAGGGCTACCGCAGGAGTGTGCCGGTCCATTCCGTCACCTGCCGGGCGATTCCGGGTAGCAGCGTGATGTGGTCGGCGCCGGGCACCGGCACGAAGGTGACGTCGGTCCCGGCGGCGGACAGTTGGCTCACGGTCAGCTCGGTGAGGGCGATGGGTACGCCGGTGTCGGCGGTGCCGTGCGCGATGTACACCGGCTTCGGGTAGCGGGCCGCGATGACCTCGTCGTCGGCGAGGGCGCGGGCCATCACGTCCGCCAGCGCCGCGGGGTCCTTCACCATCTCCCCGTTGGTGTGCCCGGCCGCGGCCCGCAGCATCTCGTCCACGCAGGCCTGCCCGGCGAGGCGCACCAGCTCCAGCCCGGCGGGGGTGAACCAGTCGGCCGGCCGGAAACCGGGCTCGGTGAGCGCGAGGGCGCGCGCGGTGTAGGGCACGGTGAAGGCGAGTGGCGCGGCCGGGTCGCGGAACACCGGGCTCGCGAGCTGCACACCCCACTGGGTGACCGGGGCCATGGCGATGGTGCCGGCGTGCCGCAGCGTGGGCGCGTACCGGTGGGCCAGCGCCCCGGCGAACAGCGCGGCGTGCCCGCCCAGTGAGTACCCGGCCGCGACCCACGACCGGGAGACGGGGGCGACGTTCCGGGCGGCGCGCACGATGTCGATCAGGTTGTACGCCTCGGACGCGCCGTTGACGCCGGGGCTCTCCGCCGGGGTGCCGAGGCCCTCGTAGTCGGTGACCGCGACCGCGTACCCGGCGGCGATCAGCGACTCCTGCACCGCCCGCTCCCAGGGGCTCGGCCCGGTGTGGGACGGGCCGCAGGTGTCGCCGACGCCGCTGAAGCCGTGCCCGAAGGACACCACCGGCCAGCCGCCGGACGGTGCGCGGCCCGGCGGCAGGGAGAGAGTGCCGCCGACGACCGCGGGCCCGCCGTTCCAGGAGGTGGAGAGGTACCGCAGCGACCACGACCGCCCGGCGCCGGCGAGCCGCAGCGGCTCGGCCAGCGGCTCCAGCCGCACCGGGGTGCCCCGCCACTCCCCGCCGCTCCCGTGCGCCGCGCCGGCGTGCGCGGGCGCGCCGGCCACGAGCAGCACGACGGCCGCGACGAGCGCGGTCAGCGTGCGGAGGATCGGCAAGGTGTCTCCAGGGTCCGCGGTGATCGGCTGGACGGCAGTCTCCCAAGCGGCGCGGGGGTGTCAAGATCGGCGCCGTATCCGGACATCGCGGCCGGGCGAACCCACCGGCCACCCCCGGGGCGGCCCGGCGGTGGGGTGAAACTTCCACGACCCCGCCTCGCGGCCACCCGCCGGATCACCTGTGCGCACCGCTCACCGGAGCCGCGGTCCGAGGATCGGGGTCAGTCGTGCGGCACGGGCACCAGGGGAGGGGCGGGCGGGGACGCGCGGTAGCGGGCGGGGGGCAGGCCGGTGACGCGTTTGAAGGCGTTGCTGAAGGCGCTCTCGGACGCGTAGCCCCACTCGGCGGCCACCGACGCCACCGTGCGGTCGCCGCCGCGCAGCGCCTCGGCCGCGGAGCGCATGCGCCAGCGCAGCAGGTAGTCCAGTGGCGCGAGGCCCACTAGGGTCTTGAACCGCAGCGCGAAGGCCGACCGGGACATGCCCACCGCGGTGGCGAGGCCGGCGACCGTCCAGCGCCGGGTGGCCTGCTGGTGCATCAGGGTGAGCGCCGCGCCGATCTGCCGGTCGTTCAGCGCCCCGAGCCACCCGGGGACGTGCTCGGCCTCCGCCAGGTGCGCCCGCAGCGCCTGGACGAACAGGATCTGGGTGAGGTGCCCGATCATCACGGCCGAGCCGAGCGGCTCGCTCCCGGTCTCCTCGGCCAGCATCCGCAACACCGGGCGCAGGGCCCGCGCGTGCGTCCCCCGCGCCGGGATGCGGGCGACCGGCGGCAGGCAGTCGAGCAGCAGCGCCGCCGTCATGTCGTCCAGCGTGATGCTCCCGCCGATGAGGACCGTACGGGGGCCCTGGCCGGTGCCGTGGCGCACGTCGCGGAGGTCGGGTGCCCGTTCGTAGACCGCGTGGCCGTCCTCCGGCTCGACGCCGAGTTCGCCGGCCACCTGGTACGGCCGTCCGCCCGCGAGCAGGTAGCAGTCGCCCGCCGCCAGCCGCACCGGCGGCACGCCCTCGACGGTGATCCAGCAGGTGCCGGACACCACCGCGCCGATCTTGATGTGCTGGATGGAACGGAAGCCCAGTGCCCACCGGCCTCCCGCCTCGAAGCGCGTGGAGTACGCGCCGCGGATGTTCAGCAGGGTCAGCACGTCGGACATCGGGTCCACGGGGCCTCCGGACGATCGCGCAGGAAAACCGGATTATTTCTCATGGATTGTCTCATTTGTCGGGTTGTACCGTGCCGGTGACCCCATTCCTTCGGAAGGTATGAACCATGAAATACGCGCAGCTCGGGAGCACCGGAGTCTTCGTGTCCCGCGTCTCGCTGGGCGCGATGACCTTCGGCGGGCGCGGCGACCAGGTCTGGAGCGTGGTCGGCGCGCTGGACGCCACGCAGAGCGACCGCCTGGTGGGCCTCGCGCTCGACCACGGCGTCAACCTCATCGACACCGCCGACATCTACGCGAGCGGCGAGTCGGAGGAGATCCTCGGCCAGGTGCTCGGCGCCCGGCGCGAGAACGTGCTGCTGGCCACCAAGATGACCGCGCGGGCGGGCGCGGGACCGAACGACGCCGGCCAGTCCCGGCTGCACATCATGCGGTCGCTGGAGAACAGCCTGCGGCGGTTGCGCACCGACCACATCGACCTCTACCAGATCCACAACTACGACCCGCTGACGCCGTTCGAGGAGTCGCTGTCCGCCCTCGACGACGCCGTGCGCCAGGGCAAGGTGCGCTACGTCGGCGCGTCCAACCTCACCGCCTGGCAGACCATGAAGTCCCTCGGCGTCTCCGAGCGGCGCGGCTTCGCGCGGTTCGCCTCCCTGCAGTCGTACTACTCCCTCGCGGGCCGCGACATCGAGCGGGAGGTGCTGCCCGTGGTGCGGGACCAGAACCTCGGCCTGCTGGTGTGGAGCCCTCTGGCCGGCGGCCTGCTGACGGGCAAGTTCGGCAGGGACGGCGCGCGGGACGGCGCGGCGCGGCGCGTCAGCTCCGAGTTCCCCCCGGTGGACCTGGAGCGCGCCTACGACGTCGTGGACGTGCTGCGGAAGGTGGCGGACCGCCACGACACCGGCGTCTCCCGGGTGGCGCTCGCCTGGGTGCTCGCCCAGCCCGGCGTGACCAGCGCCATCGTGGGCGCCAGGCGCCCCGATCAGCTCGCCGAGAACCTCGCGGCCGTGGAGCTGGAGCTCACCGGGGAGGACCTCGCCGAGCTGGGCGCCGCGAGCGCGCCGCCCCCCGAGTACCCGGGCTGGATCCAGGCCGACCTGTCCTACCGGTACCCGCGAACGGCCTGAGCGCGGCGGGAACGTTCCCCGGGCCACCTCTCCGATCGGGGAGGTGGCTTTCCGATTTACGGCCCTCCGGTCGGCCGGAATGGAAAAACCGACGTTACCTGGAGTGATGTGTCCGAAAACTTTCGGACCGTTGACGCGTGCCAGCGTTACATCTACGTTTCATCACACGAAACATCTCGGCGCCAACTCGAAAGTTTCAAAGACCGAGTGACCGTATTCGGGGGACCAGCAGATCGTCGTCCATGACCCCAAGTGAGGCAATCGATGAAACGCGTCCTACTGGGCCTTGCCGCCATCGCGCTCGCGGTGGCCGTACCTCTGCCGGCGACCGCCGCGCAGACGCACCCGGGTCAGCACGGAGGAAGGACTCCGGACAACCTGCGGGAGCTGTCGCACAAGATCAAGGTGTACATCGGGTCCGCGGTGGCCGTCACCCCCCTCGCGGACGAGGAGGACTACCGCCGCACGCTCAACCGTGAGTTCACCCACGTCACCGCCGAGAACGCGATGAAGTGGGCGGAGGTGGAGCCCCAGCGCGGGCAGTACACCTGGGACGGCGCGGACGCGGTGGTCCGCAACGCGCAGCGCAACCACCAGAAGGTGCGCGGGCACACACTGGTGTGGCACAACCAGCTCCCCGAGTGGCTCACCACGGGGGTCGCCGACGGCAGCATCGACGCCGCCGAGCTGCGCGGCATCCTGCGCGACCACATCTTCAAGGAGGCCGGCCGCTACCGCGGCAAGATCCGCGCCTGGGACGTGGTCAACGAGGTCGTGGACGACGAGGGCAACCTGCGCAACAGCATCTGGCTGGAGAAGCTCGGGCCTGGCTACATCGCCGACGCGTTCCGCTGGGCGCACCAGGCCGACCCGCACGCCAAGCTCTACATCAACGACTACAACCTCGAGTGGAACACGGCCAAGATCAACCAGACCCTGAACATCGTCAAGGACCTCAAGGCCAAGCGGGTGCCGATCCACGGCATCGGCTTCCAGGGGCACCTCGGCATCCAGTACGACTACCCCGCTGACTTCCCCACCGTCATGAAGCAGTTCACCGACCTCGGGCTGGAGGCCGCGATCACCGAGGCCGACGTCCGCATGGTGCTGCCGGTGACCCCGGAGAAGCTCGCCACCCAGGCGGACTACTACAAGCGCATGCTGGACACCTGCGTCGACAACCGCCGCTGCGTGGAGTACACCGTCTGGAGCTTCACCGACCGCCACTCGTGGGTCCCCGGCTGGTTCGAGGGCGAGGGCGCGGCCACCATCATGGACGAGAACCTGGCGCCCAAGCCCGCCTACGACGCCCTCCTCACCGTCCGCAGGTAGGGGCTCGAACCCCTCCCGGGCAGCGGTACAGCGGCCCGGTCACCCCCAGGGCCGACGTGGCCCGTCCGGCGGCCGTCTCCCCGATCGCGGGGAGGCGGCCGTCCGCCGTGCGGGCGGGAAAACCCGGTGCGGTGCCCGGCCGCGCGCGGTTAGCGTGGCGCGAGCACCTACCCCAGGAGGTCGATGATGGCGTGCGTGGTCCGGCGTGAGGTGGCTGTCACCGCTACGGCGCGGGAGCACACCGGAGCCTGAGCCTCCTCCCGCCGTGAGTCACCCGGCGGGACGCGTGTCTCCTCACCGCGTAGCGGGTTCCGCGCGGCCGCGGTCCGTACCGCCGCCGCGTGCCGCGCTGTGCCGATCGACGGCACACCGGCACCGCTCACACGCTGACACGAGGAGAGATCGTGGGAACCCCATCGTCCTTCGAGCCGTTGACCGCGGCCGAGGGAGGACCCAGTAATGTCACCCGTTCCGGCGGCACCGTCAGGCGTGCCGCACGGCCCTGGACGGGCGCCGTCCACGCGTTGCTGCGCCATCTGGAGGAGACCGGCTTCGCCGGCGCCCCCCGGCTCGTCGGCACCGGGCTCGACGACGACGGCAACGAGGTGCTGACCTACATCGAGGGAACCGTCGTGCACCCGCGCCCGCTGCCGGGCGAGGCGATCTGGCAGGCCGGCCGCCTGCTGGGCGACCTGCACGCCGCCACCGCCGGCTTCCGGCTCCCGCCGCGGTTGTCGTGGCAGCCGTGGTGGGCGCACCGGGACGGCCCCGGCTCGGTGATCGGGCACTGCGACGCGGGCCCCTGGCACACCGTCATCAGGGACGGGCTCCCTGTGGCGTTCATCGACTGGACCCTGGCCGGTCCGGTCGACCCGCTGGAGGAGGTGGCGGGCACCGCGTGGTGGCACGCGCAGTTGCACGACGACGACGTCGCCGAGCGCAACGGCCTGCCGGACGCGGCCACCCGTGCCCGGTGGCTCGCGATGTTCCTGGACGGCTACGGCCTGCCCGCCGCCGCCCGGGAGGGCCTGGTGACCCGGATGATCGAGTTCGCGATCCGCGACTGCGCCGCCGAGGCCACCTACGCGGGCGTCACGTGGGAGTCCACCGACCCCGCGCCGTTGTGGGCGCTCGCGTGGCGGTCGAGGGCCGCCGCGTGGATGATCCGCAACCGGGCACTGCTCGAACGGGCCGTCACGGCCTGACGCACGGGGACCTGGGCCGCCGGCGACGCCGGCGGCCCAGGCTCACTTGCCGGAGTCGAGCGCGACGGCCTGCTTGATGTAGTCGCGCAGCGCGGCCTGGTCCACCCCGTCGACCTTCTTGATCTTGATGTGACGGGTGGTCTTGCCGATGCCGTCCAGCAGCCCGTAGGAGTCGTCGAACTCGGCGCCGCGGGCGAACGCGAAGGTGATGTGGGTCTTGCTGGTGCTGATGATGGCGAGGATCTTGTCGCCCTGCCAGGCCGGCGAGCCGCGGCTGATCACCTCGGTCGAGCCGGGGGCGTTCTCCTTCATGAGCGCGCGGAGCATCTCCACGATTGGCTGGTGCTGCGGGAGGACCTTGGTCCTCACGAACTCGTCGACCTCTGTGCTGCCCATGGGCGGACCTCCCTGGCCTCGCTAGCCGCAGGTTCCAGTATCGGGGACACGGCCACGCCGCGGGCGCGGATCGCGGGCGTGGCGGCGGAACTGGGGTGAGGACAGGGGTGCGTAGGGGTGTACGGGTGCGGCCCGGGCACGGCGGGGTGCCGTGCCCGGGCCCGGGGTGCCGCGCGGCGGTGGCGGTGGGTCGCGAGGGCGGGAGGGCTACTTGGTGTTGTTCAGGGCCGGGATGGTGGCCGTGGCCGTCACCGGCGCGGCCAGGCTGTCAGGGAAGACCAGGTTGATGTTGACGGTCTGGGCCTGCCGGTTGGTGGCGCGGGTGATGCTGTGGCTGCGGTTCAGGTGGCGTGCCCAGTTGCGGGCCCAGCTACGGGCCGCGGCCCGGTTCCAGTGGCGGGCCCAGTTGCGGGCGTAGGTGCGGTTCCGGTTGTAGCTGCGGTTCCGGTTGCGGAACACGTCGTCGTAATCGTTCCCGCCGTTCATGGTGATCCCGGCGGCCGCGCCGGCGGCGGTGGCGGTGGTCGCGAGTTCCAGGCCGGCCAAACCGCCGGTCAGTACGGCGCCGATGGTAAGCGTGCCCACGAATTTCGCGAAGTTGGGCATTGCATCTCCCTTTTGGACGACAGCGAGTTATCTGGCTGGCGGTATTCACACCGTTTTTTCGGTGAATCTCTAGATGACTGGGTGGGTCTCCCGCTTGTCTAGTTTTCCTGATGCGAGGTCGGACAAACGCCGATCGCAGCGTTTTGCAAGCCGGTTAATCTGTTGTTGTAGTCTTCAGATCTGTATTTCCGGACTTCACCGGACACATCGCACGATCTTGCTCCTGATGCCGATGGATCAGCCAGATGCCCCGGCCGTGACGGGTGATACGTCCACATAGGCGCAGGTGGCAGGGCCCGTGCACGGGCAGGTCGGCGGATGCCGGAAAATCACTATTTCCCGTCTTGTCCGTCATCGAGAACTTGAGCGGTTTACTCTGATAAAGGCGCTTGAGGAATGGCGAGCCGGTTAAGGCGATAAAAGGCATCTCATCCACGGAAAGAGCCGGACTTGCCAGGCGTGGCGGCCGGGCCCGCGTCACGACCGGAGCCGCGGCGCCGTCGCGCTGCGAGCGACCCGCACCCCGATGCGGTACGGCGGCCCGGCAGGCCATATCGTCCGGTGCATGAGTGCTCATTTCAACGTCGTGGTCGTCGGGGCGGGCCCCGGCGGGTACGTCGCCGCGATCCGGGCCGCCCAGCTCGGGCTCAGCGTCGCGGTGGTCGAGGAACGCTACTGGGGCGGCGTCTGCCTCAACGTCGGCTGCATCCCCTCCAAGGCGCTGCTGCGCAACGCCGAGCTCGCCCACCTGTTCACCCGCGAGGCCAAGACCTTCGGCATCCGCGTGGAGGGCCAGGTCACCTTCGACTACGCCGAGGCCTTCACCCGCAGCCGCAAGGTGGCCGACGGGCGGGTCAAGGGCGTGCACTACCTCATGAAGAAGAACGGCATCGCCGAGTACGACGGCCGCGGCACCTTCACCGGCCCGAACTCCCTCCAGGTGGCCACCGCGGGCGGCGTGGAGACCGTGACGTTCGACAACTGCGTCATCGCCACCGGGGCCACGACGCGGCTGCTGCCGGGTACGTCCGTCGGTGAGCGTGTGGTCACCTACGAGGAGCAGATCCTCAGCGACACCCTGCCGGAGAGCATCGTCATCGCGGGGGCCGGCGCCATCGGCGTGGAGTTCGCCTACGTGCTGAGCGCCTACGGCGTGAAGGTGACGATCGTGGAGTTCCTCGACCGGCTCGTCCCGCTGGAGGACGAGGAGGTGTCCGCCGAGCTGGCCCGCCGCTACAAGCGCCTCGGCATCGACGTGCTGACCTCCACCCGTGTGGAGTCCATCGACGAGTCGGGCGGCAAGGTGAAGGTGGAGGTGTCGCGCGACGGGGAGCGGCGCACTCTTGAGGCGGACAAGGTGCTGCAGGCGATCGGCTTCCAGCCGCGCGTCGAGGGCTACGGCCTGGAGGCCACCGGCGTGCGCCTGACCGACCGGGGCGCCATCGACGTGGACGGCCGGTGCCGTACGAACGTGCCGCACATCTTCGCCATCGGCGACGTCACCGCCAAGCTGATGCTCGCGCACGCGGCCGAGGCCATGGGCATCGTCGCCGCCGAGACCATCGCGGGCGCCGAGACGATGGAGCTCGACTACGTGATGATCCCCCGGGCGACCTACTGCCAGCCGCAGATCGCGAGCTTCGGCTACACCGAGGCGCAGGCCAGGGAGAAGGGCTTCGCGGTGAAGGTCGCGAAGTTCCCGTTCACCGCGAACGCCAAGGCGCACGGCCTCGGTGACGCCACCGGCTTCGTCAAGCTCCTCAGCGACGAGAAGTACGGCGAGCTGCTCGGCGCCCACCTGATCGGGCCCGAGGTCACCGAGCTGCTGCCGGAGCTGACGCTCGCGCAGCAGTGGGACCTCACGGTGCACGAGGTGGCGCGCAACGTGCACGCCCACCCGACCCTCGGCGAGGCGATCAAGGAGGCCGTGCACGGGCTCGCCGGCCACATGATCAACATGTGAGGCCGCCGGGCCGCCCCGTGAGCGGCCCGGTGATCTTCTCGACGTGTCATCGCCGTGATCCCCTGCCCGCGCGTGTAGGTTCGGCTACCGACAGTAGTCGTCTGAGGGGAGATCAGGCATCGTGCGACGCAACCTCGTCAGGGCGGCCCAGGTGCTCACTGCTGTTTCCGGCTGCGCTGTGATCGTCGTGGGCTCGGCGGGGGTCGCCGCCGCCCGTGCGGCCGGGCCGATCCGCAACCACTCCAACTGGCAGTGCCTGGACGCCGACCTCAACACCATCGCCGGCAACGGCACCAAGGTGCAGCTCTGGAAGTGCCACTCGTGGAACAACCAGAAATGGACCTACGACGTGCGCACCCACACGATCCGCAGCGAGTACAACGGCCGCTGCCTGGACGCCGACCTCAACACGATCGGCCGCAACGGCACCAAGGTGCAACTGTGGGACTGCAACGGCTGGAGCAACCAGAAGTGGGTCTACGACGCGATCAGCCACACCGTCTACAGCCTCTACAACGGCCGCTGCCTGGACGCCGACCTCGGCGGCATCGGCGGGAACGGCGCCAAGGCGCAGCTCTGGGACTGCAACGGGTGGGCCAACCAGAAGTGGACCATCTGAGCGCGCGGGCGTCCTGACGGGCACGCGGAGGCCCCGGCATGTTCACGGGCGCGGCGGGTAGAGGGACGGGACGCAACGAGGAGGGACCGTGAAGCGGATTCTGAAACTCGTCGTCACGCGATGGCTGGCCCGCACGCCGTTCGGCCTGGCCGTGCTCGGCGTCGGATGGCTCGTGATGCGCAAACGTCGCCGGCGGGCCGCCGAGCGTCCGCAGGAGCAGCCGCCGTACAAGTGGGACCGGCGGGTCACAGCCGTTCCTGGCGGGGAAAGACGACCTCGCGGACGATGAGCATCAGGGCGGCGGCCAGCGGGATGCCGAGCAGGGCGCCGACCACACCGAGCAGGGTGCCGCCGATCAGCGCGCCGAGGATGGCCGCGATCGGCGGCACGTCCACCGACGACTTGAAGATCGGTGGCGAGATCACGTAGTTCTCGATCTGCTGGTAGATCACGAAGAAGATCAGGCACGCGATGCCCGCCTGCCACGACGTGAGGAACGCCACGCCGGTCGCCACCGCCGCGCCGATCACCGCCCCCACCATGGGGATGAGGTCGGTCAGCGCGACGAACAACGCGAGCGCGAGCGCGTACGGCACGTCGAGGATCGTCAGGAAGACGAACGTCACCACGCCGGCGATCACGGAGATGATGAGGTTGCCCGCGACGTAGCCGCCGATCTGCTTGATGATCTCGTCCCCCAGCAGCCGCACCCGGGTACGCCGTGAGCGCGGCACGAGGCGGTAGCCCGTCTCCTTGATGGAGTTCAGCGACCCGAGGAAGTACAGGGTCAGCACCAGCACGGTGAGCCCGCTGAACAGGGCGCTGATCACGACGCTCGCCACGCCGAGCAGGCCGCCGAACATCTGGCTCGCCAGGCCGCCGCTGGTGACGTACTGCTGCACCTTGTCCAGCACCTGGTACCGCTCGTCCACCGAGCGGATCAGCGGATGGTTCTGCAACTGCTGCACGTAGTCCGGCAACTGCTGGACGAACCCCGTGGTCTGTTCGGTGAGCGGGGGCACGATCGCCAGCCCGAAGCCGACGAACACCCCGCTGACCCCGAGGAACACGACGGCGATCGCGATCCGCCGGGGCACGTTCCTGTTCTGCAGGCCCTGTACGGCGGGGTTCAGCCCGACGGCGAGGAACAGCGAGATGATGATCAGCACGACGGCGGAGCCCGCGCTCGCGATCGCCTGCACCAGCAGCCAGGCCGTCAGCACGCCGAAGGCGGCGGTCAGCCCGAACATGAACGGGTTGCCGCGCATGGGCCGCCCGGGCTGCCCGAACGGCAGCTCGTCGTCGTGGCTCAGGGTGCGGACGGCGGGCGCCTGGCCGCCTTCCCGGTCGACGGGGAGCGGCGCGTCATCGAGGGCGGGGAAGCCGCCGGGGTGGCGCGAGCCTGTGGAGCCCTCCGGGCTCTCCGGGCTCTCCGGGCGCTCTGGGGCGTCAGAGGGAGAGGCGTCGGGGGAAGGGGTGTCGGGCACGCTTTCTCGCTGCCCACGTGGCGGCTCAATAGTCGCGGCAGATATCGATAAATCAGCTTATTAGGGCGGAAATGGGGGCGTTGATCCCCGGACGCAGCGGTGCCCCCGGGTTGACCGGGGGCACCCACCGTCGTCCTTCTCGACCGGCACACCGTCCGGCGGGTGGGTCAGTACGCCCGCGGCGTGCCGTCGTCGCTCCGGGTGCCGCTCATCTCGGCGTCCTCGCCGGCGCGGGCGGCGGACCACCGGCTGGCGTCGGCCGCGGAGTCCTTCATCGAGTCGGCCCACCGGCGCGTGTTGTTGCGGTACAACACGATGCCCACCGCGCACGCCGCGCAGCCCGCGAGCAGCGCGACCGTCGACCAGCGTCCGCGCCGGCGCGTCGAGGGCGCCGGATCGATCCGCTCGGCGGCCGTGGCGAGGAACGCGCTGACCTTCGGCGCGATGTCTTCCTCGACCGAGTGCGCCGCCCGGTCCAGCCTGGGCGCGGCCCAGACCCGTGCGTCCTCGATGCGGTGTGCCGCGGTCTCACGAGCGGTGCTCGCCATCGGGCCGATCCGCTCGGCCGTCCGCAACGCGCGGGACTTCACCCGCGCCATCCGCGTTCTCGGCATCGCCAGTGAGACACGGCGTTTTCTCAGTGTCAGGGACACGACAACCTCCCCTATCCGTGGGGCCCCGCAGGCTCACCTTCCCGCTCGATAGCGCCTCAATCCTGCGGCCCGTGGGAGGATGCCCGATAGGCTGACCAGCGATACCAGGTAGAAAACGACCGTTTGTGCCCGTTCACCCGGGCGGATAGAAGGGGGCCCGATCATGGCCGAGAACCTGTTCGCGAAGCTCAAGACGACCCTCGGGGACATCAAGGTCCGGCTCCTCCCGAACCACGCGCCGAAGACCGTGCGCAACTTCGTCGAACTGGCCGAGGGCACCCGGGAGTGGACCCACCCCGAGACCGGCGAGAAGTCCAACGAGAGCCTGTACAAGGGCACGATCTTCCACCGGGTGATCGAAGGCTTCATGATCCAGGGTGGCGACCCGATCGGGCAGGGCATCGGCGGCCCCGGCTACGCGTTCGACGACGAGATCCACCCCGACCTGCAGTTCAACCGGCCGTACCTGCTGGCCATGGCGAACGCGGGCAAGCGCTTCGGGCGCGGCACCAACGGCTCGCAGTTCTTCATCACCGTCACGCAGACGCCCCACCTCAACGGCAAGCACACCATCTTCGGCGAGGTCGTCGAGGGCACCGAGGTCGTGGACGCCATCGCCAAGACCCAGACCCGCCAGGACCGTCCCGTCGTGGACATCGTCCTGGAGGAGGTCGTCATCGAGCGCGTCACCACCTGAGCGAACCGGCGGAAGGGCCGCACAGCACAGCACGGCGCGGCACGGCACGGCGGGCCCGGTTTCGGGCCGTCGTGCCGCCCGAGTACCCGACGCCGTCATTAGGGTGGCAGTCTGTGGATAAGCGCACAGGCGTAAGGAGCCTCCACCGGCGATGACCACTCAGCCAGACCACCCGGGACCCCCGGTGCCCCGCGACGAGGCGCCCGGCGACCACATCCCGACCTGCTACCGCCACCCCGACCGCGAGACGTACGTACGCTGCCAGCGCTGCGACAAGCCGATCTGCCCCGACTGCATGCGGGTCGCGTCGGTCGGCCACCAGTGCGTCGAGTGCGTGCGCGAGGGCAACAAGACGGTCCGGCGCGCCGAGGCGGCGTTCGGCGGGCGCCCGGTCACCACGCCGGTGGTCACCTGGACCTTGCTCGCGCTCAACGTGCTCGCCTACCTCGCCGAGGTGGCGAGCCCCGCCCAGGTGCTCAACCGCTTCGCCATGTCGGCCGGCGACGTCTACTACGGCGAGTGGTGGCGGCTGCTCACCGGGGCGTTCCTCCACTCGCCGCCGCCGTCCTACTGGCACATCCTGTTCAACATGTGGGCGCTGTTCGCCATCGGCCCGCAGCTCGAACGGCTGCTCGGCTCGTTGCGGTTCAGCGCCGTCTACCTGCTGGCCGCGCTCGGCGGCTCGGTGGCGGTGTACCTCTTCGGCAGCGTCGCGGTGGGTGCCTCAGGCGCGATCTACGGCCTGTTCGGCGCGATGTTCGTGGTCAGCCGCCGCCTCGGCTACGACATGCGCGGCGTGCTCTGGCTGATCGGCATCAACGTGGTGCTGACCTTCGTGATCCCCGGCATCAGCTGGCAGGGCCACTTCGGCGGCCTGGTCGTCGGGGCCCTGGTCACCGGGCTGTACGCCTACTCGCCCCAGGGCAACCGCAAGGCGTTCCAGCTCGGCACGACGCTCGTCGTGCTGGTCGTGCTGGTCGCGGCCGTGATGGTCCTGCCGCCGCTGGCGTTGCCGCTTGCCGGCGGCGGGTGAGACTGCTTCCCCAGGTTGTGGATAAAACCTGTGGAAATGCCGCGCTCACCGCGGGCGGCTCCCGTGCGGCAGGACCCGGGGGCCGCTACCGCCAGCGCGTGGAAAGGATCACGCCGAAGATGATGAAGCCGAAGCCGATCGCGAGGTTCCAGTTCGACAGCGTCGAGATGAACGGCATGTTCGGCGCGACGTAGAAGAGCGCGATCCACAGGATGCCGATGATCCACGCGGCGACCATGACCGGTGCCAGCCATCGCGGACTCACCTTGACCTGCTGCGACTTCTGCGGCGGCGTGTAGACCGCCTTCTTGCGGGTGTTGGACTTGGGCACGGCAGCTCTCCTGGTGGGGACCCGCGGACGCGGGCTCTGGCAGCCAGCGTAACGGCTGGGGTGAGAAGACCTGTGTAAGCCTAGTCGGCATGACCGGTACACGGCCATTCCGGAACGGTCAGGCTGTCCCTTCCGTACCTTCCAAGGCTGTCCGGAACGCCCCGGCCGCCCCCGCGGCGGCTGGGCAAAGTCTCGGTCAAGGACCCGCCCGGCGGCCCCGGCCGCGCGGTAGGGCGGCACTACCGTAAGCCCGGTGAGGGTGGTGCTGCGGACCTTCGGTGAGCTCAGTGTCACCTGTGGTGTCGTCATGCTCCTGTTCTGCGCCTACCTGCTGTGGGGCACCGGGTCCTACACCGAGCACCACCAGGAGCTGCTCAAACGCAGGCTCGCCGAGAGCGCCCGGCAGGCCAAGGTCGCCAAGAAGCTCGGCAAGCTCGACCTCGGCGACGCCGTCGGGCTGATCAGGATCCCGCGGCTCGGCCACGACTACGAGTTCGCCGTCCTCGAAGGCGTCGACCCCGCCGACCTGCGCAAGGGGCCGGGGCACTACCCGGGCACGGCGATGCCCGGCGAGGTGGGCAACTTCGTGGTGTCCGGGCACCGCACCACGTACGCCGCGCCGTTCAACCGGCTCGACGAGCTGCGTCGCGGCGACGAGATCGTCGTGGACGCCCCCGCCGGCCGGTACACCTACCGGGTGTCGTCCACCAAGGTGGTGGACCCGGCGAACATCGGAGTGACCGCCCCGGTGCCCGGCCGGCCGGGAAAGCGGCCCGCCAAGGCGATGATCACGCTCACCACCTGCCACCCGGAGTACTCCGACCGGCAGCGGCTGATCGTCTTCGGGGTGCTGTCCGGCACCCGGGACCGGGAGGACTGAGCCGCCGCGCGCGGCGGAACGGCGAGGTGTGCGCATGTACGGATGGATCTGGCGGATCATCCCCGGCGGCGTCGCGGTGAAGGTGCCGGTGATCCTGGCGCTTGCCGTCCTGGCCGGGGTCCTTCTCTGGTACTTCGTGTTCCCTATCCTGGAGCCGTACGTGACCGTCGATCGGGGGGTCGTCGGAGGATGAAGCGGGGGACCGTCGCACGATGACCCGGGTGCTCGTGGTGGACAACCACGACAGCTTCGTGCACACCATCGTGCAGTATCTGCGGCAGCTCGGCGCCGAGTGCGACGTCCGGCCGCGCGACGTGGTGGGCCCGCGGGACGCCGACGGGTTCGACGGCGTGGTGATCAGCCCGGGCCCCGGCACCCCCGAGGCCGCCGGGGTCAGCGTGCCGCTGGTCGGCCACTGCGCCGGCCGCGACGTGCCGCTGCTCGGCGTCTGCCTCGGCCACCAGGCCATCGCGGTCGCCTATGGCGGCGTGGTCGCCCGCGCGCCCGAGCTCATGCACGGCCGCACCAGCCCCGTCCTGCACGACGGCCGCGGGGTGTTCGAAGGGCTGCCCTCGCCGGTCGCGATGACGCGCTACCACTCGCTGGCGGTGGTGCCGGAGACCGTGCCCGCCGCGCTCGAGGTCACCGCCCGCACCGCCGAAGGCGTCGTCATGGGGCTGCGCCACCGGTCGGCACGCGTCGAGGGGGTGCAGTTCCACCCCGAGTCCGTGCTGTCGGAACACGGGCACCGGCTGCTCGGGAATTGGCTCGCCCAGACGATGTAACGTTCACGCCGCCTGAGACGACTAATGGATGAGGGTCTCCGCCGTCGCCCCCGAGCGGCGGAGACCCTCTTCTCGTTTCGCCTGGGTCCCTCAGTTGCCGAAGTCCGGCGGCGGCTCGCTGAACTGGTCGTCGCCCGTGGGCTCCTCCGTCGGCTCCTCGGTCGGGATCGGGTCGGTCGGCTCCTCGGTCGGGAACTGCTCCTCCGGCGGCCCGGAGGACACCACCAGCGTGATCGTCATGCCGGCGGTCAGCTTCGCCCCGGCCTGCGGGCTCTGGCTGATGACGTTGCCCTCAGGCACGTCGGCGCTCTCCTGGCGCACGACCTTGACCTTGAAGTTCGCGGCCTCCAGCGTGGCCCTGGCGTCCCGCAGGGTCTGCCCGGTGACGTCGGGCACCTCGGTCTGCGCCTTCGGCACGTAGATCTTGACGATGGAGTTCTCGTCGACCTTCTGGCCCGCGGCCGGCTTGGACTGGAAGACCTTGTCCTGCTCCTTGTTGGACAGCGCCTCCACGACCTGCGCCTTCAGGCCGTTGGCCTCCAGCGTCTGGGTGGCCTCGTCCACGGTGAGCCCGACCAGGGAGGGCACGGTCACCTGCTTCACGCCCTTGGAGACGTTGAGCGTCACCGTGTCGCCCTTGTTGACCTCGGTGCCGCCCTCGGGGTCGGTGCCGATGACGGTGCCCTTCTCGACGTCCGCGCTGAACTCCTCGGCCACCTGGACCTTCAGGCCGAGGGCCTCCAGGGCGGTCTTCGCGCCCTTGGCGGTCTGGCCGGCGACCATCGGCACCGCGACCTTCCCGCCCGCGTCCGGCGTGCCCGGCGAGCTGAGGAAGGCGTAGCCGATGCCGATGAACGCGCCGATGACGAGCAGCGGGATGAGGATCCACGCCGCGGTCTTCAACGCGGTGTTGCCGGTGTTCGCCCGGCGCCGCTCGTACCTGCCGCCGGTCTGCGTGGGGGCGTACTCGTAGGCGGGCACCTGTTGGGTGCCCTGCGTGGCCGGCCCGCCGGGGGTGTTCATGGTGCGTGTGGCCTGCGGGGCGTAGCCGTTGTTGCCGATGGCCATCGTCTGCGCGGCGTCCACCGGCATGCCGGACATGGCTCGCTGGATGTCGGCCCGCATCTCCGCGGCGCTCTGGTAACGCTGCGCGGGGTCCTTCGCCATGGCCTTCAGCACGATCGCGTCCGCCCAGCGGGGGATCTCGCGGTCGATCTGGGACGGCGGGACGGGGTCCTCGCGGACGTGCTGGTAGGCGATGGCCACCGGGGAGTCGCCCGTGAACGGCGGGTGGCCCGTGAGCAGCTCGTACAGCACGCAGCCGGTGGAGTAGATGTCGCTGCGGGCGTCGACCCGCTCGCCCCTGGCCTGCTCGGGGGAGAGGTACTGCGCGGTGCCGATCACCTGGGCGGTCTGGGTCATCGTGGCGGCGGAGTCGGCCATCGCGCGGGCGATGCCGAAGTCCATCACCTTGACGTCGCCGTTCAGGGTGATCATCACGTTGGCCGGCTTGATGTCCCGGTGCACGATGCCGCCGCGGTGGCTGTAGTCGAGCGCCCGCAGGATGCCGTCCACCAGCTCGACCGCCCGCTCGGGCAGCAGGCGGCGGTCCTGGCGCAGCAGATCGCGCAGAGTGCGGCCGTCGACGAACTCCATGACGATGTACGGCACGGGGGTGCCGTCCGTCATGTCCTCGCCGGTGTCGTAGACCGCGACGATCGAGGGGTGGTTCAAGGACGCCGCGGACTGGGCCTCGCGGCGGAACCTGGCCTGGAAGGTGTGGTCGCGTGCCAGGTCGGAACGCAGCGTCTTGATGGCGACGACGCGGTCCAGCCGAATGTCCCGGGCGCGATACACCTCGGCCATGCCGCCTCGCCCGACGACTCCGTCGAGTTCGTATCGACCACCGAGTAGCCGAGGCTGAGTCATTTCCTGCACTGTCCCTTGCCGTTCATCTTGGGTACCGGCCCGCGGTGCGGCTGCCGGTGTCCATCATCGACCCCACGCCGCATTACGTCTCCCCGTTCGGGGGGATTGTCGTGCTTGGGGTGGAGCTGGGGCCTGGCGTCTCACTCGGTGTGGGGACCGGTGTGGGCGTCGGAGTAGGGGTCGGTGTGGGCGTCGGTGTGGGGCTCGGCGTGCGCCGTGGGGACGGTACCGCCGTCCTGCTTACCGTAGCCGACCGTGACACCGACGGCCTGACAGGCGTCACCGATTGTTGTGGACGAGATGCCGCCGCAGACGCCGATCGGGAGGCCGTGGGGGAGGCCGCGCCGGTCACCGGCTGGGCGGTGGTGCTCGGCCCGCCGTCGACCGTGAACTCGGGCAGCGCGCCCGCGGTCATCGCGCCGAAGCCGACCGCCGCCGCGCATCCCGCGGCCGCCACCAGGCCGATCGCCGAGAGCCGTCCCCGCCGCGGCCGCCGCACGGCCGCCGGGCTGGTGGCCCGGGTGCCCCCGGGCGGCCGGCCGATGCGGGTGGGGCCGATCCGCTCGCCGGCCTCGGCGAACAAGTCCGCCGGCGGCCCGGCGGGAGGCCGCGCGTCGTCGGCGGCGGGGGTGCCGGCCGGGTCGGTGAGGGTGCTCAGGTGGGTCGCGCTCGGGGTGGCCAGGGAACCGCGCAGCACCATCGCGCGGTCGGCGACCTCCTGGGCGGTGCGCGGGCGATGGTCCGGGCTCTTGGCCAGCATGGCGGTCACGAGGTCGCGCACCGGCTTCGGCACCGAGGCGGGCAGCGGCGGCACCTGCTCGTTCAGGTGCAGCAGCGCGATCGCCACCTGGTTGCTCGCGGTGAACGGCGGCCGGCCGGCCAGGCACTCGTACGCGACCACGCCGAGGGAGTACACGTCGGTGGACGGGGTGAGGGCGCTGCCGGACGCCTGCTCGGGGCTGACGTACTGGGCGGTGCCGAGCACCGTGCCCGTCATGGTCATGCGGGCGCCCTCCAGCGCCCGCGCGATGCCGAAGTCGGTGACCTTGATCACGCCGGTTTCCGTGACCAGCAGGTTGCCCGGCTTGACGTCGCGGTGGATCACCCCGGCCCGGTGCGCCACGTGCAGCGCGCGGGCCGTCTGCCCGAGCACGTCCAGGGTGACCTCGGCGCTCAGCGTGCCGTTGCGGCCGAGGACGGCCGACAGCGGCTCCCCGTGGACCAGCTCCATCACGAGGTAGGCGACGTCGTCCTGCTCGCCGTAGTCGAAGACCTGCGCGATGCCGGGGTCGGCGAGGCCCGCGGTGATGCGCGCCTCGTTGCGGAAACGCTCGCGGAACTCCGGGTGCGCCGCGACGTGCTGGCGCAGCAGCTTCACCGCGACCTCGCGGCCGAGCAGCTTGTCCACGGCACGCCAGACCTCGCCCATGCCGCCGGCCGCGATGCGCCCGGTCAGCCGGTAGCGATCGCTCAGCACCCGGTTGGCGAAGGTCACCGGCCGAGCACCGCCTGCATGACGTCGCGCGCGATCGGCGCGGCCACCGCGCCACCGGTCGCGTCGTTGCCGGCACTTCCCGACTCGACGAACACCGCGACCGCGACCTTGGGGTCCTCGGCGGGCGCGAACGAGATGAACCAGGCGTGCGAGGGGGCACCCGGGGCGGTCTCCGCGGTGCCGGTCTTGCCGGCCACCGTGACGTTCGGGATCTGCGCCGCGGTGCCGGTGCCGTTCTGCACCACGCTGACCATCATCTGGCGCAGCTCGGCGGCGACGTCGGGGGTGATCGCCTCGTCCAGCTCCTGGGGCCGGGCGGCGTCGATCTCGTCGCCGTCCGGGCTGACGATCTTGTTGATGAGGTAGGGCTTCATGACCTTGCCCTCGTTGGCGACGCCCGCGGCGATCATCGCCATCTGCAGGGGGGTCATCTGGTTGCTCTGCTGGCCGATCGCGGTCTTCGCCAGCGCGGCCTTGCCCTCGTCCGGGCCGAGGTCGCTGCGCGCGACGTCCAGCGGGATGCTCATCGTCTGCCCGACGCCGAACTTCGCGGACTGCTCGTTCAGCTTGTCGTAGCCGATCTCCAGCGCCATCTCGGCGAACGCCGTGTTGCACGAGATGGTGAGCGCGTCGAGCAGCGAGGCCCGCCCGCCGCAGGACTCGCCGTGGTAGTTGCGCAGCAGGGTGTTGGTGCCGGGCAACCGCAGGGCGTCCGGCGCGTTCACGGTGGTGTTGACGTCCCGGGAGTCGTCGTCGCTGAGGTAGGCGGCCGAGGTGACCACCTTGAACGTCGAGCCGGGGGCGTACGTCTTGGCGATCGCGCGGTTGATCAGCGGCTCGTTGTCGTCCTTGTCGAGCTTGTTGTACGCGCGGGCCGCCTTGGCCTTGTCCGGTATCGCCATGGTGCCCGGGTCGAAGCTCGGCACCGACACCATGGTCAGCACGGCGCCGGTCTTCGGGTCGAGCGCCACGACCGCCCCGCGCTTGCCGCTCTGCTTCAGGTCGCGGTAGGCGGCCTCCTGGGCCTTCGGCACCAGGGTGAGGTCCACGGCCGCGCCGCGGGCCGGCTTGTTGGTGATGAGGTCGACGGTGCGGCGGACGAAGAGGTCCGGGTGGGTGCCGTCGAGGTACTTGTTGGCCGCGCTCTCGATGCCGCGCTCGCTCTCGGGCGCGAAGAACCCGATGACCGGCGCGTACACGGGACCGTCGGTGTACTTGCGCTGGAAGCGGAAGGTGCCGCCGACGTCGACCGACTTGGCGAGCGTCTGGCCGCCCGCGGTGATCATGCCGCGCTCGCTCTGGTAGCGGGCGTAGAAGCTGCGCTGGTTGCGGTTGTCGGCGCGCAGATCGTCGGCCTTGACGGCCTGCAGGTAGTTGATGTTGACCATCAGCAGGCCGAACATTAGCAGGCAGGCCACGGCCATGCGCTTGACGGTGTTGTTCATCGCTGGAACACCTGGGTGAGCCCCTCGTCCTGGATCGCCTGCGGCGGCGGGCGGCGGGCGGCGTCCGACATGCGGACCAGCAACGCGATGATGATCCAGTTGGCCAGCAGCGCCGAGCCGCCCTGTGACATGAACGGCGTGACGAGGCCGGTCAGCGGGATCAGGTTGGTCACGCCGCCGACGATGATGAAGACCTGCCACGCCAAGGTGAACGACAGTCCGCCCGCGAGAAGCTTGCTGAACGGGTCACGGGCGGCCACGGAGGTGCGCAGGCCGCGCTCCACGATGAGGGCGTACACCATGAGCAGCGCCATGAGGCCGGTGAGCCCCAGCTCCTCGCCGGTGGCGGCGAAGATGAAGTCGGAGAACGACAGCGGGATCAGCTCGGGGTGGCCCTGGCCGAGGCCGGTGCCGAGGATGCCGCCCGACCCCATGCCGAACAGGCCCTGCATGAGCTGGAAGCTGCCGCCGAACTCGAGGTCGTAGAGCGCGGGGTCGCTCGGGTTGAGGTAGACCTTGAAGCGGGCGCCCACGTGGCTGAACAGTTGCCCGGCGACGAACGCGCCGCCGAGGAACAGCAGCAGGCCGATCAGCACCCACGAGGTGCGCTGCGTGGCGATGTACAACATCGCGATGAAGGCGCCGAACAGCAGCAGCGAGGTGCCGAGGTCCTTCTCCAGGATCAGCACGCCGACGCTGACCACCCAGGTGATCAGCACAGGGCCGAGGTCGCGGGCGCGGGGCAGGTCGATGAAGAGCAGACGGCGGCCGGCGAGGGCCAGCACGTCCCGCTTGGCCACGAGGTAGCCGGCGAAGAACACGACCAGGGCCAGCTTGGCGAACTCGCCCGGCTGGATGGTGAAGCCGCCGATGCCGATCCAGATGCGGGCGCCGTTGATCTCCTTGCCCAGCAGGGGCACGAGAGGGAGGACCAGCAGCCCGAGGCCGACGAAGCCGGCGGTGTACGTCATGCGCTGCAGCGCGCGGTGGTCGCGCAGCACGATCAGCGTGACGGAGAACATGACGACGCCGAGGGCGGTCCAGAAGAGCTGGTTGCCGGCGGAGGCCAGATCGGTGTCGAGCTCCAGGCGGTAGATCATGACGAGGCCGATGCCGTTGACCAGCGTCACCAGCGGGAGGATCAGGGGGTCGGCCCAGGGGGCGAACTTGGCCAGCACGAGATAGGCGGCCAGCATCAGCCCGCCGAGACCGAGGCCGTAGACCAGCATGCCCGCGGGCACCTGGCCGTCCTTGCCGAGCCCGACGTTGGCGTAGGCGACCATGACGATCGCGACGGCGAAGGCGAGCATGACGAGCTGCGCCCCCCGCCGTTTGGCGGTCATGGGCACGGCCGCGACGTCGACGGCACTCACTTACGAGGACCTCGTGGCGCTGGGGGAGGCCGTCGGCTGTGACGGCTGGTCGCCGCCGGCGGTCGATTTGGCCTTCAGGTCGTTGATCTTGATCTGTCCTGCCTGGAGGTTGGGGACGGGGATGCCGCGCCGTACCTGCTCACGCTCGGGCTCGGGGATGGAGGACAGAGAGAGGCCCGTGCTCTGCGCGACGGAATTCAGTTGGATCGGTCCGAGGCTCGTGTCCACCCCTCGGAACAACACTAGCTCGTCTCCCTGCGCGCCTACGTAGTACTGACTCTGCGTCCACCGGTAGCCGTAGTACCCCCCGCCCCCCACCACCACGGCCATCAGCACGATCGCGGTCACCGCGACCGGCCACAGGCGCCGGCGCCTGACACGCCGCGGGGCGGCCACGGCGCTCGCCGCCGGGCCGCCCACGGGTTCTTCACCGGTGTCCACGTCCACGATCACCGGCTGCGGTGCGGTGATCGTGGAGGCCCGCCCCGCCGGGGTGTCGGGAGGCTGTGATCGCAGGCGGTTGGAGCCGGCGGCCCCCACCACCGCGGCGTCTCCCGCCACGACCTGCCCCTCCTCGATCTCCACGACGTCGGCGACGATGCAGGTGATGTTGTCGGGGCCCCCGCCCCGGTTGGCGAGGTCGATGAGCTGGCGTACCACCGTCTCGGGCTCGTCCACCGTGGTCAGCGTGTGGTGGAGCGTCTCCGCGCTCACCACGCTGGACAGCCCGTCGGAGCACAACAGGTAGCGGTCGTTGATCTGCGCCTCACGCAGCGAGAGGTCGGGGTCGACCTCGCCGCTGCCGTCGAGCGCCCTCAGCAGGATGGAACGCTGAGGATGGCTCGCGGCCTCCTCCTGCGTGATCCTGCCGTCGTCAACCAGCGACTGCACCAAGGTGTGGTCGTGGGTGATCTGGTAGAGCTCGCCGTTGCGAAGGAGGTAGGCGCGGGAGTCGCCGACGTGGACGAGAGCGACGCGGGTGCCCGACCACAGCATGGCCGTGAGGGTCGTGCCCATGCCCTTGAGGCTGGGGTCACGGCCTACCATCTCGTGCAGTTTGCGATTGGCTTCGCGCACCGCTGCCTCGATGGCGCTGAGCAGGTCCCCCCCGAAAGCGTCCCGGTCCAGGGACGACATGGCGGTGATGGCGACCGAACTGGCCACCTCACCATGAGCGTGCCCACCCATGCCGTCTGCGACGGCGAGCAGGCGCGGGCTCGCGTACGCCGAGTCCTCGTTCCCTTCGCGGAGGAGGCCGACGTCCGAGCGGGCGGCGTAGCGGAGTGCGATTGTCATTTGCGCAATTCGATGACGGTTTTGCCGATGCGAATCGGAACACCGAGATGCACCGGCGTCGGGCGGGTGACTTTGGAGCGGTCGAGATATGTGCCGTTGGTCGAGCCGAGGTCTTCCACGATCCACTGACCGTCTTGCGGGAACAGCCGGGCGTGCCGGCTCGAAGCGTAATCGTCGCTGAGTACCAGCGTGGCGTCATTCGCCCGACCGATAGTGATTGGCGTCTCCGAGAGGTTGATGATGGTTCCTTGCAGGGGACCACCGGTAACGACCAGTTGGCGCGGCTCCCCCTTCTTGGGCTTGGCCGGTTGACGTGCGGGTTTGGCCGGCTTGCGCGCCGCCACCGGCGCGGGCTGCCGTGATCCGAACAAGTCTGTCCTGATCACGCCGACCGCGGCAATGACAAAGAACCACAGCACCGCGAGGAACGCGAGCCGGATGAGCAGCAGCGTGAGCTCGGACATGGACCGTCTGTCTACCCTTAATCGCGCCGGAACACCAGGGTCGTGCGCCCCAGGGTGACACGTGTGCCGTCCTGGAGCTCGATCCTGCGCACCGGCTGGCCGTTGACGAAGGTGCCGTTCGTGGAACCGAGATCGACGAGGGAGACGTTGTCGCCCTCGACCCTGAGCTCGGCGTGGTGCCGTGAGACGCCGGGGTCCACCAGCCGCAGATCGCAGTCGGTGCCCCGGCCGAGGAGCGTGACGGGTGTGGTCAGCTCGTAGGACCGCTGCCCCTGCGGGTCGTCCTGTGTGGACACCAGCAGGCGCGGGCGGCCGCCGAACGCGCTCGGCCTGCCCGGGACGTGGTCGCTCACGGGCTGCCGGATCTCGTCCTGCTCGACCGTGGCGCCCCGGATGACCCCCGAGCGGATGCGGAACAGCCCGACCGCGAGGTCGTCGGCGGTCTCGAAGCGAACCCGGACAGGTCCCACGAACGAGTACCCCTGCTCCTTGGCGTACTCCCTGGCGAGGTTGGCGAGCTCGTGGCTGATGCTGTCGGCGTACACCTCCAACCGCTCACTGTCGGTCGGCGACAGCTCCACCACGAAGTCGTTGGGCACAAGAGTGCGGCCCTGGGCGACGATCGCGGCGCGTTCGTCCATCTCTCGCTGCACCGCGCTGGCGACCTCGACCGGCTGAAGGTCAGACTTGAACGCCCGCGCAAAGGCCCCCTCAACCAAGCCTTCGAGCCGTCGCTCGAAGCGCTGAAGGACTCCCACCGGGTACCTCCCTTCCTCCATCGTCTAGGAGGATCGTATCCGGGTTCGGTGGCATGCACGGATCCGTGCTAGCCTTTCCACGCACTCAAAAAGGGGCGAGTGGCGGAACGGCAGACGCGCACGGTTCAGGTCCGTGTGTCCGAAAGGATGTGAGGGTTCAAATCCCTCCTCGCCCACACGGTCTCCCGGCGGCCGAGTGGTTCACCCCCTCCCGCCGCCGGTCTCTCGAAGATCTTTCTCCCTCTTGGCTCTCGGCCGCTTCACTCGTGCCGCATGTTTAGTGGGCCGGACTTTCAGCTCACTTGCCGGCCGCTTGCACGCTCTCCGGCGCCCGCGTGTCCAGCAGTTCGCCGATCAGGTCACTGAGGCTGACCAGCCCGGTCACCCGATCCCGCGTGTCGGTGACGAACCCCAGATGCGCCCGGGCGTCCTGCAGCCGGGCCACCGCCTCAGGGATCGTCGTGGAGGCCGCGAGCCGCGGCGCGGGGATCATCAGCTCCTCCGCCGTCCTGCCCGGCTCGACGACGGCGCCGCGGACGTGCAGCACGCCCCGCGCGTCCTCCGGCCGCCCGCCGTTGACCACCAGGCGCAGGTGGCCGCTGCGCGCGGCGGCGTCGGTGATCTCCGCGCTGGACGCGCCCACGGGCACCGCGGCGGCGCGGGCGATCGGCACCATCAGGCGCTCGACGGGCTGGGACTGCACGCGCAGCGCCCGGATGAGCAGATCGTGCTCGTGCCGGTCCAGCAGGCCCATGCGCGCCGACTCCCCGACCAGCATGGCGAGCTGGGGCGGCGTGCGGGTGGTCGCCAGCTCGTCCCTGGCGTGCACGCCGAACAGCCGCAGCAGGGCGTTGGTGATGCCGTTGAGTGCGGCGAGCAGCGGCCGGACGACCCACGTGAACGTGCGGAACGGCAGCGCCAGCCCCATCGCGGCCCGCTCGGGGTGGGTCAGCGCCCACGACTTCGGCGCCATCTCCCCGGCGACCATGTGCAGGAACGTGATGACGGCCAGCGCGATCACGTACGCCACGGGGACCCGCACCGACTCGTGCAGGCCGACCCAGCCGAAGACCGGCTCGAGCAGGTGCTCGATGGCGGGCTCGGTGACCATGGCGAGGCCGAGGGAGCACAGCGTGATGCCGAGCTGCGCCCCGGCCAGCATGAGCGACAGCTCACGGCCGTTGCGCAGCGCCGCCCGCCCGGCGGCGCGGGCGACCGGCCCGCCGCCTGCGGCGGCCTCCTCGAGGCGGTGCCTCCTCGCGGACACCACGGCGAACTCGGCGGCGACGAACAGGCCGTTGCCGATCAGCAGCACCACGCCCAGCAACAGGGCGGCCGCGGTGTTCATCGGACGTCACCCCCGGTGACCACCGGGTCGGCGACCCGTCGTGTCAGCCGCACCCGGGCGGGCACCCGGCGCTGCACCTCGAGGACGGTGAGCACGACGCCGGTGTCGTCCCGCCCGTCCTCCTCGTCCAGCAGGTGGTGGTCCGGCACCAGCGGCACCGTCATCTCGTCGCCGGGCTCGGCCAGCCGGCCGAGCCTGGCCATGACCAGCCCGGCCACGGTCTCGTAGTCCTCGCTCTCGGGCAGCCGCAGGCCGGTCGCGCGCTCGACCTCGTCGAGCCGCAACGTGCCGGGCACGTCCCACGTTCCATCGCCCTGCTCCACCGCGGCCGCGGCGTCGGGGTCGTTCTCGTCCATCAGCTCGCCGACCAGTTCCTCGGCGAGGTCCTCCATGGTGGCCACGCCGGCCAGGCCGCCGTACTCGTCGATCACGCAGGCCAGTGCGCCCCCGGCCGCGCGGATGCGCTCGCGCAGCTCCGGCAGCGGCAGCGAGGTGGGGACCAGCGGCGGCGCGACGCTGATGCGCTCGATCGGCACGTCGTGGGAGGGGGCGCGCATCCATTCGCGCAGGCCCGTCACCCCGACGACGTCGCCGTCCGGGCCGAGCACGGGGTACTGCGAGTGGCCGGCCGTGCGTACGGCCTCCAGCAGGTCGGACGCGGGGCGCCCGGCGCGCAGCGAGACCACGCGGGGCCGCGGGACCATGACGTCCTCCGCGGTGCGGTCGCCGAACTCCAGTGCGCGCTCCAGCAGGTCCGACAGCCGCTGCGACAGCGCGCCCGAGGCCTCGGACTCGGCGATGATGCGGGAGAGCTCCTCGGGCGTGGCGCCGTGCTCGATCTCCTCGACCGGCTCGACGCCGACCCGGCGCAGCAGCCGGGTGGCCGCCGTGTCGAACAGGCGGATCACCGGTCCCGCCACCGTCAGGTACACCAGTGTCGAACGGGACAGCCACTTGGCGAGGGCCTCGGGCCGGGCGATGCCGAGGTTCTTGGGGGCCAGCTCGCCGAGCACCATCTGGACGGTCGTGGCGATCACCAGGCCGAGTGCCACCGCCAGGCCGCGGATCGCGGCCTCGGGCACGCCGGCGCCCGACAGGAGCGGGCTGATCAGGGGCGTGAGCGCTGGCCCGGTCACGAAGCCGACGAGCAGCGTGGTGACGGTGATACCGAGCTGCGCTCCGGAGAGCATGAAGGAGAGGCGGCCGGTGACCCGCAGGGCGCGTTCCGCGGCGGTGTCGCCTGCCGCGGCCTGTTCCTTGAGCGCGGAGCGGTCGGCGGCGACGTACGCGAACTCCTGGGCGACGAAGTATCCGGTCGCGAGAGTGAGGAGTAACACGGCCGGCAGGCCGAGAATGCTGGTCACCGGTCTGCCGCCCCCGGTTGAATCGAACCCGTGCCTGTGCACGGGCGGGTACTCCACGGGTCCGAGGCGGACACGACTGTCCTTTCACTAGAGGTCGTCGTCAACGGTAACGGTCGTGGGGTACGTGATTGTTTCCCGGGGGCGCAATGTTGGTGACTTAGTGTGACTCTGCGTACTTTTACATGAGAAAACTGTGGTGACGGCGCCCCGTGGACCAGGGGCACGGCGTAGCTTCGAAGCACGGGTTCGCGGCACGGGGGGCTCCGGCGCCGGACGATGAACGACAAGGTGGACGATATGGCGGGAGATCGGCCGGGGACGCCCGACGAGGTGGGTGCCGGCGAAGCGACCCGGGCGGTGCGGCGCCCGGCGGGCGGGGGCGCCCCGGATCCGTGGGCCGTTCCCCCCGGCGGGCGGGGCGACGCCTACGCCGCCGGGCAGCCGGCGTACCGGGCGCCCGCGGGCTCCGGGCGGGGGCACGGCGACATCGGGGCGGACCCCACCGTGCGGGGTGTCCTGCCGGACGAGGCGCCGCCGTTCGCCTCCCCGGGGGACGACGGGGCGCGCGGCAGGTCCCGGGTGTACGGCAAGCCGCGTTCGGGCGGGTCCCCGGTGCGGCCGCTGCCCGGCGGCGGGGGGCCCCGGCCGCCCGACCAGCCCGTACGCGGCGGAGGACCCCGCAGGCCGCGCCGCACCGGCCGCATCGTGCTGCGGGGGGTCGCGGTCCTGGTGGTGCTGCTGATCGTGCTCGGCGTCGGCGGCTTCTTCTGGATCAACTCGCGGCTGCGCACCATCGACGCGCTCACCGACTACGACGGCCGTCCCGCCGCCACGCCCGGCGAGGACTGGCTGCTGGTCGGCTCGGACACCCGGGCGGGCCTCACGGCCGCGCAGCGCAGGAAGCTCGCCACCGGCAAGACGGCAGGCAAGCGCACCGACACGATGATGCTGCTGCACGTGCCGGCCGGCGACGGCCGTCCCACCCTGGTCAGCCTGCCCCGCGACTCCTACGTGCCGATCGACGGGCACGGCAGCGACAAGCTCAACGCCGCTTACTCCTTCGGCGGGCCCAAGCTGCTGGCGAGGACCGTGGAGAAGGTCACCGGCATCCGGCTCGACCACTACATGGAGATCGGCTTCGGGGGGTTCGTCGGCATCGTCGACGCGGTCGGCGGCGTGAACATCTGCGTCAAGCAGAACATCGACGACCCCAAGGCCGGCATCAACCTGAAGAAGGGCTGCCAGGACATGGACGGCGGCACGGCCCTCGGGTACGTGCGCACCCGCAAGACCGGCAACATCCCGGACTTCGACCGCACCCAGCGGCAGCGGCAGTTCTTCTCCGCGGTGGTCAAGAAGGCCGCGAGCCCCGGCGTGCTCGCCAACCCGTTCCGGTCGGTCCCGCTGGCCGTCAGCGCCACCGACTCGGTCGCGGTTGACCCCGGCACCGGCGCCTTCGACCTGTTGTCCCTCGGGCTCGCGATGAGCGGCGACCCGGTCACCACGGCGGTGCCCATCGGGTCCCTGCCCACCGTCAACGGCGCGGCCGTGGTCAAGTGGGACACCCAGCGCGCCCTGCGGCTGTTCGACTCCCTGGCCGCGGACAAGCCCGTGCCGAAGGACGTCCTCAGCAAGTAGCCCCGCGGGCATCGTAAGGACTCCGTAATCGCGTCTCCAGCCGGTCGCGGGCCGTCACGTGCTCTTCTTGAGAACGTACGGCTCGCGCCTCGCGGAGGGAGGGAGCGGGCGTCCCGGGTCAGGGGCGCACGCGGCTCAGGATGGACGTCAGGAGAATCGCGCGTCACCCGGTGACCTGGGGGGCCGCCGTCGTGCTCGCGCTGGCCCTCGCCGGCGCCCTTTACCTGTTCCAGCCCTGGCGGTTGTTCACGACCGTCCACGTGGCCGAGCCGGTGCCGACAGCCGCCGCGGTGGCACCCTCCGCCGACGGCGACCCCTCCGCCGACGGCGACCCCTCCGCCGAGGGCGATGCGTCCGCGCCGGCCGCCGAGCCCGCCGGGCCCGAGGTGATCGCCACGGGGAGGTTCATCTCGCACGAGCACGCCACCTCGGGTACGGCGAAGGTGCTGAAGCTCGCCGACGGCCGGCGGGTGCTGCGCATCGAGAACCTCGACACCTCCGACGGCCCGGACCTGCGGGTGTGGCTCAGCGACCAGCCGGTCAAGGAGGGCACGGCCGGGTGGCGGCTCTTCGACGACGGCGCCTGGGTGGAGCTCGGCGACCTCAAGGGCAACAAGGGCGACGCCAACTACGCGATCCCGGCGGACGCCGACCTCGGCGAGCTCACCAGCGTGACGATCTGGTGCCGCCGGTTCGCCGTGTCGTTCGGCGCCGCCGCGCTGAAGGCCTGATCGGCGGGGGCGGCACGCCCGCGCGGCGGTTAGGGTGAGGCCATGCCGGAGCTTCCCGAAGTGGAGTCGCTCGCGGAGTTCCTCCGCGAGCGGGCCGTGGGCCGCCAGATCGCGGTGGTCGAGGTGGTCGCCTTCCAGGCGCTGAAGACGGTGGACCCGCCCGTGTCGTCGCTCGGCGGGCTGACGGTGACCGGCGTGGCCAGGTACGGCAAGTTCCTCGACCTCGACTGCGACGGCCTGCACTTCGTCACCCACCTGGCCAGGGGCGGCTGGCTGCGCTGGCGCGACGACCTGACCGGCGCCAAGCCGGTGCGCCCCGGCAAGAGCCCCCTGGCGGTGCGGGTGCGCCTGGCGCCGGACGACGAGGGCCTCGCCCCCGGCTTCGAGCTCACCGAGGCGGGCACCCAGAAGCGCCTCGCCGTGTACGTCGCGCGCGACCCTTCCGACGTCCCCGGCATCGCGAGCCTCGGCCCCGACCCCCTGGCGTCCGACTTCACCGCCGAGGCGCTCGGCGCCATCCTGGGCGGCAGCCGCACCCAGGTCAAGGGCCTGCTGCGCGACCAGAAGGTGATCGCGGGCATCGGCAACGCCTACTCCGACGAGGTGCTGCACGCCGCGCGCATGTCCCCCTTCAAGATCGCCGGCTCGCTGACCGAGGACGAGACGGCGCGCCTGCACGAGGCCATCGTCACGACGCTGCGCGACGCGACCGAGCGCTCCCGCGGCATGGCCGCCAAGGATCTCAAGGCCGAGAAGCGCTCCGGCCTGCGGGTCCACGGCCGCACCGGCGAGGCCTGCGACGTCTGCGGCGACACGATCAGAGAGGTCTCCTTCGCCGACTCCTCCCTGCAGTACTGCCCCACCTGCCAGACCGGCGGCAAGCCCCTGGCCGACCGCCGCATGTCCCGCCTGCTCAAGTAGCCCTTCGGCCGCTGCGTGCCCGCGCGCCGCCCGTGCCGGGAACCGGCGACAATGGTGTACATGAACGTGCCAGAGATCGAGGCCCGCCAGGTGCCGGACGACGTCTTCCTGCTCGACGTACGCGAGCCCGACGAGTGGCAGGCCGGCCACGCCCCCACCGCCGTCCACATCCCCCTGGGCACGCTGCAGCAGCGTGTGGACGAGCTCCCCGCCGGCGTTCCCGTCTACGTCATCTGCAAGGTGGGCGGCCGATCCGCCAACGCCACCGCCTGGCTCAACCACATCGGCCGCGAGGCCGTCAACGTCGCCGGCGGCATGCTCTCCTGGTCCGCCGCGGGCCGTCCGATGGTGGCCGAACACGGGGGGCATCCCTTCGTCGCCTGACGGACAGACGTTAAGATCCGGTAAAAACTCGTCAAACTCATGGTCGCCGGCATGCCAACTTTTCCGTGAAAGGCGCGTCTTACCTTTTATGGGACTATTGCTTCGCGGCACCGCCGCAGCCGTCGCCCTTGTCGTCAGCGCGGGGCCCGCCACCGCCGACGCCGTGGCGCCGGCCGGTCAGTGGAATGTCGTCCATCACGACCGCCGCGACGCCTACGACGCGGTGACGGTGACGCCGGGTGGGGCGGTCTGGGTCGCCGGGACGAGGCGCGGACCAAACGGCACCGAGTCGCTCCTGTTGAAGGGCGGCCGGTCCGCCTTCAAGCGTGTGACCGGGCCGGGCTTCCGGGTCAAGCGGCTGACGTCGGCGTCCGACACCAGGGTCTGGGCGTTCGGCGCGTCACGCTACGCCCGGTGGGACGGCAAGCGCTGGCAGGTCAAGCGATGGCACCACGGCCGGGTGGACCGGGCGTATTCCATCGGTGAGAACCTGTGGGTCATCGAGAACGCCACCACGTTCCCGCCGGGCGGCAAGGCCGGGTGGAAGGCGAAGTCCACGCTGCGGCGCCTGGCCGGGTCGGTGTGGCGCAAGGTGCGCACGCCGATCGTGGTCAAAGGACTCGACGGCAAGTGGGCGGCGGGCTCGGTGCGCGGCAAGGCGGCTCTGGCCCGCTGGACCGGCACGGCCTGGCGCGCGGTCGCGCTTCCGGCGGTCCCGTCCGCGCACCCGGGCCAGATCTCGGAGCTCACCGATGTCGCGGTCGACGGTGAGACCGCCCGGGTGATGGCCGTCGGCTGGGTCGCCTGGCCCTGCGGCGGCGCGAAGCGCTCCTTCTGCGGTGAGACTTTGCTGCTGACCGGCTATCTGGGCAGCTTCGGCTTCGAGGTCCGCGGTGAACCGGGCATCCAGCCGCGGGCCCAGGCGGAGCCCGACGGCAGAGGCGGGGCCTGGATCGTCTACGACGCCAAGGGCGGAGGCAGCAGGTACCTGCACATCGGCCCCGACAGTGTCGAGCCGGGCTCCTTCCCGGCTCCGCCGAACCGGAAGGCGTCCGTCCGTGACCTCGCTCTCCAGTTGGAGAGCGGCGGTGCCATCTGGGCGGTCGGCGCGGCACCTTCCGGCCGCGACGGTTCGATCTGGGCCCGCCGCCCCTGAGCCGGCCGGGGCCCACCGGGTGCCGGATGCCTGCCTGCCGGTAGCTGATCGCAGGCGAATAGGGCATCATTGGGGCGCGAGCGGGGGATGACCTCCCAACTCGACACGAAGTCCAACGCGGGAGCTCGGGCGAAACCGGGCTGAGAGGGCGGCTCCTTCATCAGGCGCGCCGCCGACCGCATGAACCTGTCCGGATAATGCCGGCGTAGGGAGTGTGTGATGTCGCCTGCCGTCGACGAGGCTCCGCTGACCCTTGACGAGGCTCCCCCGAAGACACTCGGGGCGTTCGACCAAGGGGCGTTCTGGGCGAACCTCGGAGTGAGCCTTCTCGGGTTCTCCGGGGCCCTCCTGCTGCTCGACCCGCTCGGCGGGGCTCCCCTCGGGCTGGGGGCGGCGGTGCTCGCGGCCGTGGCCGGGAGCCTCATCGGGACGGTGATGGTCGGGCTGGCGGCCGTGCCCGGCGCGCGGACGGGGGCGCCGGCGATGGTGCTGCTGCGCGGGCTGTTCGGGGCGCGGCTGTCCTATGTGCCGACCGTGCTCAACATCGTGCAGATGTTCGGCTGGGGGGCCTTCGAGCTGTGGGTGATCGCCAACGGGGCACAGGCGATCTTCGGGGACGCGGTGCCGTACCAGGCGTGGGTGGTCGCGGCGGGGGCGCTGACCGTCGCGCTGACCATCCGGCCGCTCGGTGTGATCCGCCTGCTGCGCCGCTTCGTCACCGCGGGCGTGGTGATCGCGATGATCTGGCTCACGGTCGCGCTGGTGCGGCAGGCGCCGAGCCTCGGTGCCGGGAGCTGGCACTCCTTCGCGCCCGCGGTGGACTACGTGATCGCGCTGTCGGTCTCGTGGGTCCCGGTCGCCGCCGACTACGCCCGCCATTCGCGGTCCGGCCGGGCGGCGTTCGGCGGGGTGGTCACCGGCTACACGATCGCCCAGGTGGCGTGCCTGGTGCTCGGCATCCTGGCGCTCGCCGTGGTGGGGAACGACCCCGACCGGGTGTGGGAGGCGTTCGTCGCGGTGCCGCTCGGCGGGTTGTTCTTCGGCGTGCTGGTGCTGCGCGAGACCGATCAGTCGTTCGCCAACGTCTACTCCACCGCGATGTCGCTGCAGAACCTGATGCCGCGCGTGGACCGGCGGGTGCTTTCCGCCGCGGTCGGCGCTCTGACCACGGTGATCGCCCTGTTCGCCGACGTGAACTCCTACGGCGCGTTCCTCGGCCTGATCGGCGCGGTGTTCGTGCCGATGTTCGCGGTGCTCGCCGTGGACTACTTCGTGCTCGGCGGCGCCGCCCGCTGGGACACCTCGGCCGGCGCGCCCGCCCGGTGGGCGATGATCGTTCCCTGGGTGCTGGGTTTCGTCGCGTACTGGCTGGTCACGGCGACGCCGACGGTCGACGGGTGGGACACCGCGTGGGCGCAGGTGCGTGAGGCGATCGGGTTCGAGCGTCAGCCCTGGATGAACGCGGCGCTGGCGGCGTTCCTCGTCGCCGCGCTGGTGACGTTCCTCACACGGCTCCTTCCAGGCGGAGCAGCAACTCCTTCGCCGCGGGACCGCCGGCGTACCCCCCAAGACGACCAGGCGCCTCGATGACCCGGTGACAGGGCACGATCACGCAGACAGGGTCGGCCGTCAGCGCGTTGCCGATGGCGCGCAGCGCCTGCGGCCGGCCCATGCGCTCGGCGATCTCGGGGTAGGTGGTGAGGCCGCCGAACGGGATCGCCATGGTCATCTGCAGCACCGTGCGGGCGAACGGCGGGGCCAGCCGCAGGTCCACCGGGACGGTGAACGTGCGCAGCCGGCCGGAGAAGTACGCGTCGAGCTCGCGCCGCACCGGGTCCAGCCGGCGGGGGTCGGGCCCGATGAAGTTGCCGAGGGCCCGCGTGACCCGGGCGAAGACGACGTGCTCGTCCTCGTAGCTGCACGCGACCAGGCCGCGCGCCGTCACGGCCAGCGCCAGCCGTCCCACGGGGGTGTCGGTCATGCCGAACGCGACCTCGGGCGGGGTCTCGCCCACGTAGCCGGGGGTGGTCAGCCGCACCAGGGCCTCAAGGTCGCCCGCCGTCATGACCACCCCTTCCGGTCCCCGCTACCGGCAGCGTAGCGGAGCGGAGGCCGTGGACGGCCGTCGGCCGTCCGACGGCATGTCGCCGCCCTTCCCGGTGGCCGTCCCGGGGTGATCAGCGTGAGGAATGCGAAGATTCGCACAACGAAACCTGGCGAGACGGCGACGGAAAACAGGCACGATGGAGGTCATGAGCGACGACAGCGAGCAGAACGTGGCGAACGCCGACGACGGTCTCGCTCGCGCCGTCGTCGCCAGTTCGGCCAGCGCCGTCGTGGCGCTCGACCGCGACCTCGCCGTCCTGTCGTGGAACCCCGCCGCCGAGCGCCTGTTCGGCTGGCACGCCGCTGAGCTGACCGGACGGCGGGCGCCGATCGTCCCCGACGAGCTGATGGCCGAGCTCAACGCGGTGCTGGAGCGTGCCCGCACCGGCGGCCCGGTCTCGTTGCGCACCAAACGGCTCCGCAAGGACGGCGCTCTGTTCGACGTCGGGGTGGACATCAGCGCCCTGCGCTCCGACGGCGGGGCACTGCTCGGGTACGTCAGCGTCTACCACCCGGTCGACGACGACCGCGCCGCGCGGGAACGCGGCGCCCGCCGGGCCCGCCTGGTGCGGCGGCTCACCGACGTCGTGGCGGACATCAACGCCGAGCTGGAGCTGCCGCACGTCCTCGACCGCATCGCCGAGAGCCTGACCGAGCTCACCGGGGCCGACGCCGGGGGTTTCGTGCTGATCGAGGACGACCGCCTGCGGCTGGTCAGCACGCACGGCCTGCCGGGCGACCTGCGCGGCGCCACCGCCGACCTGCGCACCAGCCTGGTGGGCAAGCTGCTGCGCACCGGCAAGACCGTGCTGCTCGAGACCGGCGACCAGGCCATGCTGGACGAGCTGATCTGGTCGGAGCTGCCCGGCCTGCACACCATCGCCCTCGGCGTCGCGGCGGTGGGCGGGCGGCCGTACGGTGCGCTGTACGCGTTGTTCGCCCAGCACAAGGCCGGGCACATCGAGCTGGAGCTGCTCGAACTGCTCGCCGGGCACGCCGGCATCGCGCTCGGCAACGCCATGGCCTACCAGGACGCCGTGCGGCAGCGGGCGCACGAGCGCGCGGTCGTGGACGCCAGCGCCGACGGCATCGCGGTGCTGGACGAGTCCGGCTCGGTGCGCCAGTGGAACCCCGCCGCCGAGGAGCTGACCGGCCTGCCCGCCGCCGAGGTCATCGGCGGGCGCCCGCCGTTCCCGCTGCCCGCGCCGGGCGAGAAGCTCACCACCCAGTTGCCGTCCGGCCGCTGGCTCGACGTCGTGAGCGCCGAGATCGTCGAGACCGCCGAGGTGGTGGTCGACTTCCGCGACGTGACGCGGGCCAAGGAGCTGGAGGAGGCCAAGGATCTCTTCCTCGCCACGACCAGCCACGAGCTGCGCACCCCGATCACCGTCGTGCAGGGCTTCGCCAGCACGCTGGACGCCCGCTGGGACAAGATGTCGGACGTCGAGCGGCGCTCGGCGGTGCGCACCATCGCCGAGCGGTCCCGCTCACTGGGCCGGCTCATGGACCACCTGCTGCTCGGCGCGCGGGCCGGGGCCAAGGAGCTGAAGGTCCGCGTGGAGAGCTTCGACCTCGGGGAACGGGTGCGGGCCGCCACCCTCGGCATGCCCGCACTGTCGGACAAGCACCGGGTCGAGGTGGACATCCCGCCCGGCCTGCCGCCGGTGGACGGCGACACACTCGCCACCGACATCCTGCTCGGCCAGCTCCTGGAGAACGCCTTCAAGTACTCGCCGGACGGCGGGCTGATCCGCGTGGCCGTCTGGCAGGACGGCGACCGCGTCGTGCTCACCGTGGAGGACGAGGGCGTCGGCATCGCGCCGGACGACCGTGACCGCGTGTTCGAGCGGTTCGTCCAGGCCGACAGCGGCGACCGGCGCCGGTTCGGCGGGGTGGGGCTCGGGCTCTACATCGCGCGGAGCCTCGCCCGGGCGCAGGGCGGGGACGTGACGGCACACCCGCGGCCCGGTGGGGGAACACGAATGCGTTTCGTGCTGGCCGCCGCTCAGGCCTATATCGAATCCGACACACCGAAGCGGTAACGAGCCGGTCACAGTTGTATTCGCGTACTCTCGTTTCTGCACAAGGTGTGATCGCGGCGCGGTTTCCCTGACCAGCCATCGGGGCATTTCGGTCTTACTGGGATGTGTTTCCTCCGGGGGAATGCAGGGATCGGGGAAGTGAGGGCGTCGTGCTGTTGCCGTATGCGCCGACCAGCGTCGCGATAGCCCGGAGGAAGCTCAGCGCCGATCTCGCGGAACGCGGCGTCTACGACACCGCGGTCGAGGACGCCGTCCTGGTGGTCAGCGAACTGCTCAGCAACGCCCTGCGGCACGCGCATCCGCTGCCGTCCGGGCAGATCATGGCCACCTGGGACTGGTCGGACGATCACCTTGAGGTGACGGTCAGTGACGGCGGCGCCGCCACCGAACCCCGCGCCGGACGTCCCACATTGTCCTCACTCGGCGGGCGCGGGCTCGGCATCGTGGAATTTCTCGCCACCCGGTGGGGTGTGCGGCACGACGGAGAAGTCACCACTGTATGGGCGGTATTGCCGGCCCCGGCCGCGGTCCTTGAAGCCCAAATGCGGGCGCCCGAAATGGGAATTCTACGCGAGTGCGGATAGCCGTTCCCGGCTGATCGGGCACGACATGCACCGCGGCCCGCCCCGGCCGCTGCCGAGTTCGCTGCCCGCGATCCTGATCACCTTGATCCCGGCCGCCTCCAGGCGCGCGTTGGTCTCCACGTTACGCTCGTACGCCACCGCGACCCGCGGGGCCAGCGCCAGCGTGTTGTTGCCGTCGTCCCACTGCTCCCGCTCCGCGGTCACCGGGTCGAGGCCGGTGTCGATCACCTTCACCCGCTCCACGCCCATCGCGTGGGCCGCCGCCTCCAGGAAGGGCCGCGGCTCTGCGACGCGCAGCTCGTCGTCGGCGGTCATGGTCACCGTGTGGGCCTGCAGCGAGTACGCCACCGGCGGGTACATCACCACGGTGTCCACGTCCACCATCGTGCAGATGGTGTCGAGGTGCATGGTCGCCCGCTGCTGCGCGATCGGCACGGCCAGCACGGTGTGCGCGAGCCCGGTGGCGAACACCCGGCGGCACAGCCGCTCCACGCCCGCCGGGGTCGTGCGCTCGCCCGTGCCCACCGCGATGACACCCGGCGCCATCAGCAGCACGTCGCCGCCCTCCAGGTGCTCCAGCCACGGCTCGTACAGGTGCTCGATGCCGGAGAACCGCGGGTGGTGGGTGTAGATCAGCCGGGTGAGCAGGCTCTCGCGGGCACGGGCCGGCATGGCCAGGCTCGTCACCGCCACCCGGTCGCCGATCCACACGCTGGAGTCCCGGGTGAACAGCAGGTTGGGCAGCGGGTCGATGACGAAGTCGTGCCGGTCCATCAGGTCGTACACCAGGCCCCGGCCGGTCTGCAGCTCCTCGCGGGCCAGCCCGGCGATCAGCGTCTGCGAGAGGTCCTCGGGGTCGAGCCCCTCGAGATGCCGCCGGGTGAGCTGCGACAGCCGGTCGCCGAGCTGCCGGTCCGCCAGCACCGCCGGGATGATCTCCTCGCGGGCCTCCTCGTACTCCAGGGTGTCCTGGAGCAGCTCGGTCAGGTACAGCACCTCGACGCCGTGGTCGCGCAGCGCGTCGGCGAACGCGTCGTGCTCCTCCTGGGCCCGGCCGACCCAGGGGATCGCGTCGAACAGCAGTTTGTCGTTGTTGCGCGGGGTGAGCCGTTTGAGCTCGGCGCCCGGGCGGTGCAACATCACCGTGGCCAGCCGTCCGACCTCGCTGTCGGCTCCGTTCATGGTTGGATCCTCCCCGCCGGGCCGCTTTTCCGACAATCCACGGTAGTGGGGCGGCGCCTCCCGGCGGGGGACCGGGGCGGCGGTCTAGGCCTGTTTTCCGCACGAGCCCGAAAGTCCCTGGCCGGGTGTCAAGTGTCATCCGGCACGGTGAGTGATCGGTTCATGTTGTCGAGGGCGATGTGCGGAAAATGGGTCTAGGCGGGGCGCGGGTACAGCAGGACCCGCTCGGCCGCCGTCCACGCCGAGCTGACCAGCAGATACAGCACCGCGGCCAAAGGCACGAACGCCGCGAGGACAACGGTGCCGTACGGCATCAGCCGCAGTGCCCGCGGCTGCACCTCGCCCATCCGGCGGGAGACCACCCACGCCACCACGGCCAGCAGCGCGAACAGGCCGAGGAAGACCAGCGCGGGCGCGCCGAGCAGGCCGCCGCCCGCCACCGCCGCGGCGAAGTGCTCGCCGAGCGGCACGCCGAGCGCGCTCTGCGCGAGCAGCAGGTTGGGGTGCCCCGCGATGGACGCGGACACGAACACGCGGTAGGCGACCAGGAAGAACGGCGCCTGGGCGAGCGCGGGGCCGAGGCCCGCGAACATCGACGTGCCCTCCGCGCGGTACAACGCGGAGGTCTCCCTGATCATGCGCTCGGGGTCGCGGGCGTGACGCTCGCGCAGCGCCGCCACCTTCGGCGCGAGGCGCAGCCTGGCCTTGGCGGCGGCGACCTGGCGCAGGGTGAGCGGCAGGAGCAGCGCGCGCACGGCCAGGGTGAACAGGACGATCGCGAGGGCCGGGCCGGTCAGGGAGCCGAGGCCGGTGATCAGGCGGTAGGCGGTTTCCAGTACGAGGTCGAACATGACGGAAGGTCCCTTCGTCGTGGGGATGGACGCGACGAAAGCACCCGCCGGGAACCGGCGCGGGGGAGAGACGAACAGCCGCCGGGCCTCAGCCGCCCAGTGGGCGGGCCGACGCCGTGCCGGGACGCGCGGCGGGCGCGGGACCGGCGGACGGAGCCCTCGGGCGGGGACGGCCCGCCGCGGCGGGATGCCGCAGCCGTACGAACGGGACGTGCTCGGCACGTCGGCGCGACCACGCCGCCGGGGCCGCCGCGACCGGGGCGACCGGCCGTACCGCCCACGCGAGCAGGAGAAGGGTGACCCCCACCAGGCCGACCGCCGCCAGCGTCGCGGGGCCGGACTGCCCCGCGACGAGCTGCGCGAGCAGCGCGACGGTCGCGTCGAGGAGGGTCGTCAAAGGGTTCTCCGGGCTACTTGGAGAGCTTGCCGAGCACCGTGACGGCGGCGACCGCGACGAAGGCGATGACGGCGATGATGAGCAGCACCTTGAAGATGCCGAACAGAGCGGGGATCAGCAGTCCGAACACCACGTAGATCGCGAGCAGGACGCCGAGTACGGACAACACGATGCGGGCCATAAGCAGAAGGTACGTCGCGGCGGGCCCCGCCGCGAGCCATCGGCGAGATCGTGACCTTGACCGTGCCGGTCCTGTGCCGTCCTGTGCCGGTCACGTGCCGCCTTACGAAGTGGTGACGGAGTTCGTGGAACGCACCAGATCGGCTCTACGGTGGATATCCGGGTAGGGGGACCGGTCCGGCGAGCGGAGGGAGGGCCGCTTTCCATGGCCCAAGCCACAGTTCTTCACGAGGCCCGGCCGGCCGGTGGTGTGCGGGATCGTCTCGGTGAGATGGGGGAACGATGAGCGTGGCGCCGCCGACCCGGATCCTGGTGGTGGACGACGACCCCACCGTGGCCGAGGTCGTCGTGAAGTACCTGGAACGTGACGGGCACAAGGTCGAGAGCGTCGGCGACGGCGCCGAGGCGCTGCGCCGCGCCCTCGCCGACCCGCCCGACCTGCTCGTGCTCGACCTGATGCTGCCCGGCATGGACGGCCTCCAGGTCTGCAAGAAGCTGAGGGAACGCTGGCCGGTGCCGGTCATCATGCTCACCGCGCTCGGCGAGGAGATGGACCGCGTCGTCGGCCTGGAGACCGGCGCCGACGACTACGTCACCAAGCCGTTCAGCCCCCGTGAGCTGGCACTTCGCGTGCAGTCCGTGCTGCGCAGGGCCCGCGGCGCCCTGGTCACCACCGGCACGGGCGTGCTGCGGGACGCCGACCTCGTGGTGGACGTCGGGGCCCACGAGGTGCGGCTCGGCGGGCACGAGATCACGTTGACCGCGCGGGAGTACGACCTGCTGGCCCACCTGATGCGCAACCCCCGGCAGGCGTTCAGCCGGGCCGCGCTGCTCAACCAGGTGTGGGGGTGGTCGTTCGGCGACTCCTCCACCGTGACCGTCCACGTGCGGCGGCTGCGCGAGAAGATCGAACCCGATCCCACCGCGCCACGGCGCATCGTCACCGTGTGGGGCGTCGGGTACCGCTACGAGCCGGTGGCGCCGTGATCCTCCAGATCATCGCGGTCACCACGGGCCTGGGACTGGTGATCGCGGCGCTCGGGCTCACCGGGTTGTGGCTGCTGCGGGGACGGTCCATCGGGGTGATGCTGGCCGTCGTCGCGGTGGTGACCGTCGCGGCGACGCTCGCGGGGGTGGTGGCGATCACCATGGAAATGATCATCGACGGGCATCCGAAGGACGTCGTGCTCACCGTGGTCGCCATCGCCGGCCTCGTCGGGCTCGGCGTCGCGCTGGTCGTGGCGCGTCAGGTGGTGGCGGCCAGCAGGAGGCTCGTCACCGCCGTCGAGGCCGTGCCGCCCAGCCTGGACTTCACGCCGCCGCAGGGGCCGCTGCCCGCCGAGCTGCGCACCATCGCGCAGGCCCTGGACCAGGCGTACGAGCGGCTGCGTGAGGGGCGCGAACGGGAGAGGGCGCTGGAGGGCGCGCGGCGCGAACTGGTGGCCTGGGTCAGCCACGACCTGCGCACCCCGCTCGCCGGCATGCGGGCCATGGCGGAGGCGCTCGAGGACGGCGTGGTGGACGACACCGCGACCGTGCGCCGGTACCACAACCAGATCAGGCTCGAAGTGGACCGGCTCGCCCACATGGTGGACGACCTGTTCGAACTGTCCCGCATCCACGCGGGCGCGCTGCGGCTCAGCCCGCGCCGCGTCGGCCTCGGCGATCTCGTGGCCGACGCGCTCGCGGGCGTCGAGGCCCTGGCCAGGGCCAAGGGCGTGCGGCTCACCGGCGACACGCCGCCGGTGCTCCCGGTGTACGCCGACGCCGCCGAACTCGGGCGGGCGCTGCGCAACCTGGTCGTCAACGCCATCCGCCACACACCGCAGGACGGCGCCGTCGTGGTGCGGGCCACCGCCGACGACGGCACCGTGCGGCTGTCGGTGGCCGACGCCTGCGGCGGCATCCCCGAGGACGACCTACCACGGGTGTTCGACGTGGCCTTCCGCGGCGAGACCGCGCGGACCCCAGGCCCCGATCGGGGCGCGGGGCTCGGGCTCGCCATCGCCCGGGGCATCGTCGAAGCGCACGAAGGCGCCATCGCCGTCGTCAACGAGGGCCCGGGGTGCCGTTTCGAGATCAGCCTCCCCCGCGCCGCCCCGTCCGCCTGAGCCGTTCTCGCCGGCCTTCTCCGGCAGGGTGTCCAGCGCCTCGCACATGGCGCGGAACGTCGGGCACGGCCAGCGCCACATACAACTGCGGCACCGCAGGATCGGGTGTGCCGCGTCACTGGTGATGCCGCCGGCGTCCCGCGGCTGGTGCAGGTCGAGCAGCCGCAGGCCGAGCTCGGAGAAGCACTTCAGCTCCGTGCGCGCCCCGGCCAGCAGGTCCAGGTCGTCCACGGTGAGCCGGGTTCTGATCGGGACGTAGCCGTCCCGGTTGAGCAGCGGCCGGAGCGGAAGGGCGGCGTCCCCCCAGGCGCGTGCCCGCTCCGACCGGCCGAGTATGGCCTCCAATCGCCGCCGCATGCCGTGCCGCCGGGGATCCTCGGGCAGTTCAGTGTTCATCAGCGGTATCGGGCCCGTCGCAATCCACGCCCGCCCCTCCTTCTCCACATAACGACCGGATGCGGAGGTTCCGGGTCTTCTCCCCTTCCGGCCGAGCCGGTGTCGCATAGCGTCAAGCTTTGCGTACGCAGCGTTTCGGCGTGCCCAGAACCGGGGACAACAGGCGGACGACTCTTCGGTTATCGCGGTAGAACGTGACCCGGCGGCAGTACGGCGCTAGTGTGCCCGCTGTGGAGCTCAAGGTCTCGACTCGATCACATGCCGGCCACGCTATCTTGACGGTCGTCGGCGAAATCGACCTATATACCGCGCCTCGTCTCCAGGCGGAATTCACCCGCCTGCTGGAGACCGGCCCCGACCGTGTGGTCATCGACATGTCCGGCGTGGAGTTCTGCGACTCCACCGGCATGAACGTCCTCCTGTCCGCCCTCAAGCGAATGCGAGAACGCGGCGGCACCCTGGAGGTGGCCGCCCCCCGCCCCGCCGTGCGAAAGATCCTCCAAGTAACCGGCCTGGACTCGGTCTTCACCGTCCACGACACCCTCCCCACCACCCCCGACTGACCCGTCCAGTCCCCCCACCCACCCGGCGCCGCCCCGCCCCGGCGCCCCCGACCACCCCGCCTTCCGGCAACCCCCACCACCCCCTGATCGACGCCACCGTCACGCCCGCACCCCTGGCCCTCACCGACGCCACCGACACATCCCGACCGCACCACGCACCCCACCGGCGCCCCGTCGAACGCCCTGACCGTCCCGACCGCCACCGGCGCGACGGGAAGCGGTACGGCGCTCCCGGCCCCGCCCCACACCCGCCAACCGTCCCCCCACGGCGAACGGCACCCCGTGCGACCCCCGGCCCCGAGCAGACCCAGTCCCGGCGCCGGCACAGCGGGAAGTGGTACGGCGATGAAGCCGCACGGGTGACCGGCCGTCCACGGCGGGTCGTCCACGGCGGGTCGTCCACGACGGGCCGCCCACGGCGGGCCGCCCACGACAGGCCGACAGGCCGCCCACGACGGGTCGTCCACGGACGGGCCGTCCACAGCGGCAGGCACACCGGGCGGCCGGGCCCGTGCCACCTGCCCGCCGCATGTCGCGCACGACGGCCCGCACGTGCTGTGCCGCGCGCCCCGGGCAGGCCCAGAACCGGCGCCGACGCGGTGGGACGTGGTGCGGTGAGTTCGGCGCCGTCATACGGTGTACAGCCGGGGCCGTGCACGTGTGGTACTCGCCGTCTCACGGCGTGCTTCTCGTGCCTCCGGCTCGGACGGGTCTTCACGGGGCCGGACCCACGCCGGAGCTCCCTGGTGGTGGCTCGGCTTCGATGTCCGGGTGACGGTGTTTCAGGGGCTGGAAGCCGGTGGTGGCCGGTACGGTGAGGGCGGGCTTCGCGGTTGAGGCGGGGCGGTGTCCCAGGGAATGAGGAGGAAGGGGTCATGGGCGGTCCGCAGGGGCGGAACGGGGTTGCGGTGGTCATTCCGGCCAAGGACGAAGAGGATCGGGTCGAGGCCACGGTCAGGGCCGCGTTCACGATTCCGGGGGTCGACCTGGTCGTGGTGGTGGACGACGGGTCGGCGGACACCACGGGGAAGGTCGCCAAGGCGGCGGGTGCGCGGGTCGTCCGGCATGGGCGGAACCGCGGGAAGGCCGGGGCCATGGAGAGCGGCGCCGAGGCGGTGCGGCTGTTCGACGAGGGAGAGCCGCGGCATCTGCTCTTCCTGGACGCCGACCTCGCCGAGACCGCGGCGGCCGCGGCGCCGTTGGTCGAGCCGGTGGTCGCGGGGGAGGCGGACATGACCATCGCGACGTTCGTCACCCGGGTCAAGCTGGGCGGCCACGGCTTCGTCGTCCGGCTGGCCAAGGAAGGCATCCGCAGGGCCGCCGGCTGGGAGGCCACGCAGCCGCTCAACGGTCAGCGCTGCCTGACCCGCGCCGCCTTCGAGGCGGCCCGCCCGCTCGCCCGCGGCTTCGGCGTCGAGACCGCCATGACGATCGACCTGCTGCGCAAGGGGTTCCGGGTCGTCGAGGTCGAGGTCGAGATGGCCCACCGCGCCACCGGCACCGACTGGCGCGCCCAGCTCCACCGCGCCCGCCAGTTCCGCGACGTCGGTCTCGCCCTGGCCCGCCGCACCCCCGTGACCACCCTCCTTCCCGCCTCCCGCCACTGACAGGCCACACTCCCCGGCCCGTCACCCCGCGCGGGTGTGCTGGAATCGTGCCGTGAACGGGGACACCGCGAGACGGCAGACGACGGTCACGGCCGGTGACGGGTCCCTCCGCGCCCCTGAGGGCGGCGGGACGGCGGCCCGGGTGGCCGTTCTGGGCATCGGGGCGGCGATCGTCCTCACCGCGGCCATCGGCGTGCTCGGGGCCTCGGCCGTGGTGCCGGGGCTGGCCGGGGCGTGGTGGCACCCGCCGTTCTCGCTGGCGATCCGGCCGGGCGGGCACCTGGTCATCGCCATGGAGGCCGCGGCGATCCTCCTCGGGGGCGCCGGTCTCGGTGCGGGGCTGCTCGCGCTGCGCCGCGGCTGGGCGCCGGACCCCCGCGTTCTGCTGGTCTGCGGTTGCCTCGCCGCGGGCCTGCTGGCGTTCCTGCCTCCTTCCGGCTCGGCCGACCACCTCAACTACGCGGCGTACGGCCGCATGGTGGTGCTCGGTCACGATCCTTACGCGACCGGGGCCGCCGACCTGCCCGCGGATCCCGTCGCCGGCGCGGTGGAGCTGCCATGGCGTGAGGAGCCGAGTCTCTACGGCCCGCTGGCGACCGCCGTGCAAGCCGTGGCGAGCCTGGTCGGGGGCGAGTCCGTACGCCTCACCGTGTTCGCCCTGGCGCTGGCGAACGTCATCGCCTTCCTGGTGACGGCACTGCTCCTGCACCGCCTGGCGAGCGGTGACCGGACACGCCAGGCCCGCGCGGCCCTGCTCTGGACGGTGAACCCCCTCGTCCTGTACCAGCTCGTCGCCGGCATGCACGTCGACACCCAAGCCATCGTCTTCGTGACCGCCGCCCTCCTCGCCGGGCGCGGCGACCGCTGGTGGACCGCAGGCCCTCTGCTCGGCCTGGGCATCGCCACCAAGGCCAACGCGGGCCTCGTCGCCCTGGGCACCGCCTGGGAACTGCGCCGTTCCCCCCGCAGACTGGCCGTGGTGGCCGGCACGGCCCTGGCGACGGTGGTGGCCGCGTACCTGCTGGCCGGCCCCAACTCACTGGACCAGATCCTCCACGCCAGCAAGTCCATCTCCTGGGCCACCCCCTGGCACCTGGCCCAGCGCGCCCTCCAGCTCGCCTTCGGCTCCGGCGCCTACCGCTCCTGGATCCAGGCCGCGTCGCTCCTGACTCTCGTGGCCCTCGCCGTCGTCCTGTTCCGAGCCCTCCGGCCGCACCTCTCCCACAGTCCGACCGCCCGGAGAGGGGACGGTCGTACGGAGGCGATGGTCGCCGGCACCCCCATCGGGGGCATGGTGGCGGGTGGCGGTACCGCGGGTGTGGTGGCGGACCCTCGCGCCGGGGGTGTGGTGGCCGCGGTGGTCGTGGTGGCGTGGCTCTTCGCCACGCCGTACGCGTTGCCGTGGTACGACGGGCTGGCCTTCGCGCTCCTGGCGACCGTCCCCGCGACGGCGCTGGACGGGTTCCTCGTCGCGCGGGTCACCGTGTTGTCGCTGGCCTACCTCCCGGCGCGCCAGCAAGGGCAGCCGCCGGACCTCGGGTGGCTGGTCACCGTGGTGCGTGGCCAGGTGGTGCCGTGGATCCTGCTGGGGCTGACGATCGCGCTGGCGGGGTGGGCGGTGCGGGCCGCCGGACGGCGGCGATCGAGGCCGCGAGGGTGAGGGGGACGGCCACGGTGAGGGCCATGGCGGGGATGGCGATGCCGGAGTCGTTGATCAGGAACCCGGCCACGGCGGTGGTGAGGACCCCGAACAGGCCGGCGCGCAGGGCGGGCGCCGTGGAGTAGGCCTCGCCGAGGGCGGAGACGCCCCAGCGGGACGGGCGGGCCAGCACCAGGAACAGGAACGCCAGGGCGGCCACGGAGAGCGCGGTGAGCTGCCAGTTGCCGAGGGTGCCGAGCATCGCGCCGAGTTTGCGGCCCACCACGGGGAGCGCCTCGCCTGAGGCGACCTGTTCCACGAAGGCGCCGAGGTGGGTGCGGCTGCCGGGCGGCCTGGTCCAGTCGGCCACGGCGATCGCGGCGATCAGCACGACGCCGCCGGCCGCCACCGTGGCCAGCTTGCCCACGGTGACGCGGCGGCCGGACAACAACATCACGAAGACGGCGAGACCGAGGACGAACGCGGGCACCCCGCCGAAGTCGGCGCCCCACCCCGGCCAGCCGTCCGCGAAGACGGCGAGCAGCCCGTACGCGAGGCAGAGCGCCAGCGCGAGCCCGCGGCGTCCCCGGTCGATGAGGGCCTGTGCCACTCCGGCGAGCACGAGGACGGTGCCGGTGGCGTAGACGGCGAAGGCGATGTTGCCGAACCCGTAGAAGCGGCCTCCGGTGACGGGCTCGTAGCCGGTGACCGCGTTCACCTGGAGCCGGGAGCCGGTGACCACGTCAAGCAGCAGCGCGAGGGACGTGACTCCCGCCACGACCGTCAACGGCCCCAGCACGTGGCGGCGCCAGGGGCCCGCGAACGCCGCCCCGGCCATGAGCGCCGTGAACCCCGCGATCGTGGCGATGAGGGAGACCATGGGATGCCCCGCCGTCCACCACGGCACCAACTGCGCGAGGAAGGTCGACACCGGCACCGCGCCGCTGGCCACCGCCAGCCCGCGCGTCCAGCCGAGGAGCCGCCGGGCCGCCCCGCCGCCGTGGCGGCGCACCACGACCGCCGCCAGACCGTAGAACAGCAGTTGCACGACGACCAGCACCGCGAAGAACGGCGCCCGCACCTGGACCAGCACCCGGCTGGCCAGGTCGGCGTCCCCGAGCCGCCGGACGGTCTCCGCCACCCCTGCCGGCGCCCCGCCGCCCGGTACCCACGGCCGCCCCACCGTCCCCGGCGGCGCGGCCACCCCGAGCCGTTCCAGCACGGTCGCCGTGACGTCGGTGATCGTGACCAGCCCGTGCTGCCGTGTGGACGACGCCGTCAGATACCCCCGCGCGTACCCCTGCCCCCTGGCCATGGCCACGTGCAGGTCAGCCCTGGTGGAGGTGTCCGACAGCCCCGCGAGCAGCACGGTCGTGCCCGGTGCCACGCGGCCGAGCACCTCCCCGACCCGCCGGTCGGCGGCCGTCGCCGCACGGGCACGTGCCCCCGGGGACAGGTCGGGCGCCGTGACGCCTGGAGCCGCCGCGGCGAGCCAGGCGCGAGCGAGATCGTCGATGTCCACGACGACGAGCGAGAAACGGCTCAGATCTCCCAGCCCCGCGACATCGGACGCGTAAGCGCCCACTTTCCCGCCGCTGTCGGCCGCCGCGAGCGCCGCACCTGGCCCCGCCGCCGCCACGCTCCCCCCCGCGTCACGAACGGCCTGCCCGAGCAGCCCGACCCGCGCCCGGTAGGAAGTGGCCCCGTTGTACGCCACCAGCTCGCCCCACCCCGGCACGCTCACGCCCCCGCCCGCAGCGGGGACCGGCGGCGCGGGCGACGCGCACTCCTGCGCCGCGGACCCTGCCCTCTGCCCCGCGGAGACCGTGAGCCACCCGGCGACAGGACACGTCCCCGTACGCTCCGGCCGGGGATAGGCCCGCGTGGACATCGAAGCCGCCCCCGCCTCCCCCGCCAACCTCCACAGCGCCGGCGTACGGACGCGATCGACGTCCTCCCACCGCAACCCCGGCACACCGATCACCACGACCTGCCCACCGCCCGGCCGCCCCTCGGCGTGCGCCGGCGTCAGGGACAGCAGAGCGAGGACGAGAACCCCCAGGCCGACGAGCACACGCGCGAGCCGTGCCCACCGAGGGCCGCCGGGTGCTCGCGTGCTCAAGGGAACCTCCCCCTCGTGATCGTCGACGTGGGACCACTGCTCCTTGTCCCGGTAACGATAGCCAGAGCCGAGCTCACCGAAGGCCGCCCGGTGCACGCCTGTGGACAGGGCGGCGAGGGGCGTCCGCGGCGGGGGCAGGGTAGCCTGCGTCGTCGTGAGACATGGTGGGCGGTGGTGGGCATCCTTCGCCGGAGGGGTGCTGGGGGTCGGGGTGGCTGTCTGGCCGGTGGTCTGGTACTGGCTGTCCAATCCTGGGGATCAGCGGGTCGTCGATCTTGATGTTTATCGGATGGGGGGGCTGGCGCTGCTGCAGGGGGTGCCGGTTTACGAGGTGGTGACGCCGGCGCCGCAGTTGCTGCCGTTCACGTATCCCCCGATCGGGGCGATGCTGGCGGTGCCGTTGGCGATGGTGTCGTGGCCGGTGGCGCAGTGGGGGTGGGTCGTCGGGGTGTTCGTCTGCCTGGCGGTGACGGTGTGGTACTGCTGCCGGGAGATGCTCACGCGGCTCGGGTGGGGGGTGCCGCTGGGGGTGGCGGGGGTCGTGGTCCTGGCGGCTTATCTCATGCCTGTGCGGGACCAGGTGCGGTTCGGGCAGGTGGACGTCCTGCTGGTGATGTTGTGTGTGGTCGACTGCATGGCGCGGCGGCCCTGGTGGCCGCGGGGGTTGCTGATCGGGCTCGCCACGGCGGTCAAGCTGACGCCGGGGGTGTTTCTGATCTACCTGCTGATCACCGGTTTCGGGCCGGGGGGGCGGGACGAGCAGCGCAAAGCCTTCTTCATGGCGGCGTTCACGGCGGCGTCGCTGACGGTTCTGCCGTTCCTGGTGATCCCGCGGGACGCGACGGGGTTCTGGTTCGGGGCGTTGCTGGACTCCGAGCGGCTGGGGGCCAACAACGCCACGACGAACCAATCGATCCGGGGCATGCTGCTGCGTCTCTACCTGCCGGACGGGGTCACGGCGGGGCTGTGGCTCGTCCTGGCCGCCGTGGTCGCCTGGTACGGGTTCCGGCACGCCCGCCGGGCCCTGCTCGCGGGTGACCGTCTGACAGCGGTGGCGCTGACGGGGCTGATGGCGGTGCTGATCTCGCCGGTGGCGTGGATCCACCACTTCGCCTGGGTGGTGGTCGTGCTGGCCGCGCTGGCGGGGCCGTGGGACGGCACGGTGCGGCCGGGGCGGGTGTGGCCGGCGGCGGGGATCTGGCTCTACTACGTGGTGCCGATCCCGTGGTGGGGGGTGGCGCTGCGCGCGGCCGAGATCCCGGTGCTCAGCCCGGTGGCGGGCAGGATCGTGCAGGACGCCTTCGGCCTCGGCGCCCTCGTCCTGTTGTGGCTGCTCGCCCGCCGCACCCCTGACCCGGTGCGACACGCCGAGGCGTCACGCGAGCGGACCCCGGCGCGGCCACAGGTCGCGGGTTGACCGGTAAATTTCCCGGGTGTAACGGTGCCACCGCCCGGTAGCCTGCTGATATGCAGAAACTCGCCTACCTCGGCCCGGAGGGCACATTCTGCGAGGCGGCACTGCGCATCCTCGCGCCGGACGCCGAGCGCATGCCCTGCGCCAACGTCACGGCGGCCCTGGAGGCCGCTCGGGGGGGCGAGGCCGCGGCGGCGGTCGTCCCGCTGGAGAACTCCGTCGAGGGCGCGATCACGGTGACCCTCGACGAGCTGGCCTGGGGGGAGCCGCTGCTGATCACGGCGGAGGTCCTCCTGCCGGTCGAGTTCTCCCTGCTCGTGCGCCCGGGCACCGGCATGCCCCACATCAAGCGCCTGTACACCCACCCCGCCGCGATCACCCAGTGCCGCGGCTTCCTGGCCCGTGAGCTGCCCGACACGGTGGTCATCGCGGCGCCGTCCACCGCCGCCGCGGCGATGGAGGTCTCCATGCCGGGTTCGCCGTACGACGCGGCGATCGGCCCGGCCATCGCGGGCGAGCACTACGGCCTGGTGGAGCTGGCCTCCCGCATCGGCGACCGGGACGACACGGTGACCCGGTTCGTGAAGGTCGCCCGGCCCGGCCCGCTGCCCGAGCCGACCGGCGCTGACCGCACGTCCCTGGTCGCGTTCCTCAACGACGACCACCCGGGCGCCCTGCTCGAGATGCTGAGCGAGTTCGCGGTGCGCGGCGTCAACCTGACCCGCATCGAGTCCCGCCCCACCGGCGACGGCATCGGCCACTATTTCTTCCATTTCGACGCCGAAGGCCACATCGCGGACGCCCGGGTCGGCGAGGCGCTGTCCGGCCTGCACCGCATGTCGGCGGACGTCCGATTCCTCGGCAGCTACCCGAGGGCCGACCGTCTGGCCCCGGAGCCGAAGAAGGGCACGTCGAACGCCGAGTTCACCGAGGCCGCCGACTGGCTGGCCTGGGTCCGCTCCGGCCGCATGTGACCCCGGCGCCGGGTTTCACCGCGCGAGCGCGCCACGAACCTCGGTAGCCTTTGTCGTGTGATTGACCTGCGTACCCTTCGTGAGGACCCGGACCGGCTACGGGCGTCGCAGCGTGCCCGCGGTGAGGACGACTCGGTCGTCGACACGCTGCTCGACCTGGACGAACGCCGTCGTGCCGCCCTGACCGGCTACGAGGCGCTGCGCGCCGAGCAGAAGAGTGTCGGCAAGTCGGTGTCGACGTCCTCCGGCGACGAGCGCGCCGCGCTGCTGGCCAGGGCCAAGGAGCTCGCCGCCGGCGTGAAGGGTGCCGAGGCCGAGTCCGAGCGTCTCGCCCGCGAGCTGGACGCGCTGACGATGGCCGTGCCGAACCTCGTCGAGGAGGGCGCCCCGGTCGGCGGTGAGGACGACTACGTCGTGCTGGAGGAGGTCGGCGAGCGTCCGAGCTTCGACTTCACGCCGCGCGACCACCTGGAGCTCGGCGAGATGCTCGACGCCATCGACACCGAGCGCGGCGCCAAGGTCTCCGGCGCGCGCTTCTTCTTCCTGAAGGGTGTGGGCGCCCGGCTGCAGCTCGGCCTGCTCAACATGGCGATGCAGCAGGCCGTCGCGGCCGGCTTCACCCCCATGATCACTCCGGTGCTGCTGAGGCCCGAGGCGATGGCGGGCACCGGCTTCCTCGGCTCGCACGCCTCCGAGGTGTACCGCCTGGAGGCCGACGATCTCTACCTCGTCGGCACGTCCGAGGCCCCGCTGGCGGCGTACCACTGGAACGAGATCCTGGACGGCCGGTCGCTGCCGCTGCGGTACGCCGGCTGGTCCTCGTGCTTCCGCCGTGAGGCGGGTTCGTACGGCAAGGACACCCGGGGCATCATCCGGGTGCACCAGTTCGACAAGGTCGAGATGTTCTCCTACTGCCGCCCCGAGGAGGCGCAGGAGGAGCACGCCCGCCTGCTGGCCTGGGAGCGCGAGATGCTCGCCAAGGTGGAGCTGCCGTACCGGGTGATCGACGTCGCGGCGGGCGACCTCGGCTCGTCCGCGGCCCGCAAGTTCGACTGCGAGGCGTGGCTGCCCACGCAGAACCGCTACCTGGAGCTCACCTCGACGTCCAACTGCACGGAGTTCCAGGCCCGCCGGCTGTCGGTGCGCTACCGGGACAGCGAGGAGAAGCCGCGGCACGTCGCCACCCTCAACGGCACGCTCGCGACCACGCGGTGGATCGTCGCGATTCTGGAGAACCACCAGCGGGCCGACGGCTCGGTGGTGGTGCCGGAGGCGCTGCGGCCGTACGTCGGGCTTGACGTTCTGGAACCGGTCAAGTAGCGGTTCGACCGGCCGGTCAGCCGGCTGAGGTTCCGCCGCTTATCCAGGCCATCCGCGGTAAGCGGCGAACCTTGAGATGTATGTTGACCTATGTCCACTTTCCGTAGTTAATATGCCATATGTAACACAAAGGCGGAGTTCGCGTTACGCGAACTCCGCCTGCTGTGTGTCAGTGGTCAGACGGCGCGGACCTGCGAAGCCTGCGGGCCCTTCTGTCCTTGCGTGACCTCGAACTCGACACGCTGGCCGTCCTCGAGGCTACGGTAGCCGCTGCCGACGATCTCGGAGAAGTGCACGAAGACATCCGGAGCGTCATCGTCCGGAGCGATGAAGCCGTAGCCCTTCTCGGCGTTGAACCACTTGACGGTTCCCTGAGCCATTAAAGCTCTCCCTGCGATTGATCTGGGGGTTCACACCTCGCGAACCCCGGGTTGTGTCGCACAGCTTCCCGGGGCCGCTCAGACAGTCAAGCTGGTTCTGCACATCGGGTTCAGCTAATACAACGCCACCACATCTAACACTATCGGAGAGCCTTTGTTCCCACGCACGCGAGATTCTTTTCCGGTCCTCCGGTGGTGGCCGCGCCGCCGGGGCGAGGCAAACTGGAGCTTGTTATGGTCAGCCCCAGACTCATCGCCACCGACCTGGACGGCACCGCCCTGCGCTCGGACGGCAGCGTCTCCCCCCGCACCGCGGCGGCGTTCGCCCGTGTCGAGGACGCGGGCGCGATGCTCGTCTTCGTCACAGGAAGGCCACCCCGCTGGATGGCGGGTGTGGCGGGCGCGGTGCGTCACCGCGGTCTCGCGATCTGCGCCAACGGGGCGCTCGTCTACGACCTGCACACCGAGAGCATCGTCGAGTCGCATCTCATCGAGGCCGAGGTGCTCTCCGAGGCGGTGGGGCGGCTGCGTGAGCGGCTGCCCGAGCTGAGCTTCTCGGTGGAGTACGAGGGCGGTTTCGCGCACGAGAGCAGTTTCGGGCTGGACCGCTGGGACCGGCACGAGACCTCCGGGCTGCGGGTCGGGGTCTCGACCCTCATCTCCCGCCCCTGTGCCAAGCTGCTGGCGTTCCACCACGACATGGACCCCGACCTGCTGCACCTGCGGGTCGAGGAGGTCGTCGGCGACCTGCTCACCGCGACCCACTCCAGCGGCCGGGCACTGATCGAGATGAGCGCACACGGGGTGACCAAGGCGACGGCACTCGCCCGGCTGGCGGGCCGCCACATGATCGGCCAGGCGGACGTGGTGGCGTTCGGCGACATGCCGAACGACCTGCCCATGCTCACCTGGGCCGGCACGGCCTACGCCGTGGCCAACGCCCACCCGGACGTGCTGGCCGCCGTCACCCACGTGACGGCGGCCAACGACGAGGACGGCGTGGCGGCCGTCCTGGAGCGGCTCTTCACCTGAGCCCCCCGGCGGGCGGCGGCGCCTTCAGGCGGCGCCTTACAGGTAGGGGCCGGAGGAGCGGTGCGGCTGCTCCTCGCCCTGCGACACGCCGCCCGGCAACGCGCGCCGCATCTGCTCGAGCTGCGCCCGCGCGGCCATCTGCTGGGCGAAGAGTGTGGTCTGTATGCCGTGGAAGAGCCCTTCGAGCCACCCGACAAGCTGGGCGTGCGCCACGCGCAGCTCGGCGTCGCTCGGCGGGGGGCTGTCGTCGCTGTCGGCGAACGGCAGGGAGAGCCGTTCGAGCTCCTCCACCAGCTCGGGCGCGAGGCCGTCCTCAAGCTCCTTGATGGAGCTGGCGTGGATGTCCTTGAGCCGTTTGCGGCTCGCCTCGTCCAGAGGGGCCGCCCGCACCTCTTCGAGGAGCTGACGGATCATGCTGCCGATCCGCATCACTTTGGCGGGCTGCTCCACCAGCTCGGCGACCGGCCGCTCCTCGGGCTCGTTCTGCCCGTCGACCGTGAGGCCCTGCGGGCCCACGACCACGATGTGCGGCTTGCTCTCCTCAGCATTCATGAAACTCAACCTAGCTCACCTCGCCAAGAGCACTTTCCCGATGTGCGAACCGGATTCCATCAGGCGGTGGGCCCGCGCCGCATCCTCCATCGGGACGATCGTGTGGACCACCGGGCGGACCGCCCCGCCGGCCACCAGAGGCCACACGTTGTCGCGGACACCGCGCACGATCGCCCCCTTCTCCGCGACCGGCCGGTCACGCAGCCGGGTGCCGAGGACCGTGGCCCGCTTGGCGGTCAGCATGCCGAGGTCGAGCTCCCCCCGGGTGCCGCCCTGCAGGCCGATGACCGCCAGCCGCCCGCCGGTGTTCAGCGCGGACAGGTTGGCGCCGAGGTACTTCGCGCCCATCACGTCGAGGATCACGTCCGCGGTGACCAGCGTGGCGAAGTCCTCCTCGCGGTAGTCGATCACCTGGTCGGCGCCGAGCTCACGGCACCGCGCGACCTTCTCGGGGCCGCCCGTCGTGGCCGCCACCCGCGAGCCGAGGGCCTTGGCGAGCTGGATGGCGAACGTGCCGATGCCGCCCCCGCCGCCGTGCACGAGCAGTGTCTCGCCCCGGCGCAGCCGCGCCGCCATGAAGACGTTGGACCACACGGTGCACGCGACCTCCGGCAGCGCCGCCGCGTCGACCGGCGATACGCCTTCGGGCACCGGCAGCACCTGCTCCCAGGGGACGGCCACCTTCTCGGCGTAACCGCCGCCCGCGAGCAGCGCGCACACCTCGTCGCCGGGGGCGAACCCCACGACGTTCTCGCCGACCTCGCCGACCACCCCGGAGCATTCGAGCCCGAGGACGGGCGACGCGCCAGGAGGTGGCGGATAGTGCCCCTTGCGCTGCAACAGGTCGGCGCGGTTGAGCCCGGCGGCGGCCACTTCGATGACCAGTTCGCCAGGTCCGGGGCGGGGATCGGGCACCTCACGCCACTCCAGCACCTCTGGTCCGCCCGGCTCTGTGACGACGATCGCGTGCATGTGACCAAACTATCCGGGTAGCCAGATCGGCGGTTGACCGCGTTGCCCGTGATAGCGGGCGGTAATCTTCATTCTATTTGCTGCCCCTTTAGTCCAGTCCCGAGGGGGAACACGGTGGCAAGACACGATCGCGAGGATCCTCATTCCCTGGAGGAGCAACTCGCCTGGCTGGACGCCATCAAGGAGAACGAGGACGACCCCCTCCCTGTGAGCGTCACCGCGGAGGAGGCCGCCGCCTCGCCGTACCCCAAGGACCCCTGGGCCCACATCCCGAGCGAGCCGCCCGCGCCGTCGTCGCCGCTGCTGCGCGCGGCCGCCGACACCGCGAACAGCCCGCAGCCCGCCGAGCCCGAGCCGTTCTCGGCGCCGATCACCTCGGCGTCCGAGCCGCTGTCGCGGGCGGGCACCGACGAGAGGCCCGCCGCGGGCGAGCGCCCGGCCGGCGGCACGTTCGGCGAACGGCCGTCCTCCGGTGGTGGCTTCGGAGAGCGGCCGTCCCCCTCCGGCGGTCCTTTCGGGGATCGGTCCAGCGGCGCGTTCGGCGAGCGGCCGTCCACGTCCGGTGGCGCCTTCGGGGAGCGCGGCACGCAGGAGCGGCCGTCCGGCGGGGCGTTCGGCGAGCCGTCCCGCGGCCTCGGCGCGTTCGCCGACCGGCCCGCGCCCTCCGGCGGCGGCGCGTTCGGCTCCTCGGGAGACTCGCCGGGAGGCCCGTCGAGCGGCTCTCCGGGCGGCGGGGCGTTCGGCGAGCCGTCGCCGCAGGCCGCCGCCGAGCAGGCCGTCAGCGACGACACCGACAGCTTCACCTTCGGCTCCTTCGAGGACCCTCCGGTCGAGACCGGCACCAACTGGCTGCCGCCCGGCCCCCTCACGCCGGGCACCGACACCGGCACGCACCGCCCGCCGGAGGCTCAGGGCACTGACCAGCCGGTACGCGGCTGGCTAGAGGCCGCGCTGCCCGCCACCCGGCCCGGCGAGACCCGGCCGGACGAGACCCGCCCTCTGGAGTCGCCCGCCGAGAAGCCGGCCCCGGCCGAGGAGACGGCGCAGGTGCCCGACCTCGACCCGGAACAGGAACGTTTCAACAAGTTCGCGGCCGGCGGCACGGACACCGAGGCCGTCGTCGTGCCCCGCGAGCCCCTCCCCGGCCGGGCGGCGACCCGTTCCGAACGTCCGGCGGACCCCTTCACCGCGCCCCCCGCCACGTCACCCCCCGCCGCGGAGCCGCCCAAGCCCGCACCGGCCCCCCAGACCGCCCCCCAGGCCTCTCCGGAGCCCCCGGTAGCCCCGGCCGCCGAGGCGCCCGCGCCCGCCCGCGAGAAGCCGTCCGTCCACGAGGAGCCCCCCGGCGAGAAGGAGGAGCGCGAGCCGTACCGCCCCCGCCGCGGCCGCCCCGCCCCCGCCGCCCCGCAGCCCTCCTTCGGCACGCCCGCCCGCCGCGGCGCCGCCAAGACGGGCGTCGAGCCCCGGCCGAGCGCCGACAGCCTCGACCCGGTCTCCCTGCTGCGCGGCCGCAGGAACGCCCCGGCCGGCGGCTGGCGCCGGCTCGTCTTCAAGGCCTCCGCCGGCCTGATCAAGCCGGGGGAGTCGCCGGAGGTCCGCCGCCGCCGCGAGCTGCTCACCCGGGCGCGCACCCCCGTCGCCACCGGCCACCACCGCGTCGCGGTGCTCAGCCTGAAGGGCGGCGTCGGCAAGACCACCACCACCGTCGGCCTCGGCGCCACCCTGGCGTCCGTGCGCGGCGACCGTGTGATCGCGGTGGACGCCAACCCCGACCGCGGCACCCTGTCGGACAAGGTCGAGCTGGAGACCTCGGCGACGGTCCGCGACCTGCTCAACGAGCGGCAGCAGATCAAGAGGTACGTCGACATCCGGGCGTTCACGTCGCAGGCGTCGTCCCGGCTGGAGATCCTGGCCTCCGACCGCGACCCGTCGGTCTCCGAGGCGTTCAGCGCCTCCGACTACCAGAGCGTCGCCCAGGTGCTGGAGAACTTCTACTCCATCTGCATCACCGACTGCGGCACCGGCCTGCTCCACTCGGCGATGTCCGGCGTGCTCGGCCTCGCCGACCAGCTCGTGCTGGTCAGCTCCCCCTCGGTGGACGGCGCGCGGGCCGCGTCGGCGACCCTGGACTGGCTGGAGGCCCACCACTACGGCGACCTGGTGAAGGCCGCCACCGTGGTGTTGTGCAGCGTGCGGCCGCGCTCGAAGTCGGCCATCGATCTGGACAAGCTGGAGGCGCACTTCGCGGCCCGCTGCCGCGCGGTGATCCGCGTGCCCTACGACCCGCACCTGGAGGAAGGCGCCGAGATCGACCTGGACCGGCTGCAGCCCGCGACGCGGGAGTCCTACCTGCTGCTGGCCGCCTCGGTGGGCGACGGTTTCGGCGGCGCCTCCGGCTGACACGCCCGGGCGGTGGCGGAGGGTGTGGGATTCGAACCCACGAGACCGTCGCCGGCCTGGCCGCTTTCAAGGCGGCTGCACTCGTCCACTATGCGAACCCTCCCCGTGCGACACCAACGATAGCGGTGCCGGACGGGCTTCCGCGCGCCAGGCGGCCCCGGCCGGGACCGTCACTCGTAGGGCTCGTCCGGCTGCGCCACCTTGATCACCGCGTCGGCGCGGATCTCCGGGGCGACGGTGCCCTTGGGGACCCGGTCGTACGGCGTGGGCACCCATGTGCCGGTGACCTCCACCCAGGTGTCCACCCGCGGCGCGGGGGCGCCGAGCACGCTGACCCGCAGCGGGAACGCGTCCGCGGCGCAGCACCGCAACTGCATGCGGGTGAGGTACCACTGGCCGCGTTTCTTCGAGGCGGTGACGAACCCGACAAGCTTCACCTGCCGGTCCTTGAGCGAGGCGTGCTGGTCCCCCCAGGCCCGGCCGATGAACTCGCCGAGCGGCATGGCCGCCGGCCCCGCGGTCGTGAGGGCCGCGTAGGAGCCGGAGGCGACCGTGGGGCGGGGCTGCGGCGCCTCGTCCCGGCCGGCGGCGAACGCCCCGAGCGCGGGCGGGGCGATGAGGAAGATGGCGACCACCGGCAGGCAGAGCAGCCACGCCACCCGCGGCCCGTGGTCGTCGTGGCCCTTGTCGCGAGGCGCGTACGGCCGCCGCCACTCCTGCACCAGGCCGTGCACGCCGAGCAGGAAGACGACCAGCCCGGCGGCGATCAGGAACGGCCGGAAGCCCGGCTTGACGTAGTTCAGGTAGATGGTCGACAGCGCGGACACCCGCAGCAGGGCGCCGCCGAGAAGGGTGAGCACGAGGCCCTGGGCCATGCGGTTCACAGCAGCAACCATCCCGCCAGCAGGCTCATCGCGACGGCCAGGGTGAACGTCAGGGGGACGAACCGCACCGCGAACGCCCGGCCGAACGTCCCCGCCTGGAGCGCGATCAGCTTCAGATCGACCATGGGCCCCACCACGAGGAACGCCAGCTTGGCGGTGGGGGAGAACGCCGTCAGCGAGGCCGCCACGAAGGCGTCCGCCTCGGAGCAGATGGAAAGCACGACGGCGAGCACCGCGAGCACCAGCACCGACAGCCAGAAGTCGCCCGCGACCGAGTCCAGCCACGAGCGGGGCACGACGACGTTGAGTGTGGCGGCGGTCAGGCCGCCGACGACCAGGAACCCGCCCGCGTGCAGCAGGTCGTGCCGCATGGCCGCCACGAACGACGCCCGCCGGGACGTCCCCTCCGCCTCCGGGCGCGCCGGGATCCGCAGCAGGCCGGGCCGGCCGAGCAACTGCCACACCCAGCCGGCGAGCACGGCGACGGCGAGCGAGGCGGCGAACCTGGCCACCACCATGCCCGGCTGGCCGGGGAACGCCACCGCGGTCGCCACCAGCACGACCGGGTTGACGGCCGGCGACGACAGCAGGAACGCCAAAGCCGCCGCCGGGGTCACCCCGCGGGCCATCAGCCCCGCGGCCACCGGCACCGAGGCGCACTCGCACCCGGGCAGCACCACGCCCGCGGCGCCCGCGACCGGCACCGCGGCGTACGGCTTGGCGGGCAGCACCCGCGTCCACAACGACCGGGGCACGAACGTCGTGATCGCGGCGGACAGCGCCACCCCGAACACCAGGAACGGCACGGCCTGCACGCAGATCGCCACGAAGATCGTGGACCAGGTGCGCAGTGCGGGGGCGGTCAGGTGGGGGGCGAGGAGCAGGTTGCCCATCAGCAGGAAGCCGACCAGGGCCGCGAAAACCCATGGGAGGACCTGCGCCTCCGGGGCGCGCCGGCCCCATGTCGGCGGGGGGACGGGGCTGTCCGGCTCGGCGGCCCAGTCGAGGGTACTTCGGTCGCTCATTTACGATTTTCTATTGAAAATAACGGTATTTGGGGAATCTACCGGCAAGAGGACCGCCTTGGTATCCGTTCGGCGTCCCCCGACGCTACACCCGTCACGTTGGTCGCAGTTGCCCAAGTAGCCAACCCGGCCCCGCCACCTGGGCACCCAGCCCGGACACCCGGCGGCGCAACTCACGGTCCGCCGTGACCACCAGCACCTGCTCGTGGGGCCTGCTCTCCCGGATCTCCCGCACCAGGCCGACGATCGCGTCGTCCCCGTCGCCCGGAGCCTCCACCACCTCCACGTGCGCGGCCGGATCCAGGCCACGGGCCCGTCCCTCGACCACCATCACGATGCGCGGGAACCACGTGGCCGGCGCGGGGAACCCCTCCGGCGGGCGCAGGCCGTCCTTGGCGGTCGTCTCCACCGCGTCCCGCAGCCGCCGCGCCGCGGCCGCGCGGTCCCGCCACCAGCCGTGCTCGGCCCGCGCGCCGATGATGTTGGCGGCGTCCAGCACCACGACGGACGGCGGCAGCGCGGGGCGGATCATCGGCCAGGTCTCCGCGAACCCCGGGTGCAACTGCTCCCCGCCGATCTCGTCGGCCGGCAACCACCGCAACTCGATGCTCTCGCCGTTGGCCGGCACGGCCGGCAGCAGCGTGGCCGCCTCGGCGATCACGGTCTGGAACGACCAGCCGCCGTGGTCGTCGGTGTACACCCCGAGCACCCGCAGCCCGTCCGCCAGCAGCGCCGCCTCCTCGAGGGCCTCGCGCAGAGCCCCCGTCACCGCGTCCTCATGGCTGTCCAGCGCCCCGCCCGGCAACCCCCACGTGCCCCCGTGGTGGCTCCACAACGCCCGCTGCTGCATCAGCACGTGCGGCACGCCGTCCTTGTCGAAATGGACGGCGAGCAACCCCGAGGCGCCGTGCAGCCCCCAGTGCCTGTGCCCCTGCGCGCAGAGCGCCCACCCGTCCCCGTCCCTGGCCACCACCCTTCCATCCTGCCGCACCCACCCGTGCGGAAGCGCTAGCATCCGACAGGCGATGGACGGTTCCCTCTCCCCGGTCCGCCTGCCGTACGACACGGTGCGGCTGGCCACGCGCCTGTTCCTGCCCCTCGCCTTCTACTACACGCTCGGCAGGCTCGCCCACCAGGGCGTCCTCCTCCTGGCCGTCCGCCTCGCCGAGCCCCGAGGCTGGCACGCCTACGCCGCCTTCGCCGTCCTCAGCCTCGGTGTCCTTGTCACCCTGACCGCCTACATCGCGATGCTCAACACCGTGGGCCGGGAACTCGGCACCCTCACGACCACGGCGATCACCCAGGACGAACGAGAGCGGCGCCTCGTGGACGCCATCGCCCACACGCTGCTGCCGTTCCTGGTCTTCTACAGCGCGTGGGGCCTGTTCACCGAGGACGTGCGCGCCTTCACGCGCCTGTTCACCGAACTGCGCCCGGCGATCGACGTCGAGGCCGGCACGGTGCTGCTGGACCTGTTCGACATCAACGTGCTGATCGTGGTCATCACCCTCGGCATCTATGGGCTGAAAGCCGGCTGCGAGCGGCTGTACGGGAAATCCGGCAGTCGCCCGCTCGGGATCGCCAACAGCGCGCTGGAGTGCATGTGGATGTACTTCGGCATCATCTCGCTCGGCAACTGGATCGGCCGCGGCGTCGACTGGCTGACCAGCCGGGTCGTCTGGGCCGACCTCATGGGCCTCGCCGACCTGGTCCCGCTGGCGTCCCAGGTGAAGGAGACCTGGGCCCTCCTCGCCCCCTACCGGGCCGAGCTCGGGGACGGCCTGCTGCAGCCGCTGGTGTGGCTGGCCATGGCGGCCGTCGTGTACAGCTCCTCGGTGACCGACGAGACCAAGGTCATCGAAGGCACCCGGCTGGAACCGCGCCTGTCCGGCTTCTGGCGCCGCCTCCCCGCCCCGGTCCAGCTCGCCGCCGAGTTCTTCTCCCGCGGCTTCCGCGACAAGTACGTCCCCGTGGCCAACGGCCTGCGTTTCGCCCTGCGCGGCGGCGTGGTCTTCTACTTCATGTTCTGCCTGATCTACGTCGCCCTGGAGGCCCTCGCCGCCGTCGGGTTCATGGCCGTCACCCGGCTCCTCGGCCCGCACGAGCCCTACTGGTGGCAGATGTGGGAGGGCGCGGTCATGTTCCCGGTGGACGTGCTGCACGAGGTGCTGCGCATCTGCCTGCTCGCCGCGGCGTTCGACCTCGCCCTGCGCCGCGCCGGGCCCGCGCCGGACGGCGCTCCCGCTCCGGCGGGCCCGCCCGGCACCTCGCCGGTGTCCGACGAGGCCCCGGCCGGTCCTCCCGCCCTGGCGCCGCCTCCCGCTACCGCGCCAGCCGTATCGTGACCGGGTCCGGCGCCAGCCGGATCTCGGCCGACAGGGTCGGGAACGCGTCAGCGGGCACGACGTACACGACCTGGATCGTGAGTACTCGCCCGACGGGCAGCGGGACCATGTCGTAGTTCTCGTCGAACGCGCGGCAGGTGATCGAGTGCTCCGAGCGCTCGACCAGATCACTGCGGATCGTGCGGTCCCAGACGCGCCCCGCCGCGTCGGTGGCGAAGAACTTGCAGGAGCCGGTCTCCTGGCCGAACCACCTGCTCGCCGCCTCCGTCAGGGGACGCGCCGAGATCAGCATGACGGCGACCTTCGTGCGCGGCGGCAGCGGGCGGGCCTGGTCGGCGACCGGGCTCTCCTTGATCTCGGTCAGCCGCCACTCCACCCCGGCGTGCCGGGCCGCCTGCCCTCGCGCGGCCACGATCTCCGGGGCGCCCTCCCCGGTGCGGGCGACGTACTTCTCGCGCCACGGCAGCACCGAGGCGGCGAGCACCGCGGGGATCAGCACGAGCAGGCCGAGGCCGTACAGCAGGTTCCTCCGGGCGCTCACAGGGCCTGCACCGGGCCCACGGTCAGGGACGGCGGCACCTCGGCCGCCAGGCGCGCGGCGTGCCCGGGGGACACGCCGAGATCGACATCCACCGCGGGGCCGAGCGTGTCCAGGGCGTTCGCGCCGCCGCTGTGCTGCCGGACGGCGAGCCACGCCCCCGCCAGCCGGTCCTCCGGGATCTCGAACAGCATCGGGCCGTACACCGGCATGCCCGGCTGCAGCGGTGTCTTCTCCAGGGTGTGGAGGATCGAGGTGTTCGCCATGTACTCGGTGCCGTCCGCCGTACGCAGCCGCGTGCCCTGCACGATCACCGCCTCGCGGGTCGCCGCCACCGTGGCCCAGACCACCAGCCAGACCCCCGGGGTGCTCCGGGGCCTGCCGACCAGTCCGTAGTCGTCGGTCATCCGCACCGACCTCGCGAGCTGCAGGCGGTCCACGCGGAACTGGAACGCGGTGGTGTTCACCTGCTCGCCCAGCCTGCCCCGCGAGACGATGGGGGCGTACCGCTGGTCGACGGACGGGGTGGCGCGCTGGACCACGATGATCGCCGCGAGCAGCGCCGCGGCGGTCAGCGCCCCGAGGACCGCGCGTCTCACCGTGCCACCTCCAGGTCGTACACCGCCAGCTTCTCCCCGGCCCACCACTGCGACAGGGACGACTGGAACCCGCCCCGGTACTCGGAGTCCTCGAAGGTGACCGTGGCGTGCGTGGGGTCGGGCAGCGGGACCGGGACCCGGTAGACGATCATGACCCGCTCGGGCAGCCCCGGCTGCAGTTGGTCGCGGTCGGACCCGCCGTCCCTGACCACGAACTTCGCGGTGCCGTTCTTGAACCAGGTGAGGCCGGCGCCGCTGGGCGAGAGGACCAGGGAGAGCCGCTGCGCCAGATCCTGCGCCGTGGCGGTCTCGCGGCTGACGTTCTCCACCCGCAGCTCCAGCGCGAGGAACCGCCCCGGCTTGGGGTCCCCGAACATCGGCGCCGGGTCCACCTCCACGTACGCCAGCTTCTGCGGCGTGATCGCGAACCGCTGCCCCGTGGTGGTCTCCCCGAGCCGCCGGTGGGCGATCTCCTGCGGCGCCTCCTCAAGCCCGCCGGCCGGCCAGGCCAGGGCCAGCACCGTGCCCAGCACGAACAGCAGGGCCGTGACCACCATCCACGGCCCGGGTGCCTTCCGCGGCGGCGCATCCCGCCGGAGAACCAGCTCCCGAGACGTCACGGCCAGCGATCATAGCCCTCGCATCACCACAAATAGGGGCGAATCCTCTATCTTCCGGGCTCAGCCGCCGCCCTTCGCGAAGTGCTGGTAGTCCTTGGCGCCGTTGAAGTAACCGCCCCACTCCCAGCCGTGCTCGGCGAACAGGTCCACCACGCGGTCGCCCGCGTTGACGACGCCCGGCTTGCGCAGGGGGCGGGTGGCGAAACGTTCGGCGTTGGGGTGGGCCACCGAGCCGTCCGGCTCGACCCAGGGGTTCTCGCGGGGATTGAGGTCGATGGCCTTGCCGTAGGAGTGCTTGGACCAGCCGCTTCCGCCGGTGACCTGGCGGCAGTTGAAGGCCGAGGTGTTGTCGGCGTCGATGGAGTCGAAGTCGCTGGCGTTGTAGGCGTCGATGTTCTCCATGCGGGTGATGGGGAAGCGCCATTCGTACAGCTTGCCGAAGATGTCCGCCACGTCGTCGGTCACCGAGCGGTGCACGATGAGCTCTCCGGTGTGCGCCTTCTTGTCGAAGCCCCAGAAGGTCATGGTGACCTTGCGCAGGCCGGACGGCGCGACGGGACAGCCGGGGCGCCACGACGAGCCGAGCTCCTTGGCCGTGACGGGGGAGACCTTGGCGGAGAACTCCGGCGGGCCCGAGGGGGTGGGTGCCGGCGTCGGGGTCGGCGAAGGCGCGGGCGGGGTCGTGGGATCGGCGGAGGTGGGTACGGGCGTGACGACGGCCGCGGGGGTGCCCGCGCCGCCGCAGGCGGTGACGGCCGCCGCGACACAGGCCAGGGCGAGAACACCCAGGTGGCGAGGCTTTCGAATCTCGGGCATACGCCAGCCTAAGGCCGTCCTGTGACTGGTCGTGACGCAATCGTGATGGTGAGGCGCCGGGTGTCCGACCGGGGACGTACCCGGTCCGTGTCGCGCCTTTTACCGGACAGTGCTCGCGCACGTGTTCGAGGAAGCGCTACAGTTCTGCCCATCGGATCGAACACCGGTTCGGGCCGAGGGGTTCCAGATGAGGGGTGGTGTGCCATGGCGGCGCTCGCTGCACCCGCGCGGACGGCCACCGGCCTCGTTCCCGCGCCGCGCTCCTCCACGACACGCCGTAGCTCTTTCTACGGAAATCTAGGACGGCCGGTATATCCGGCCATACAGTCCGAGAGCGTGGACCCCGTGCGCAATCCCTACGCCCCGGGTGCGGGGCAGCGCCCCCCCGAGCTCGCCGGGCGCGATCGTGAGCTGCGGCAGTTCGAGGTCGTGCTGGAGCGGGTGGCCCGAGGCCGTCCCGAGCGCAGCTTGGTCCTCACCGGGCTGCGCGGAGTGGGCAAGACCGTGCTGCTCAACACCTTCAAGTCCATGGCCATGCAGCGGCTGTGGGGCACCGGCAAGATCGAGGCCCGGCCGGAGCAGTCGATCCGCCGCCCGGTCGCCGCCGCCCTCCACATGGCCATCCGCGAGCTCGCCCCTCGCCACCGCGCGCCCGAGCGCATCGAGGAGTTCCTCGGCGTGCTCAAGGCGTTCGCGATGCGCGACCCGGGCGCCGCCAAGGGCACCTCCCACTGGTCGCCCGCCATCGACGTCCCGGCCGGCCGGGGCCGCGCCGATTCCGGCGACCTCGAGATCGACCTCACCGAGCTGTTCGTGGACGCCGCCTCGGTGGCCACCGACCTCGGCGTCGGCATCGCGCTCTTCATCGACGAGATGCAGGACATCCAGGCCGCCGACATCTCGGCCGTGTGCGCCGCCTGTCACGAGCTGTCCCAGAGCGGCGGCCCGCTGATCGTCGTAGGGGCCGGCCTGCCTCACCTGCCCGGCGTGCTCAGCGCCAGCAAGAGCTACTCCGAGCGCCTCTTCCGCTACGCCCGCATCGACCGCCTGGACCGCGATGCCGCCGACCTCGCGCTCATCGCCCCCGCCGAGCGCGAGCAGGTCGAGTTCACCCCCGAGGCCCTCGACGCGCTGTACGAAGCGGCCGACGGCTACCCCTACTTCGTCCAGGCGTACGGCAAGGTCGCCTGGGACTTCGCGCCCCGCAGCCCCATCACCGCCGACGACGTCCGGGTGGCCGCTCCCGAGGCCGAGGAAGAGCTCGCCGTGGGCTTCTTCGGCAGCCGGTACGAACGGGCCACCCCCGCCGAGCGCGACTACATGCACGCCATGGCCTCGGTGGGCGACGAGCCCGTCCCGACGGCCGACGTCGCCGAGCTGCTCGGCCGCAAGCCGTCCAGCCTGTCCCCGGCCCGCGACAGCCTCATCAAGAAAGGACTGATCTACAGCGCCGAGCGCGGCCTGATCGCGTTCACCGTCCCGCACTTCGGCCGGTTCCTCCGTGCGCAGCCGGTGTAGCGCGGGCCACCCAGAGCCTCATTGACCTCTCTACGGCTTTCTAGAGGGGAAGCTAGAGAGCCGTAGAGAGCTGGATTCGTGGTGCCGGCCGCCCGATCGGGGGTGGGGCGGCCGGCACCACGAGAGTCGATCATCCCCTGATGGGCGACGCCCTGCTGTTCACCGATGCATGACCTGAGCAGGGGGAACAATGAGCGCTACGTATATCTAACGCTGTCTAGTGCACAGCCGATACTTCGATAGATTCCCGCATAGCCTCGTCCCGCAGCTCCATCACGCCCACCCGCACCGGCGCCCGCCGTCCCGTCAGGTAGACCGCGAAGACCACCTCGGCGGGGGCGCCCTCGGCCGTGCGGCCGGAGTAGACGAAGAAACGCCAGCACAGCTCGCGCCACGTGTCGGACGGCTCGCCGGAGACCAGCAGCGGCGCGTGTGCGCGCCACTCGCCGCTGGCGCGCAGGCGGTGCAGCGCCTTGCCGGCCGCCATGGGGCGCTGCTCGCACGGCGCGCGGTGGCGCACCCTGGCGATACCCTCGCCCATCTCGGGGGACAGCAGCGCCAGAATCGCCAGGCCCGCGGCGGTCGCGACCACCAGCTCGGCCGAGAACCCGGACACGATGTCCGCCCCGGACACCGGCACCAGGAGGACCACCACCGCCAGGCCGGCGAGCGACGCGGCCCGGGCGATGGACCGCAGTCCCACCGGAGCGGAGCTGGCCTCCCCGAAGCAGCCGCACCCGACGTCCGGGCGGCGGCGGCGCAGCTCCCACAACACGTACGTCGCCACGGCGAAGAACGCGACGGCCCCCCAGCGCACCAGTGGCCAGGTCGTGCACAGCAGCGCCGCCGCGAGCACGACCTCTCCCGTCGCGCAGAAGATCATGAACGGCCGGCGCCATCGGTCGGGCACCAGCACCCCGGGCCCGAGCCGCGACAGGTTGCCGGGTTGCCCGTGCCCCCCGGCGGTGGCGAGCTTGGCCAGGCCGCCGAGCAGCAACATCAGCACCAGAAGTTCCAGCGCCACGGTGGCGAGCGTCGCCTGCGCGGTCATGCCGTACTCCCCTCCACGGCCGCGGCACCGCCACGAGCGGCGTGGCCGTACCACCGTTCCCGTGCGCTCACCCCAGCCCCACGCGGGCGTTGAAACACCCCGTGGTGAGGTCGCCGCCGAGCTCGACGAACGACACCGGGGACAACTCGGCCACCCTTCCGCGCGGCGAGGTGCCGCACTCCACGCACCGGTCGCAGAACCGCCCGGCCACGCACCCGCAGGCCACGATCGGCAGCACCGCCGACCGTCCCTCGCACACGTTGCCGACGTACAACATCGAGCCGAGCGCCAGATAGGGCAGACCGGTGCAGGAGACCCCGGTGTCCTCGCAGTCGGCGTCGGCCCGCTCCAGCTTGGGGTACGCGGCTCCCGCCTCACCGTCGTCGAAGGCGTCCGACCACGTGGCCGGACCGGAGACGCGTGACTGCACCCCGCCGTACCCGGCCGGGGGCCGCGGCACGGCGGGGGCTCGGTAGGGGGGCTGCGAGGTGGCCGGCAGCCAGGCGCGGCTCGTGCCGCCGGTGCGGGTGCCGATGGCGTCGAACAGGAACCCCGGATCGAACTGCGGGTGCCGCACCCGGATGCGGCCGGAGGCGGCGTAGGGGACCACGACGGTGCGGGTGCCGCGGTGAGGACCGCAGTCCAGCTCCACCGTGACGTCCTTGCCGTCGGTGCCGACGGAGCGGATCACCCCGGTGACCCGTGTGATGTCCGCCCAGATGCGCTCGGCCACCCGGCCGGACTGCCGCGCGCGGATCACCACCCGGGACCCGACCGGCAGATCGGCGGGCGCCACGGCCCTGCCGCGCCACGCGACGGCCCACGGCGCGATGACCAGCCGTTCCTCGCCGCCCTCCGGCGTCTCCACGATGAGCAGGTGGGGGCTGACGTCGCGGATCTCTCCGGTGATGCCGGTCAGCGGGCCCGTCCCGGTCTCCGGCAGGGGACGCGGCGCCGTGTCGCGGCCGAGCACCGCGGACGACAGGGCGTGGCGGCGCTCGACACCCATCGGCCCCTCCCGGTCGCCGTCATGAGCTACTGGTCCGGGGATAGCGTCACATGTTTTCCGGGCGGCCGGTAATCGGGCGGGGCAAAGAATCACACCCGTCCCGGCGTGCGTAGCAAATCCCTCATACCTGGGTGAATTACTCACCGCCCGAGGGTGCCACCGGGCTGTAAACGATCTTTGCCGTTGGCGGGGCGAAACCAGGACGAAGGTTCAGCCCCCCGAGAGCACCGGACTGCGATTCTGACCCCGAGATCCGAATGACTCCTGCCCCTTCGCCCCGGTACCGGTGAACCGAATGAGCGGTAAAGACGAGGAGTTCCGCGAGTACGTCGTCGCCCGCGGTCCCGCGCTGCTGCGCGCCGCCCACCAGTTGACCGGTCAGCCCGCCGACGCCGAGGACCTGCTCCAGGCGGCACTGGCCAAGACCTACCTGGCCTGGGAACGGATCAACGACCGCGCCGCACTCGACGGGTACGTGCGCCGCGCCATGGTCAACATCAACATCTCCTGGTGGCGGCGGCGGAAGCTGGAGGAGTACCCCGCCGAGCACCTGCCCGACCTGCCGGCGCGGGACGTGCCGAGCCGCGGCGAGATCCACGAACTGCTGGAGGAGGCCCTCGCCCGCCTGCCTGTCCGGCAGCGCACGGCCATCGTGCTGCGCTACTACGAGGACATGAGCGAGCCGGAGATCGCGAGGGCCCTCGGCGTCAGCGTCGGCACGGTGAAGAGCACGGTGTCCCGGGGCATGGCCAAGCTGCGCGGCGACGTCGTCCTCGTGCGGGCCCGCCGCGACCCGTTACCCCAGTGAACCGGCCGGACGCTTGTCCAAGCCCCGGGCACGGGGGGAGACTCGGGAAGCGGAGGTGGCGCCTGATGCGCAGCACGATGCCCGACCACCCGCTCACCATCACCTCGATCATGCGGCACGGCACCGGTCTCTTCGGTGACCACGAGGTCGTCACCTACACCGGGGACGGGTACCGGCGCACCCCGTACCACGAGCTCGCCCGCGAGACCGCCCGGCTGGCCGGCGCGCTGCGCGGCCTCGGGGTGGACGCCGGCCGGCGGGTCGCCACGTTCTGCTGGAACAACACCGAGCACCTGGCCGCGTACCTCGCGGTGCCCGCCATGGGGGCGGTGCTGCACACGCTGAACATCCGCCTCTTCCCCGAGCAGGTCGTCTACATCGCCAACCACGCCGAGGACGACGTGGTGCTGGTGGACGGCTCCCTGGCGCCGCTGCTCGCGCCGATGTTGCCGGAGATGAAGACCGTGCGGCACGTCGTCGTCATCGGCCCGGCGGACACCTCGGCACTCGGCGCGGCCGGCAAGCAGGTGCACGACTACCGCACGCTGCTCGACGCGCAGCCCGGCACGTTCGACTGGCCCGAGCTGGACGAACGGGCCGGCGCGTCCATGTGCTACACCAGCGGCACCACCGGCAACCCCAAGGGCGTCGTGTACAGCCACCGCTCGACGTACCTGCACTCCATGAGCGTGTGCACCGGCAACGCGATGGGCCTGCGGGCCGACGACCGCGTGCTGCCGATCGTGCCGATGTTCCACGCCAACGCCTGGGGCATGCCGTACGCCGCGCTGATGGCCGGCGCCTCGCTGATCATGCCGGACCGCTACCTGCAGGCCGAGCACCTGGCGAGGATCATCGCCGAGGAGCGCCCGACGTCGTCCGGCGCCGTGCCGACCATCTGGGGCGACCTGCTGCGGCACGCCCGGCAGCACGGCGCGGACCTGTCGTCCCTGCGGCTCGTGCCGTGCGGAGGCTCGGCGGTGCCCGAGTCGCTCATGCGGGGCTTCGAGGAGGAGTTCGGCGTCCACATCGTGCAGGCGTGGGGCATGACCGAGACGTCCCCGCTCGCCACCGTCGCGCACGGCGACACCTGGGACCTGCGCGTCACCCAGGGACGGCTGCTGCCCGGCGTCGAGGGCCGCCTGGTCGGGCCGGGCGACACCGTGCTGCCGGCGGACGGGCAGGCGGTCGGCGAGCTGGAGGTACGCGGGCCGTGGGTCACCGCGGCGTACTACCTCGACGAGGACGGCTCGCGGTTCCACGACGGGTGGCTGCGCACCGGGGACGTCGGGCGGCTCGACGCGCGCGGCTACGTGACGCTGACCGACCGCGCCAAGGACGTCATCAAGTCGGGCGGGGAGTGGATCTCGTCGGTGGAGCTGGAGAACGCGCTGATGGGACATCCGTCGGTGGTCGAGGCCGCCGTCATCGGGGTGCCGGACGAGCGGTGGGGTGAACGGCCGCTCGCCTGCGTGGTCCTGGACGGCCTCGCCACCGTGGCGGAGCTACGGGACTACCTCTCAGGCAAGGTCGCGCGCTGGCAGGTGCCCGAACGCTGGGCCTTCGTCGACGCCGTTCCGAAGACCAGCGTCGGGAAGTTCGCCAAGCGCACCTTGCGCGAGATGCACGCCAGAGGCGACATCACGATCGTGGAAGGCTGACCTCCCCTTCGGCGCCGGCGGTGGCGCAGGGCCGTACCACGTCCCGGATGACCCGCAGCGCGTCGAGCAGCGTGTCGAGCTGGTCCGGGGCGAGCAGGCCGGTGAACCACCGGTCGATGTCCTCGATGTGCTTGGGGATCACGGACTCCAGGCGCGACAGGCCCTCGCCCGTCAAGGTCGCGTAGGACGCCCTGCGGTCGCTGGCGCACGCGACGCGCTGCACGAGGCCGTCACGTTCGAGGCGGTCCACGACGCGGGTCACGCCGCTGGTGGACAACGAGGTCTGCGCGGCCAGGTCGCTCATGCGCAGGCGGTGGCCGGGGGAACGTCCGAGACGGATCAGTGTCTCGAAGTCGATGTCGGACAGCTTCGACTCCGCGAAGGCGCCCGCCATCTTGGCCATCAGACCGGTGTGCACTTCGGCGAGCAACCCCATCGCGGTCAGTCTGGGGTCGTCGAGTGGGATCACGTTCATAGTCTACGCCACATATAGTTGACGTGGGGAATATTCCTCCTGTAGATGTTTGTTGTCGCAAACATCCGCACGGCAACCACTGATCCTCAGGAGTAACACCATGGGCACTCGCGCCTGGGAAGGCCTCACCATCCCCGAGGCCGGCACGTTCGACCTCGACGCTTCGCACACCCACGTCGGTTTCGTCGCCAAGCACATGATGGTCACCAAGGTCCGCGGGTCATTCACCGAGTTCTCCGGCAGCGTCACCATCGCCGAGGACCCGCTGCAGTCGTCCGCCGAGCTGGCCATCAAGACCGCCAGCATCGAGACCGGCAACGTCGACCGTGACGGCCACCTGCGCAGCGACGACTTCCTGTCGGTGGAGAAGTTCCCCGAGATCACCTTCCGCTCCACCCGCGTCGTCAGCCACTCCGACGAGGACTTCGTCGTCCGCGGCGACCTCACCATCCGCGAGGTCACCAAGGAGGTCACCCTCAAGGTCGAGTACGGCGGCGCCGGCACCAACCCGTGGGGCGCCGAGGTCTTCGGCTTCTCCATCTCGACCGAGATCGACCGCGAGGAGTTCGGCCTCACCTGGAACGTCGCCCTCGAGACCGGCGGCGTGCTGGTGAGCAAGAAGGTCAAGATCGAGGTCGAGGGCGAGGCCACTCGCCGCGCCGCCTGACCTCCCCCGCTGATCGTCCCGTCGCCACCGCGACGGAGATTGTGGCCATCAAAACGGTCATAGCTACTCCAGGGGTCACCCACACCTTGTGTCCACACCCTGTGGACACAAGGTGTGCCCCCCCGCGGTCCGGCCCTACCGGACCGCTGTTCGGCCTTCGTCCAAGGCACTACCGATCACCTCCGCAATCCACTTTGCCGCCCGGCGAGAACGCCGGTACGCTGTCCTGAGCCACTCGGCCATCAGGAGGCTTCGCCTAGTCAGGTCTATGGCGCCGCACTGCTAATGCGGTTTGGGTTCATCGCCCATCCGGGGTTCAAATCCCCGAGCCTCCGCTCCGCTCCAGAGGCCCTCACCCGACCCGGGGGAGGGCCTTTCTGCTTCCCCGAACCGGCCGCCCGCCGTCACACGTCCCATCACCTCCCCCGCTTCACTTCACATCCACCCCGAGTCCCCTCGACTCCCCCGAGCCGTCACGAGGACCGTACCGACACCATTCCACTCCTCCCGGAGCCAAATGTCCCGAACGCCGACCATTCGGAGGATGGACTTTCCCCGCGACACAGTCCCCCGCCCCTCACCCTGCCACCCCGGGGCGTCCGGCGCTCCACGACGCCGGAACGACCCCCGGTTTCCATGCCCTCCCTCACTCCCGGACGGGGGGGTGTACGGGCCCGGGCAGAAGGCATCGGCTCCGACCCCGTCGTGCCGCACCACGTGGGAACATGGCAGCACGAGGTGAAGCTGGAGCAGGCGGCCGTGCACGAACTGGCGGCCCGCCAGAACGCCGGCCCATGACCAGACAGGCGACACGAGCCCCGCGACGGCGCCCGGCCACCCGTCATCCCGCCGGGCAGGGATACCGCGCGTGCCGGTTCGGCGAGCAGCAGACGACGGCGATGGTGGCGAATCGCCCGGCCGTCAGCCAGAACCCCCACTGCACGTCCACACCTGCGCTGAGCGACCGCCTCGCCTCCTCCAAGCGGAGCTCCACCGGCACACGCGCCTCCCCCGCGGGACGCAGGAACGACGCCTCAACGGCCTTGTACCTCCGGCCGAGCCACTCCACCGCCTCCGCCGCGTTCGCCGTGGACACCTCGATCACCCTCCGTGGCTTCAGCAACCAGTCGCACGTCCGCATCGGCGGCAGCCCCGACGCCCCGAACTCCGGATGCCCCGGCCGGCGTTCCCCCTCCCGTCCTTGATCGCTCCCTTGCCCCACCCACGAGTAACAGCGGTAGTGCATGTCGCCCCCCGTACAGCGAGGGCGGCCCCGGCCCCTTCACCAGCGGAGACAGACCGCCCCGTCCCCTACTCCCATGGTCCACGCGGGCGGAGGACGCGATCGGCACGGGCCGATCGGGGTCCCCGGAATAGCGCGGGCATCGGGCGGTTATCCACTACGGACGACATGACCTGGTGAGGAGGGCGGGGAGATGCCTGACTACGGGCACGAGCTGGTGCTGGGGACGTTCATCACTCCGGACGCGGGGGCGGCGGAGGACGTCGTGGGGCTGGCGGAGCTCACCGAGGCGGTGGGGCTGGACATGGTGACGATCCAGGACCACCCGTACAACGCGGAGTTCCTGGACACCTACACCCTTCTCACCTGGATCGCGGCGCGGACCTCACGGCTGCGGGTGTCGGCGAACGTGACGAGCCTCCCGCTGCGGCCGCCGGCGGTGCTGGCGCGGACGGCCGCGAGTCTGGACATCCTGTCCGGGGGCCGCTTCGAGATGGGGCTGGGTGCCGGGGTGCCCACAGCGGCGAGCAGGATGACGGGACGGCAACTGAGCGCGGGGGAGTCGGTCGACGCGCTGGAGGAGGCGATCGACATCCTGCGCGGCGTCTGGGACGTGGCCGCGGACGGCCCGCTGCGCCATCACGGTCAGCACTACGAGATCCCGCAGATGAGACGAGGACCGAGACCCGCGCACGACATCGCGATCTCGCTGGGCGCCTACAAGCCGCGCATGCTCCGCCTGGTCGGCCGCAAGGCCGACGGCTGGCTGCCCACGCTCGACTACATCAAGGACCCGGACATCGCGACGTCCAGCGAACTCATCGACGCCGCCGCCACCGAGGCGGGCCGCGACCCCCGCGAGATCCGCCGGCACCTCAACCTGTTCGACATCGGCTTCACCCCGGTAGGCCGGTCCTTCCTTCACGGCCCCCCGGAGCAATGGGTGGACGACCTGCTCTCCCTGGTCCTGGAGCACGGCTTCAGCTCTTTCTTCATCGGCCGCGACGACCCGGCGATGATCCGAACCTTCGGCGAGGAGGTGGCCCCGGCGCTGCGGGAGGAGGTGGCCCGGGAACGCCGCCGCCTAAGCCCTGCGGACGGCCGGGCCTAGGGCTTTCGCCCGATGTAAACGGGCGAAGTCGGTCATAACGTACGAGGTATGGCACAGACGAGCAGGACGAATCGGGCGTTGACGGTGGGGCTGGTGGCGTTGATGTCGCTGGTCGCGTTCGAGTACATGGCGGTCGCGGTGGCCATGCCTGTGGTGGCGCGGGAGCTCGGCGGGGTGCGGCTGTACGGGCTGGCGTTCAGCGGGGCGATGGCGGCCGGGGTCGTGGGGACGGTGCTCGGGGGGCGGTGGGCGGACCTGCGGGGGCCGAAGGCGCCGCTTTGGGTGGGGACGGCTGGGTTCGCGGGTGGGCTGGCGCTGGCGGGGGCGGCGCCGTCCATGGAAGTGCTGATCGCGGGGCGGATGCTGCAGGGCGTCGGCGGCGGGCTGGTCGGGGTCGCGTTGTACGTGGTGGTGGGGCGGGCGTACCCCGAGGAGACGCACCCGAAGATCTTCTCGCTGTTCGCCACGGCGTGGGTGGTGCCGTCCATGGTCGGCCCGGCGCTGGTGGGGGCCACCGTGGACGTCCTCGGCTGGCGCTGGGTGTTCCTCGCCGTGCCCGTGCTCACCGCGGTCGCCGTCGCGCTGCTGGTCCGCGGGCTGGCCGGTCGCCAACTCGCGCCCCAGACCACGAGTGCCGCACCCGGCAGGCTGGCCGGCAAGGTCGCGTGGGCCGCGGTCACCGCCGTCGGCGCGGGCCTGATGCAGTACGGCGGCGCGGCCAACCCGGCGCTGCTGGTGGCGGGCCTGGTGGTGCTGTCGCTCGCGCTGCCGAAACTGCTCCCCACCGGCACGCTGCGCGCCGCCCGCGGGCTGCCCGCCGTGGTGGGGCTGCGCGGCCTGACCGCGGGGGCGTTCTTCGCCGCCGAGGTCATCGTGCCCCTGATGCTGATCAGCAAGCGCGACATGTCCCCCCTCGCGGCCGGCCTCGCCCTCACCGGCGGCGCGCTGACCTGGTCGTTCGCCTCCTGGCTCCAGGGCCGTGAGGTGTTCGGCCGGACCACCAACCTGATCATGGGTACCGGTGCCATCGGCCTCGGCATCCTGCTGATGAGCGCCGTGACGCTCGACGCCGTCCCCGTGGCGCTCGCGTACCCGTCCTGGATCGTCGCCGGGTTCGGCATGGGCCTGGTCTACCCGACGTTGTCGGTGCTCATCCTGGAGCTGTCCCGGCCCGGCGAGCAGGGCGTGAACAGCTCCGCCCTGCAGGTCGGCGAGATGGTCTTCTCGGTGGTGGCGGTCGCCCTCACCGGCGCCCTTTTCACCGCCACCGGCTCCGGGTACTGGACGGTCTTCGCGGTCGCGCTGCTCCTGGCCGCGGTGGGTCTCTGGGTGGCGCCGCGCCACGTCCCCCCGGCGGGCGACACCGTCACGCCCGTCCCGGCGCACGCTGCGGCCGGATGACGGTCCGGCGTGCTTGGATGCCCTCATGGAGGACGCCGAGCGCGCCCGGTTCCGTAGCGCCCGGGTGGCGAGGCTCGCCACCGTCGGGCCGGACGGCGCCCCGCACCTGGTCCCCGTGACGTTCGCGACGCACGGGGACCTCGTCGTGACCGCCGTCGATCACAAACCCAAGACCACCACCGCCCTGCGCCGCCTGCGCAACATCCAGCACGACCCCCGCGTCTCCCTGCTCGTCGACCACTACGAGGACGACTGGACCCGCCTGTGGTGGGTGCGCGCCGACGGCCGCGCGTCCATCCTCCACGGCGACGACCGCCCCCTCGCGCCGCTCGTCGCCAAGTACCCCCAGTACGCCGCCCGTCCGCCCGAGGGCCCGGTGATCGCCGTCGAGGTCACCCGGTACGTGGGCTGGGCGTACTCAGGTCGTCTCTGACCCGTGCAACAGCGGCGGGGGGTCGTGCGTCCTTGGAGCGTGGAGCAGGCCACCGATTTCGTGGAGTTCGTCCGCAGCCGCGGCAGTGCGTTGTACCGGTACGGCTTCGTGCTGACCGGTAACGCCGACGACGCGGGGGACCTCGTGCAGGAGGCGCTGATGCGTCTCGGCGACGCATGGCCGCGGGTGCGCAACAAGGAGAACCCCGAAGGGTACGTGCGCACGGCGATGGCCCGGCTCCATGTGAGCTGGTGGCGCCGCAGGAGGAGGGAACATCTGATGGCCGTCATCCCCGAGGGGGGATACACCGACAAGGACATCGACCGCCTCGGCGGCGACTCCGGCATGTGGACGGCGCTCGGCACCCTGCCGCGCAGGCAGCGGGCCGTGCTGGTGCTGCGGTACTACGAGGACCTGACGGACGAGGAGATCGCCGGCGTCCTCGGCATCTCCCGCGGCACGGTGCGCAGCCAGGCGTCCCGCGCCCTCGGCAAGCTCAGGGTCGACCACGAGGACCTGGTCGCCGAGCCGGGGTGGTCATGATGAACACCGAGGACCTGGCCCGCACGCTGCGGGCCGCCGCAGGGGTCGCGCCCGAGCCGATCGGCGACCTCGCCGAGGCCGTGGCGGCCCGCCGGGCCGTCCGGACCCGGGCCCGGGTCCGGACGGTGCTGGCGGTGGTGGCCGTCGTGATCGTGGCCGGCGGCGGGACGGTGGCCGTCCGGAAGGCCGGCGGGCACAGGGAGGTCATGAGGCCCGCCACGGCCGCACCCACCAGACCGGTCTTCACCCCGGTACAGAGCCCACTGGCGCCGCCGCTCCCCGTGCGGCCGGCGCAGGACGTCTGGCCGGGCGCCGTCTTCCGGATGCCGGCCGACGCGGGGGACGGGTGGCGTTATCGCCCGATCACGGCGCTCGGCCCGCGCCACCTGCTCGTGTACTTCGAGCGATCACTCGACAGGTTCGAGAGGATCGGGGTGTACGACATCGCGCTCGGGACCGGCACGGTGCTCGCCACCCTGCCGGAACGTCCTGATCTGCAGCGGTATTACGTGCAGGGCGCCGACGCCGACGCCGAGCACATCATCTGGTACGCCACCGGGACACGGCGGGACGGCACGCCGGTGACGGAGTTCTGGGTCGTGGGCCGGGACGGGGGCACCCCACGCATGATCACCACGCTCACCGATGGCACGGTGGAGGAAGCCACCGTGGTGAACGGCCGCCTGGTCTGGTCCCTGGGGCGGGGCGGGGTCTTCAGCATGCCGCTCGGCGGCGGCACCCTCGTGCAGGAGGTGCCGGAGACGTCCGGTTACCAGTTGCTGACCTGGCCGTGGGCGACGCAGAAGCCGATCGTGGACGAGCGGGGAAAGGGCAGGCAGACCGTGCTGGTGAACCTGGAGACCCAGGCGCGCAAGATCATCAGGGCCACGGAGAGCCTCCGGAACGTGCGCTGCGGTCCGAGCTTCTGCTTCGGCGACACGGTGAAGGACGGGAAGCCGGTGGCCGTGGTGCAGCGACTCGACGGTTCCGGACGACGGGAGCTTCCCGGGCTGAGCGGCTTCGGGCCGGAAGCACCGATCGCCGACCGGTTCGTCGCGACCCACATGGCCGGCCCTTCCGCGGAGGGGACGTACCGGCCGGTCGCCGCCGTCTACGACCGGGTCACCGGGGCGGTCGGCGGCGTCGGGGCGAGTGACGGCAGAGGCGGCGGATCCTACGGCAGGGGAGTCTCGTCGTCCGCCAGCCTGGTGTTCTACTGGGGTGCCGACAACTCGGAGAAGCCGGACGAATACTGGGTTCTCAACCTGGCCGCGGTGCCGCCCACAGAATAAGATTCTGGCCATGCGCGTCTTCGCGAACCTCAACGAGCTGAAAGCCGCCACCGGCGAACACCTGGGGTACACCCCGTGGCGCCGGGTCACCCAGGACCAGGTCAACCTGTTCGCCGACGCCACCGGCGACCACCAGTGGATCCACGTCGATGCCGAGCGAGCCGCACGGGGGCCGTTCGGCACGACGATCGCCCACGGCTACCTCAGCCTCGCCCTCCTGCCGTCCCTCATGACGGAACTGTTCCGCATCGAGGGCCTGAAGATGGCCGTCAACTACGGCCTGAACAAGGTCCGCTTCCCGTCGCCGGTGCCGGTCGGCGCCGACATCCGCGCCGGCGCCGAACTGCTCGACCTGAAGAACACCCCCGCAGGCAAGCTGTCCAGCCTGCGGGTCACCGTCGAGGTACGCGACCAGCCCCGCCCCGCGTGCGTCGCCGAGACCCTGTCCCTGTACATAGCGGACTGATCTACCGGAACGCGGCCTGCGCCCCGAGCGGCAGATCGGCGTGCACCCGCCACCCTCCTTCGTGCGGCCCCGCCGACACCGTGCCCCCGAGCCTGCCGGCCCGGCGGCGCATCGCCGCGACCCCCGTGCGCGGCCCCCGCGACGGACTCGCCTGGGCACTCAGCGGACTGTCCACCGTGATCGTCAGCCGATCCGCCCGATACCCCAGGATGACCGTGGCACTGGCCGTCCCGTGCTGGTACACGTTCACCAGCGCCTCATGCACGATCCTCATCGCCGCCAGATCGACGACATCGGGCAACATCCGCGGCGCACCGGACACATGCAACCGCACCGTGAGCCCACCCCTGCGAGAGCACTGCACCAGATCGGCGATCGTCGGCCGCGGATAGTCGTACTGCACCCGCAACAACAACCGCACCAACTCCAGCACCCGCCGCGCATGGGAGTCCTGCACAGCCGCCACCCGACGCCGACGCCTGCCCACCAGCACCGCGACGATCACCGCGACACCGAGCAAGCCGAGTCCAGCCGCCATGACGACGTGAGGCGGCACCCCGCCGATGACGAACAACGCTAGCCGATCCATCCCCCGCGCCCCCGGCCTGACCACACCCCCCGGCAGTCATCTCAAGACATAGCCGGACGATCCGAACGCCACGCCGCCCACCCCGAACCTTTGCAGAGGGATTATCCCCATCCACACCATTTGAGCCCCCCCACCACCGCCTGCCTATGCTGGTCCCCGTGGACGAGAGCTTCCTGGAGGGCACCTTCCGCCTCCGCACCGAGTACATCCCGCTGTGCGACCTACTCAAGGCCTGCGACATAACGGAAACCGGAGGCTCCGCCAAACTCCTGATCGCCGACGGCGAGATCCTGGTAGACGGCGAGGTAGAACTCCGCAAACGCGCCAAGATCCGCCCCGGCCAAACAGTAAGCGGCCAACACTTCGCCATCCACGTAACCACCTGACCCCGCCCCCCCACCCCGCCGCTCCCCATACCGGTTCGGCACACCCCCCAAGACCCGCTATGCTTGTCCCGAGTCAAGCGGCCGTAGCTCAATGGATAGAGCATCTGACTACGGATCAGAAGGTTAGGGGTTCGAGTCCTCTCGGCCGCGCCAGCCAGAAGGGCCCGTCACCAGGGAAACCTGGGACGGGCCTTTCGCTTTGTCCGGACGATTTCTGGAGCTTGCCGGCTGGGAGCCATCGGTGGCTCCCACCTGATCGCCGGCCGCCCTGGCGAACAACCTCAGCCGTTCAAGCGGCGGCGCGGCGCGCCGCCGTACTTGGCCCGCTGCCGGGCCGTGCGGCGCGGGCAACTCTCGGGCTCACTGCCGGTGAAGGAGTTGCCGTACTTGACGGAGATGATCGACCATGCTCTGCGGCCGGGGTATCACCCTGAGCGTGTGCGGCGGGGGCCGGTCGGTTATCGCCATGGTTCGGCAGGCTCGCGGAGGGGACTCGGCCCGCCTGGTGGGGGAGCTGAACGGCCGGTGACGTGGACGTCGTCCTGTGGTCTGGGCAGACCGGTACCAAGGCTTGGATTCGCTTTGGGCAGCTACTCGAATTCGCCGGGTAGCTTTCGAGGAACACCATGCCGCTTGGCCAAGATGCCATGGTGGGAGCCGGGGAGGCTGTCGGTGGTGTGGAGGGGTGCGTACCTTCCAGGCGGGCGAGGACTTGGCTGAGCGTGATGCTCGGTTCGGGGGTGCGCGCGGTGAACTCGGCGAGATCGGTCGGTACCCGCGATGGTTCGTTTACTGGCTCGCCGCCGTGGGATGCCGGGCTGTTGGCCGGGGACAGGAACGATCAGAGGGGGACTGAGTGAACCCATGAGTACGGAGCATGTGCATCACCTGGAGAATCCCGGCGCCACCACTCCGCCGCCGAAAATCGAACTCATCTCTTCGGTGCCGTCACCGCCGCCGATGCCCGACAACGCTGAGGCGATGACGATCCGGGTGACTCTGCCGCCGGGCAGTGAGGGCAATCCGCCGCACCGCCACACAGGTCCTGCGTTCGGGTACATGATCAAAGGGGAGATGCTCTTCGAGTTGGAAGGGGAACCGGAACGGGTCGTCAGAACAGGTGAGACGTTCTGGGAGCCCGGTGGTGACCTCATCCACTACCAGGATGCCAACAATCTTCCCGATGCGGAGACCGAGTTCGTCGTCACGATGTTCGGTGTGGCAGGGCAGCCGATGCTCATCCCGGTGAGTGCGGAAGAACTCGAGGAGCGCAGGGACCGCCGAGCGCCGCGTCCGTGACCTGAGCGGGGAGGCCGGTGCTGCTCCGTCCACGACGTCTGCGGGCCGCGGTGGCCGGCCAGGACGATCGCAGCGCTCCGGGCCTCGGTGCCTCAACGAGTCGCGGCGGCGCCTGACCCCATACTCAGCGCATGCTCACGGTGGCATCGCGGCACCTGGAGCGTGACGGGCTGATCTCGCGGACGGTGCACTCGACCGTCCCGCCTCAGGTCGAGGACGACCTGACCGGCGCGGGTCGCCGTCCTCGCGGGGGGCGCGCGCTGGACGGACAAGCATCTCGACGTGATCCATACGGCCCGGGTGGCGCACCGTGGCCGTTGACCAGGCGTTTCTTGACAAAAGTGAACCTGGATGCTTAATGTCCAGGTTGTGCGGACAGGTAAGGGTGTCGAGTGGGCGATGCATGTGCTGCTCAACCTCGCATGGTCGGAGGACGGTGAGCCGGTGACCACCGCGCAACTGGCCGCCGGTCACGACCTGTCGGTGTCTTACCTGAACAAGCAACTGCAGCAGCTGGCCAAGGCCGGTCTGCTCGAATCGGTACCGGGGGCGCGGGGTGGGTTTCGCCTGGCTCGTTCCCTGGAGGCGGTGTCGGTGCTGGACGTGGTCGTTGCCATCGAGGGGGATGCACCCCTTTTCCGGTGCACCGAGATCCGCCGGTGCGGCACCATCGGGGAGCGGTGCCCCGACTCCCTGTTCGCCGACCCATGTGCGGTGAAGGCGGCCATGGGGCGGGCAGAAGCGGCCTGGCGGAAGGCGTTGGCCGAACAGAGCCTCGCCGACGTGAGGGCCGCGGCCGAAGGGCACGCTCCCGGCGTCGCGGCGCATGTTCGCCATGCGTTCGGACGCGACTGATTCCTCTCGTGCGGCATCTCCGCGCGATCTTTTCGGAGGGCAGACCTGGTTAAAAAATATCTAGATTCTGCCGGTCGGCCCGAATGAACGGAGGCCGGATAGCCGCCGTGACGCAGATGACCGGCAAGGGCCGTGACCCCGATGCCGGGGACGGTGCGCCGGTCCGGGGCGCGTCCGGCGACCAGTAGCACAGCCGTCCACGGGGATGCGGCTGTGAACAGGGGAAACCGCTCGGCGGGCGGTATGCGCCGCTCTGGCGTGTGCCGTGCCGCCGACCGCAACCATTCACTGAACGGGGGACGTACGTCGTGCGATCCACCGTCGTCAAGAAAGATGAACCCAGATGGATCTGAAACTCGAACTCATCGTGCTGCCTGTGTCCGACGTCGACCGGGCCAAGTCCTTCTACGAGGCGGCGGGATTCCGTTTTGATCTCGACAAGACCGTCAGTGAGGACTGGCGCGCGGTCCACTTCACGCCACCCGGCTCGGAGTGTTCGATCATTTTCGGCAACGGGATCACCTCCGCCGCGCCAGGTTCGGTCCAGGGGCTCTACCTCATCGTCTCCGACATCGAGAAGGCCCGCGCGGAGCTGGCCGGCCGCGGCGTCGAAATCAGCGAGATCTTTCACGACGCGAGCGGGCTCTACTACCACGGCCACGATGCCGGAGACTTCACCCACCGGCTCAACGGCCAGGGACGGCTGACCGGCCCGCACCCAGACCGAAACGACTACGGCTCCTACGCCACCTTCAGCGACCCGGACGGCAACGGCTGGGTGTTGCAGGAGGTCAAGAAGCGGGCCCCCGGCCGCTGACCTCACGTCACCTGCCCACAACGCCGCCAAGCGGCGTGACCCTGCCCGACTCAGTCATGCGAAGGAGTCCGACCGCTGGTTGCCAGTGATGGGTGGTCCTCGGCGATCTGACCCGGCCCGAGACCGCCGCGGCAGCGCTGGAGGGTGTCCGGCGGATGTACTTCGCGAGCGGAGCGGGACAAGACGGTACAGCCGTCGCGAAGGGGAGGACATGTGACGTCGGCACGAGTACTGGTGATCGGCCTCGATCCTGTGAAGATCGAGGGCTGGGACCCGGAGCCGGCTGAGTGATTCCTCCGTCGGCGCTGGGTGGAGTGCCTCGAGGGCCGGCGCGTCTTGGGCTTGAGTGTTGTACAGCAGTCCGTACAGCACACCGCCTCACTCGATCACACTCCACCAGCTCATAAACGCCGCCTGGCAGGCCGGGAAGCTGAGGACGAGGTGCGTCTGCCCTTCCTTACGGATCAGAAGTTCAGGGTTCGAGTCCTCTCGGCCGCGCCAGCCACGAAGGTCCGTCACCAGGCAAACTGGGGACGGGCCTTCTTGCTTTCCACCTTCACGTGGTGCCCTCCACCTCTGTGGGGGCCACCCTGGAGCCACCCGCGTGGATCTTTCCGGGGGCTCCGGAGATCGCCTCCGGCGCCGCCCGCTCGTCGCCCTCCAGCAAGTGGCCGTAGACGTCCACGAAAGCACCCACCCAGCCATACGAACAGGCCTCTTAATTCATTCACCCAGGCTCTGCTCTCAACGTCTCGACCATGATTCCGGCTCCCGGTTGCAGTTCACCGCCGTCCATGCCGTTCCAGACGGAATGGCCGCGTCCTTGGTCCAGGTTGAACCGATCGGGACGGGCCGGATCCGAGCTGCTAATGCGGTTTATGCTTCCCGCGCGGCATCTGTCGGGAAGGCAGGAAGCAACCCAGGAGGTTCCACTAGAGTGCGCTGCCTTAGGCTTGACGCATGCCGAGCTTTGAGATTGTCACGCATGTCACGGCCCCTCCGGAACGAGTCTTCGATATCTCGCTGGACGTGGACGTTCACACAGCATCAATGGCAGGATCTTCCGAGAAAGCGGTCGGAGGTGTGACCACCGGCAGCTTGAAGCTGGGCGATATCGTTACGTGGCAGGCGCGACACTTCGGTATCCGTTGGCGGATGACGTCTACGATCAGCGCTTACGATCGCCCTGGATATTTCGTCGATGAGCAGGTGTCAGGCCCTTTCGAACGCTGGTACCACGCTCACTGTTTTCGACCTGACGGCCACGGCGGTACGGTAATGAGCGACGTCGTTGAATTCGCCGCACCTCTCGGTCCTCTTGGGAGGGTCGCTGAAATGCTGGCTCTCCGTCACTACATGCCCAAGTTGATCCTGATCCGGAACCGGCACATCAAGCAGGCTGCCGAAGCTGATCTCGCGACCGATTGAGGATCTGCCGCAGCGCAACACCTCCGCCTCGGCACATCCTCGGCCTTCGGGAAGTACCTGGCCGCTGGTAGATCAACCGTCAGCCACGCGGCACCTGTCCGGCTGCTGAGCCGGGCGGTCGAGTGATCACAGGTGCCAACCGAGCAGGTTCCAGTGCCGGCAGAACCAGAGGAGGGTGAGCAGCCCCGCCAGCACGACCACCTGGTGGCCGCGGGCCAGGACGCCTGCGTGCCGCCAGGCCCTCACGGTGGTGGCGATCGCGGCGACGGTGAGTGCGAGGACCAGCAGCGGCAGCACCAGGAGGACCTGGACGTTGGTCGGCACGCCGTACAGGATGCTCGTGTCGCCGGTCAGGACCAGCGTGAACAGGACGACGAACACCAGTCCGACCGCGGCGGCCAGCCCGGCCAGGACACGGCCGGCGCGCCAGACACGCCGAACGGGACGCTTCTTGGCCCGGCGGACCACAGCGGCCACCGGCAGGCCGAGTACGGCGGTCAGGGCGGTGACGGCGAACAGCAGGACGATGACGACATTGACCGGCGGGGTGTCCCACCAGGGGACGCGCTGGTAGGCGGGGCCGTCCGTGGCCACGTACGCGACACCGCTCCCGCCGGTCACCAGCGCCAGCCGCTGCGTGCCGCCGTTCTGCTGATACAGCCCGGGCCCCAGCGGGCTCCACGTCGAGCCCCTGAAGGTGAGCTTCCCGTCCTTCACCCGCAGCCGGGTGGAACCGGTCAGGGCGACCACCTTCTCGATGCTGGACTCGGCGGACCGGGTGAGCTTGTAGAAGCCTTCAACAGGCGTGACGGAAGCACCGCCGTCGGGCACGGCACGTTTTCCGGGCAGGAAGCGGTCGAAGAAGGCAGGAATGATCTTGGTGGCGGCGTCGGCCCCGCCTGGACTGTTCGTGGAGACGAACAGGCCGAGGTCGGCGTCGGGCACCAGCAGCAACGCGCTCTGGAAGCCCTCCCAGCCGCCGTCGTGCATGAGCACACGATGCCCGTTGAGCGTCTGCTCCTTGAACCCGTGGGCGTACCCGTCGATGCGCGGATCGGCCGCGAACGTCCGCCGGTGCATGAGCCGGGCCGTCGGCTCGTCGAGGATGCGCTGATCGCCGAAGCGTCCGTCCCGCAGGTGAGCGATCATGAAGTTGGCCATGTCGTTCGCGGTGGCACTGATCGACCCGTCGGGGGCGAGGTTGTCGAAGACGAACGGCTTGCGCCGATACGCCCCGCCCTCGTAGTCGTAGCTGCGCGCCAGATCCGCGGCCAAGGGGGCGGGGACGGGTTCGGCGGCCGTGCTGTGCCGCATCGCGAGCGGGTCGAGGATGTGGTCGCGCACGTACTCGTCATACGGCTGCCCGCTCACCCGCGACACGATGTATCCGGCCAGCGCCGCCCCATAGTTCGAGTACGCCGACACCTCGCCGGGCGGGCGTACCCGCGCGGGCATGTTGTCGGCGAGATGGTCCCCCAAGGGCGGCACGTCGTCCTTGCTCCGCGCCCCCGCACCGATCGTGCGGTCCTCGAACCCGGCCGTGTGGTCCATCAGGTCCTGCAGCGTGATCGGCTGCGGGTAGGTCGCGGGGATCCGGAACGCGGTGAGGTAGCGGTTCACGTCCGCTTTCAGGTCCAGCTTGCCCTGCTGAACCTGCTGCATCACCGCGGTCCAGGTGAACAGCTTGGTGATCGAGGCGATCCGGACCATTGAGGTGTCCGGGTCAAAGGGCCTGCGGTTCTCGACGTCGGCCAGTCCGTACCCCTTGCTGAAGAGCATCTTCCCACCGCCCACCACCGAGACGACCGCGCCCGGCACGTGGTTGGCCGCCAGCCCGTCCGCCATCGCGGCGTCGAAGAAATCTGCCAGAGCACGTTCATCGGGAATATCGGTAGCTGCCGCGGCGGGACGCGGGACGAGGATCATCAGCGCCGCGCACGCCGCGACGAGCATCGGACGGAAGACATACACAGGACGACTCCTGACCTTGTCGAGGCCATCCACGATGCGGCCGGCGATGGTGCGGCCGCATCGCCATCGCGGCCATAGGCGTCTTCGACGAAAGTCGGAGACCACCCTGTGTCCGGCACCGACCCCGGTATGAGGTGGTGCGCCGCCGCCCTGGCTACGCTGGACCGATGCTGTCGTACCGCGCGGCGCTGCGGCGGGTGGCCGCGCTCGGGCCGCGCGCGATCAGCGCGGCATCCGTGGCGCTCTGCCTGTTCCTCACCGTCCTGGCGGTCAAGACGCCGTGGGCGCCGCTGCCGCGACCCGTCATCGCCGCCGCCGGGCTGGCAGGCACTGGTGCGGTGTGGTTCCGGTGCCGGTGGCCGGTAGCGGTGGCCGTCGTCGGGGCCGGCGCGTACGTGCTGTCGGGCAATCCGGGGCCGTTGCTGATCAGCCTGTTCTCCGGCGCGGGCACACGTTTCCTGGCGCTGGCGGCGATCGGCATGGCGGGGTTCCTGGCCCAGCAGTGGGTGGACGGCGGCCGGTTGGGCACGGACGCGCTGATCTCGGCGGTGATCGCCACCGGGATCACGCTGGCAGCAGGGGCGTACGCCACCACCCGCCGCGAGCTGACCCGATCGCTGCGCGAGCGCGCCGAACGCGCCGAGACCGAGCAGCGTCTGCGCAACGAGCAGGCAAGGTCCGCTGAGCGCGACCGGATCGCCCGGGAGATGCACGACGTGCTCGCGCACAAGGTCGCGCTCATCTCGCTGCACGCCGGCGGCCTGGAGGTGAACGCGAGCGCAGGACCGGAGCGCGTCGAGCGGAAGGCGGCGCTGATCAGGGTCAGCGCGCAGGAGGCGCTCGAAGAGCTGCGCAAGATCCTTGGCGTGCTGCGCGCCGGCCCCGACGATGACGACGACGGCTTCCCCGACCTGCGGCGGCTGGTGGACTCCTGGGCATCGGCCGGCGGGAACGTCACCCTGCACGGCGATATCGGCGGGTGGCCACCGGAAACGGCCAGAGCCGCGCATCGCCTCGTCCAGGAGGGCCTGACCAATGCGCACAAGCACGCCCACGGGGCCCCGGTCACGGTCACGGTGACCGGGAGCAGGGAAGACGGCGTCACGATCGCGGTCGCCAACGGACGATCGCTCCAGCCGAGTCCGGAGACCGGTGCCGGGGTCGGTCTGGTGGGCCTGGCGGAGCGTTTCCGGCTGATCGGCGGAACGGTGCGCGGCGGGCCGGACGATGCGGGAGGCTGGCGTCTTGAGGGTCGGCTGCCGTGGCACGCCGCGGACGCATCCCCAAGGGAATCACATGATCAGGACACTGCTGGTTGACGACGAATCGCTGATCCGCGCGGGGCTGCGGTTCATCATCGAGTCCGCACCCGACGTGGAGGTCGTGGGCGAGGCCGAGGACGGCAACCGGGCCGTCGACGCGGTCCGCCGCTTGGGGCCCGACGTCGTCCTGATGGACGTCAGGATGCCCGGGTACGACGGCCTGGCCGCCACCCGGGCCATCCGCCGGCTCACCCGGGCACCCGCGGTGATCATCCTTACCACGTTCGACAGCGACGAGCACATCTTCACCGCCCTGGAGGCGGGAGCCTGCGGGTTCCTGCTCAAGGACACCTCGCCGCACGACCTGATCCGGGCGATCCGTCTCGCGCACGGCGGCGACTCGATGCTGTCCCCGCGGGTCACTCGGCGGCTGATCCATCGGCTCACCACCGACCAGCCCATTCGGCGCCGCCGTGACGCGCTCGCCCGGCTGGAGGCCCTGACCGGCCGCGAGCGCGAGGTGCTCACTGAGGTCGGGCTCGGCCGCTCCAACACCGAGATCGCAGCCCGCCTGAACATGAGCGAGGCCACCGTCAAAAGCCACATCTCCCACCTGTTCGACAAGCTCGCCGTCACGAACCGCGTACAGGTGGCCATCGCCGCCTACCGCGCCGGCCTGGTCGACTGAGATCGGTTGAGTTTTGACCTGGCGTCCCGTCGCCTCGCGCAGGACGGGTCGAGCAGACCAACCGCTTCAACGACGCGGTCGCGCGAGTTCTGCCTTCACTGTACTGAGGCCGGTCTGTGTTCACGCGGCGCCTTCCACCTCTGTGGGAGCCACCCTGGGAGCTGGTCCTCGAGGTGGGTCTGAGCGGACCGCTGCTGCGGCTTCGACCACGAGGCGGCGATGAGCCCGTATGTGGACGACGGGCCGTGGCCGGGGGTGCTCGACTCGGTGCCCGACGTCTTCCGTCACTTGGTGGAGGAGCCCGCGTTCTGTGACGAGGACGGTATGCCTGTGGTGACGGCTTGTCTGTGGCGCTAGGCCCATGGTGAGCATTGATGGATGGGGAAGATCGAGTATCCGGACGGGGAGAACGACCCTGGTGGGGCCGGGCACCTGTTCGGCATCGTGGTGGCGGCCGTGCTGCACGGCTCCGGGTGGTGTTTCACGACGGGCGACCAGGGCGACGGCACGTTCGCCCTGGTCGGGGCGGGGGGCCGTTACTTCTGGAGGAGGGTGGAGAAGAAGGCTCGGACGTCATTCGCGTAGACGGCGGGGGCTACGTGGGCCGCGTAGTGTCCGCCGGTGTCGTATGTGTGCCACTGCACGATGTTTCTGTGGTCACGGTCGGCGAAGCGTCGGATGGACTGGAAGTCGCCCTTCGCGGAGGCGAGGCCGAGCGGGGTCGTGGTCGGCTCGGTCGGGGGTGGGGTGGCTTTGGCGTTTTCGTAGTAGAAGCGGATCGATGAGCCTGCCGTGCCGGTGAGCCAGTAGAGGGTGACGTTGGTCAGCACGAAGTCGTCGTCGAGGTCGTGGTCGAAGAGCTGGGCGTTCCAGGCCAGTAGCCCGGCCGGTGAGTCGGCGAGGGCGTGGGCCAGTGTCTGCGGTTGCTGCGAGTGCAGGATGTTGAAGGCGCCGGCTTCCTCCCAGAACCACTGCAGCACCCGCATCGCGGCTTGTTCCTCCTCGGTCAGGTCCGCGAGCTCGGCGGGGTCGCCGGAGGGGAAGGAGAAGATCTGTGTGACGTGCACGCCCACCACGTTGGGTGTGGCGATGCGGCCGATCTCCGGCGACACCATGGAGCCGCCGTCATTGCCGACGGCACCGTATCGTTCATATCCCAGGCGTGCCATGAGCTCTGCCCAGGCCCGGGCGGTGCGTACGGTTCCCCAGCCGCTCTCCGTGATCGGACTGGAGAAGCAGAACCCAGGAAGTGACGGGATGACCAGGTGGAAGTCCTTCGACAGCGGCTCGATGACGTCGAGGAACTCCACGAAAGAACCGGGCCAGCCGTGCGTGAGGATCAGCGGCAGCGCGTCCGGCTTGGCGGATCGTACATGGAGGTAGTGGATCCGCTGCCCGTCGATGTCGGTGGTGAACTGCGGATAAGCGTTGAGCCGGGCCTCCCAGGCACGCCAGTCGTAACCGTCGCGCCAGTACTCGACCAGCCGCCGGACCCGCTTGACGCTCACGCCGTAGGCGTCGGGCACCTCATCGGTGAAACGGGCGAGGTTCAGTCGCGTCCGCAGGTCGTCCAGATCCGCCTGGGGGATTTCTATACGAAAGGGGGTGATGTCGGGACTCATGCCCCCATTCTCAAGAAAGATCGTCCGCACCGGTAGCCGCCGTACACCGGTCCGGCGTGCGGAATGGGCAGGAGTGCCGGTCCTGGACGGTGCCCACCGGCACTGGTCGGCGTGAGCCTCTGGGCAGCCGGGAGGTCCTACGGTCTCACCGGGACCTGGGCCGCGTAGGCGGGTGCGAGGTCGACGAATATGCGGTAGTCCGAGATCAGGCCGTCGTCGCGGGTGCGCCAGATGGACACGGCCACGACGCGGGCTTCCTTGCCGTCGAGCCGCTGGTAGGTCACCTCGGTCTCGGCGATGATGTCGGCGTCCACCTGCCAGTGCCTGACGATTCGGTGCCGCAGGCCGCCGATGGTGGAGTAGAACGCCTTCAACCCGGCGGTGATGGCCTCGCGTCCCGCCAGCGGCTCGGCGTTGCCGAACACCAGCGTGGCGTCCTCGGCCAGCAGTCGCGTGAACTCGTCGGCGTCGAACGAATCGACTGCCTGGAAAACGCGTCGCACCGCATCGTCGGTCATGCCGGTCCTCTTTCGCGCCGCCGGGGATCACTGGTGGGGACGATACGGGGCGAAGGATGGCGTACAACTATCGCAAGGGTGGGGATCTCGTCGCCGTAGAGGAGGACGCGTGACAATGGGGCGAGTGCTGGTGGTCGGTCTTGATCCCGCGAAGATCGAGGGCTGGGACCCCGAGCCGGTCCAGGCGGCGATCGCACGTGGCCGGGCCGCCTTCGACGATCATGGTGTCGAGGCCGACTGGTGCCTGGTGGCGCTCGACCAGGACCCTGAGGGGGCGATCGAGAAGGCGCTGACGGGCGACGACTATGTCTGCGTGGTGATCGGGGGCGGTCTCCGCAAGGACGAGCCGTTGCTCGAACTCTTCGAGAAGGTGGTCAACCTGGTCCGGCGGCACGCGCCCGACGCGGCCATCGCCTTCAACAGCAGGCCCGAGGACTGCGTCGACGCGGCCCTGCGGTGGCTGCGGTAGCTAAGCGGTAGCTAAGGGGAGGGAATCGCCCAGAATCGTAACGCTTGGAATGTGGCGGCCACCACGGTCGGCTTCTCGTCGAGGTGGCCGAACGCCAGCGCCTGACGCGGGCCGATCACCAACGTTCCGTGCGGCTGCCGGGTGGCGAGATCGCAGGTCCGGACGATTCCGGCGCGTTCGGCACTGAGGACGCGCAGAGCTCCCCACGCGCCGGCCAGCGCTACGTGCGTGACATCGGTGCGATGCATCGCCAGCGGTTCGCCGCGTCGGGTGAGTGTCGTGAGATCCCATGTCCGTACCGTGGCGTTAGCGCGAGCACGGCGGCCGCGGCGATCACGAGCTGAACGCCGACCAGCGTGTAACCGCGGAGATCCTGGCGCAACCCGCTCGCCGGAGTCTCCCAGTAGGACGCCTCGACCAGTACGGGTTCGCGCAGCGGTGCGCGTACCACCAGGTAGGCCAGCCGGTGAACGGTCCGGAGCCGGACCACACCAGCCAGATCGCCCCGGCCAGGGTGAACGGCAGCGGGGACTCGTGCGTCCGGATCAGCAGCGCGGTCCCGAGCGAGGCCGCCGCCGTCATGAGGACGACGACTCCGGCGCGGCATAGGCGGTTGCCACTGTGCTGAACGGTTGGCAGGGTGGGCATGCGGGTGATGATCCAGAGCGGCGGCTTTCGGGGGCTGAGAGAGCGTGACGGTAAGGGATGTGCTGAATGAGGCGTATGACCGGCTCCACCGCATGGGCCCGGAGTTCGGCGGTGACGAAGAGGGCAACCACGGGCTGACCAACCACGGCCCGATGGTCGCGGAGGTCCTGGTACGGCGAGGCTACGGGGACGACGTGCCGCACTGGGTGGACGGCTACGTCCCCCGGCTCATGGAGCTCCCGGTCGGCGCACAGCCGATCGGCCATGAGAACTGGCGCGACGCACTCGGCGACGGCCGGCGTATCCCGGACTGGACCCGGTTCTTCTCAAGGAGCCTGGCCGAGCGGCCGTGGCAGGAGGTGCTCGCCACCTGGTGGCCGCGCCTGCTGCCCGGCATCGCGGCCGGGTCCACGCACGGTGTGATCCGGGTGGGCCATGCCGTACGTGCGCTGCTGGCCGCCGAGACCGAGGTGGCGCGGGACGAGCTCGCCCACGGCCTGGCGTTCTGGGCGGGACGGTGGCGGACACTGCCCGGCCTCACCGAGCCGGCCGGGGAGCAGGACGCCGCGCGGGCACTCGCCGGGATACCGTACCTGCCGGAGCAGTCCGGCCTGATCGCCTTCCGCATCCCGCGCCTGGCCGGTGTACCGGGCTGGCCGGCGGCCCTGGCGGCGCTGCGCCCGCCGGCCGATGACGACGACGTGCCCGCGCGCCTCATGGACCTCATCGACGCCGCCACCGTCCGCTACCTGGCGTACGGCAAGGGCAGCCCGGTGCTGCTGGTCCACACGGCCACCGCGCCCAACGCCGTCCTGCACACGCTGCCCGTGCTGCCCCGCGCGTTGTGGGCGCCGAGCCTGTCCGCGGTCTGGGCGGCGAGCGCCGCGATCGTGGCGATGTACGAGCCCGCCCGGGCCGTACCCCGGGAACTGCTGCCGGAGGCGCCGGACGTGGGTGACCCGGCCGGTGAGACGCTGCACCGAGCGGTCGAGCACGGGGACGAGCATGTCATCAAGCTCACCGACACCGCCGTCGACTCCTTCGCCAGGACCGGCGACCCCGACGCTCTCGCCGCGTCCGCCCTCGCGGCCCGGTTGATCGACGCCCGCTCCTGACGCCTCCGGGAACGGCAGGATGACCGTTGGCAGTTGTCCTTGTGAAATTTACTGTTGATTGATGATGCGGCGGATTTCTTTCCTGTTGATCACCAGCCTGCTTCTCCTGAGTCCTGGCGTGGCGTCCGCCGGGACGGCCCGGCTCCAGGCTTCTCCCATCCGCGTCGGGGACTCCTTCGGGACCAACGGCCGCTGCATGGTCGGGGCCACCGTTCAGGGCGGGTTCGTCACCTCCGGGATCTGCGGTCCTGTGGGGGAGGTCGTGCGCACCCAGGACGGGACGGTCGTGGGGACCGTCCGGGCCTCGACCTACCCCAGCTCCTCCAGGGCCTGGGTCGGCGTGACCTCCGACTGGCAACCGCTCGGTGTGCTCAGAGTCCCCGGCGGCTCCGACATCCCGGTTCGCGGCAGCACCCCGGCCCCTGTCGGTTCCTCGGTCTGCGGGTACAGCGGCACGACAGGGTGGCGGTGCGGCACCGTGCTGAGCAGGAACGCCTCGGTGACCTATCCGGAAGGCACCGTGTACGGCCTGATCATGACCAGCGTCTGCGCCGAGCCGGGCAGCAGGCCGGGTTCCCCTCTCATCGCCGGCGGTCACCTGCAGGGAATCCTCCTCGGCGCCTCGGGGAGTTGCGCCACAGGAGGCCGGTCCTACTACGTCCCCCTCAACGAGATCCTGCGGGGGTACGGCCTGACCTTGCTCACCTCCTGACCTCAGGACCGCACGCGGTCATGCTCCTCAAGGGTGTCTCGTCCGTAAGCTGAGGGTGTGTCCCCCGCACTGGTCCTGCTCGACGGCGTTCGGTGGCAGGGTGTGCCCGTGGTCGGTGATCGCGCGCAGACCCTGCTGGCCGTGCTCGCCATGCACGGGCGTGCGGGGGTCGGTGACGAGCGCCTGGTCGAGGAGCTGTGGCCCGCGGGGGCGCCGGCCAACCCGGCGAAGGCGCTGCAGGTGGTGGTCTCGCGTACGCGGGCGGCGACGTGTGCCGATGCCGTGGTGCGGATGCCGCGCGGGTACCGGCTCGGGCTGGCCGACGGCCAGGTGGACGTGCTGATGCTCGGCGTGCTGGTGGAGCAGGCACGAGCCGCGCTGGGGGCGGACGACATGGTGCTCGCGGGGCGGCGGGCCGATGAGGCCATGGGGCTCCTGGGTGGGGGGGTGGACGGGGCCACGGGGGCACTCGCCGAGCTGAGGGGGGTCGCGGCGGGATGGGTGGCGGAGGCGCGGCGGGTCGCGGCGATCGCGCGTGGCCGGAGCGGCGCGCACGAGGGCGCGCTGCCGCTGCTGGAGGAGGCCGCGGCCGATCGGCCGTACGACGAGGAGGTGCTCGCCTGCCTGCTGCGCAGCGAGGCCGCTGTACGTGGCGCCGCCGCGGCTCTGGAGAGGTACGAGCGGTACCGCACGGGTCTGGCCGCGCGGCTCGGCACCGATCCGGGGCCTGAGCTGACCCGTGTGTACGCCGAGCTCCTCGCCGCCGATCGGCCGGTGCGTGAGGGCATCCTGTTCGACGGGTCCTCGCTGCTCGGTCGCGACGGCGACATCCGTGCGGTGCACGCCATGTTGCAGACCAACCGGGTGGTGTCCATCATCGGGCCTGGTGGGCTGGGCAAGACGCGGCTGGCTCATGTCCTTGGCAGGAACGCCGCGCAGCCTGTCGCTCACTTCGTCGAGCTGGTCGGTGTCTCCTCGCCGGAGGGCGTGGTGGGCGAGGTGGGGTCGGCGCTCGGCGTGCGGGACTCGGTCAGCGGGCGGCGTGTCCTGAACACCGAGCAGCGCTCCGACGTCCGGGCACGGATCGCTCAGCATCTCGACCAGGCTCCGTCGCTGCTGATCCTCGACAACTGCGAGCATGTGATCGAGGCGGTCGCCGATCTGGTGGCGTTCCTGACCGTGACGACCCGCGACCTGCGGGTGCTGACCACTTCGCGCGCCCCTTTGTCGATCCCGGCCGAACGCGTCTACCTGCTCGGCGACCTGCCCACGGACGACGCGGTGGAGTTGTTCCGCCAGCGCGCCACGGCCGCCCGCCCAGGTGTGCGGATCGACGAGGCGGTGGTCGAGGAGGTCGTCGCCCGCCTCGACGGCCTGCCGCTCGCGATCGAGCTGGCCGCCGCCAGGGTGCGGGTCATGTCGGTGGAGGAGATCGCGCGGCGCCTGGCGGACCGGTTCGCCCTGCTGCGCGGCGGGAACCGTACGGCACCCGACCGGCACCAGACGCTGCTCGCGGTCATCGACTGGTCGTGGAATCTGCTGGACGAGCCGGAACGGCGGGCGTTGCGGTGGTTGTCGTTGTTCGGCGACGGGTTCACGCTGGCCGCGGCCGAGCATGTGCTCGGCCCGGACGCCTTGCACGTCGTGGGCGCGCTGGCCGAGCAGTCGATGCTGAGCGTCCGTGAGACGGCGTTCGGCCTCCGGTACCGGATGCTGGAGACCGTCAGGGAGTTCGGGCAGATGCGGTTGAGGCAGGCCGGCGAGGAGGAACTCGCCCGGACGGCGCAGCGGGCCTGGGCGACGGGGTACGCACGCGAACACGCCTACGAGGTGTTCGGCCCGGCGCAGTTCGCGGCGGCCGACGCGTTGCGCGCCGAGGAGGGCAACCTCGCCGATCTGCTCCGGCGGGCACTCGGCGAGTCCGATCCCGCCACGGCGGTCCAGTTGCTGGTGGGCGTCGGCACGCTGTGGTCGATCCGTGGGGACCACACCCGGATCCTCGTGCACTGGGACGCGATCATCGAGGTGGTCGGCGGCTGGATGCCGCCCCCGGATCTCGTCGAGGTGACCAGGGCCGCCCTGTTGATCACGCTCATGAACGCCGTGATCCTCAGCGATCGGCGCGGCGATCCGCTGCGCGATCTCCTCTGGACGCTGCCCCTGAGTGACGCGACGGATTCTCGCGTGGCGGCGATGGCCAGGGTGTTGCACGCGTGCGACGCGCCCGACGCCACCGAGGTGGGCCGCCGGCTGGCGATGTTGTGCCGGAGCACCGACCGTGACGTCGCCGTGGCGGCGACGCAGATGAACGTCCACTTCCTGGAGAACTCGGGCGACGTGACCGGGGCGGCGGAGGCCGCCGAGCAGGCCCTGGCGATGCTGCGTGAGGACGACGGTCCGTGGGCCACCGCGATCACGCGCGCCGTGCTGGCCCACCTGCTCGTGAAGCACGGCGATCGCCGGCGGGCGGTGGGGCACGCGCGGACCGCCATCCCGGTGCTGCGCCGGCTCGGCGCGACCGAGGACGAGACACAGCTACGCGCGGTGCTGCTGATCTCCGCGCTCGCCGACGGCGACCTCGGCACCGCGGCGGCCGAGCTCGCCGAGATCAAAGGGATGAACGACAACGAGGCGGTGCTGGGAGGGATGGCGATCGTCTCGTTGTGCGCGGCCGAGCTCGCCCTCGCCCGCGGCGAGACGGCCGCCGCGCTCGCGGAGTACCGCGTGGCCGTCCAGCGGGCACGTGATCTGCGCCTGCCCGGGATGCCACCCACGGAGTTCACGCCGTGGACGATCGCCGCGGTGTCGGTCGCTCTCACGGCGTACGCGTACCACGCCCCGGCGGAGGACGTCCGGTACGGCGAGGATTTGTTCTCCGCCGTCCGGAGCTTCGACGTGCTGAGCGTGGGAACCCCCGCCCCCGACTACCCCCTGTGCGGCTCGGTGCTCTTCGCGCTCGGCGCCTGGGGGTTGCTGCGGGAAGCCATGGCTCCCGGCGAGGCGATCAGGTTCCTGGTGCTGGCCGAGCGGTTCGCGTACCAGAGCGGCATGCCCAGCATGACCTTCGAGCGGATCGAACCGTACGCGGAGCGGGCCGCGCCCGGCATGATCGCCGCCGTGCGGGCCGGGTACGGCGACCGGCGTGGCGCCGACCTGCTCGACGAGGCGCGCAGCCTCGTCGAGCGGGTCTCCGGCCGTGACGGCCCGCGGTCACATGTGCCGTTTGTAGCTGCGCACCGACAACGGAGCGAAGATCGCGATGACGGCCAGGCTCGCCAGGAGCGTCCAGGCCACCTGACTGCTGACCAGGGCGTCGTTGGCGAGGTCACGGGCGGCCGTGACCAGGTGTGAGACCGGGTTGATCCGTACGAACGCGGCCAGCCAGCCGGGCAGGGTCTCGATGGGGACGAACGCGTTCGACAGGAACGTCAGCGGGAAGAGGATCATCAGGGAGATGCCCTGCACGGCCTGGGTGCTCCTGGCGATCGTGCCGACCCAGGTGAAGATCCACGCCAGGGACCAGCCCGTGAAGATCGACAGCAGGATCGCGGCGAGCACGCCACCCGCTCCGCCGCCCGGGCGGTAGCCCAGTACCAGGCCCATGCCGAAGGTCAAGGTGGCCGCGATCGTGTAGCGGAGCAGGTCCGCCACCATCGGGCCGGCGAGCGGCGCGATCCGGGCGATCGGCAACGACTTGAACCGGTCGAAGACCCCCTTCTCCATGTCCTCGCGGAGTTGCGTGCCCGTGGCCATGCACGTCGTCAGCACGGTCTGGGCCAGGATGCCGGGGACCATCAACGGGAGGTAGCTCTGCACGTCGCCGGCGATGGCGCCGCCGAAGATGAAGGCGAACATCGCGGTGAACAGGATCGGCTGCAGTGCCACGTCGAAGAACTGCTCCGGGTTGCGGCGCATCTTCTTGACCGCCCGCCACGCCATCATCAGGGTCTGCCCGAGTGTCTCCCCCGGGGAGACGCGCCGCCGGGCGGCCGCCACGCGGTCGGCGGCCCTGACCACCTCACGCACGGGTGTGATCATGGTGCTCATCGGTTCTCCTCCGTGCCGGTCCTGTCGTCCCCGTCCGTCCCGTGGCCGGTGAGGGCGAGGAACACCTCGTCGAGGCTGGGCTTGGCCACACTCACCGAGGAGATCGACACCCCGGCGGTGCGCAGCGCGATCAGTACGTCCGCGGCCAGATCGGCCTGGTCGAGGGCGACGTTGAGGCGGCCCTGCTCCGGGCTGAGTACCGGCTCGGAGCCGAGGACGCCCCGCACGACCTCCACGGCGGCGCGCACCTGGCCCGGCTCGGCGAGCAGCAACTGGAGGGTGGAGTTCCCGACCGCGGTCTTCAACTCGTCCGGGGTGCCCTCGGCGACTTTGCGGCCCTGGTCGATGACGGCGACGCGGTCGGCGAGCTGGTCGGCCTCGTCCAGATACTGCGTGGTCAGCAGCACCGTGCAGCCGTCGGTGACCAGACCGCGGATGGTGTCCCACATCTGGCCGCGCGTACGCGGATCGAGACCGGTGGTCGGCTCGTCGAGGAAGATCAGCGGTGGCCTGGTGATCAGGCTGGCCGCCAGGTCGAGGCGCCGGCGCATGCCGCCGGAGAACTGCGCGATCGGTTTGCCGGCGGCGTCCTCCAGGCCGAACTGGGCCAGCAGTTCGGTGGCGATGCGCCGGGCGCGCGACGCGGCGATGCCCTGGAGGCGACTGAAGAGCCAAAGGTTCTCGCGGGCGGTCAGGTTCTCGTCGACCGACGCGTACTGTCCTGTGACGCCGACGAGCTGGCGGATGACGTGCGGGTTGCCGGCCACGTCGACCCCGAAGATCTCGGCACGGCCCGCGTCGATCTTCAAGAGGGTGGCCAGCATGCGAAGCATGGTGGTCTTGCCGGCGCCGTTCGGGCCGAGGACGCCGAAGATCTCACCCGGGCGTACTGCCAGGTCGATCCCGTCGACGGCACGATGCCCGCCGAACGTCTTCACGAGCCCTTCCGCACGTACGGCCAGATCGCTGCCCGTGTCAGGGCCCGGGCCGCCCCCGGTACGTCTGAGTTCTGTGATGCTCATGGCTTCACTCTCGACGGCGCCGGTTTCACGGCACCCTCGACCAGGTTTCACCGGTTGCGGCGAAGCCTCACGGCGTGATCACGCCTGCTGCCCGGACCCGACGACGAGCGTGGCCGCGCGACACCGCGCGTCCCCGGATCGCCGGCAGGCGGCTCGGGGGAGGAACGCCGAGAGGTACTACTGAGATGCGCGGCTCTGACGTATACCAGTAGAGGGGTCCTCGACCAAGGAGAGGCGATGTCCGACGTCATCGAGCGGTACGACATCCCCGAACGGCTCTTCTGGCTGCACGGGCCCCGGTCGGGCCCCGCGGTCGAGTTCGACGCCGGCACCGGGCTGTGGAACGTGTACGGGTACCCCGAGCTGGTCGAGGTCCTCGGTGACCCCGCGACGTTCTCCTCCGACACCATGCGCGTGGTTCCCAAGGAACTGCTGCCCAGCGAGGACGACTTCTCGCTGAAGGGGTTCATCACCCAGATCGACCCGCCGGAGCACGGCAAGCTCCGCAAGCTGGTGAGCAGCGCCTTCACCCGCAAGGTGGTGGCGGATCTCGAACCGAGGATCGCCGCGCTCACCCATGAGCTGCTCGACGCGGCGCGTGAGCGCGACCGGTTCGAGCTCGTGAGTGACCTGGCTTATCCGCTGCCGGTCATCGTCATCGCCGAGTTGCTCGGGGTGCCGAGCGGCGACCGGGCCCTGTTCAAGGAGTGGGCCGACGCGCTGTTCCAGCGTGACGCCGACATCTCGCTCAAGGGGACCGCCGAGGAGCGCAGCGCGGACCTGAAGGCCACGATGAAACCGTGGAAGGAGATGTCCGCCTACCTCGCCGCCCACGCCGCCGAACGCCGGCGGCAGCCGCGCGCCGACCTGCTCACCAGGCTGGTGGAGGCGGAGGTGGACGGTGAACGGCTGCCCGACGAGCAGGTGGTCAACTTCGCGATCGTCCTGCTGCTCGCGGGACACATCACCACGACGATGCTTCTCGGCAACACGGTGCTGTGCCTGGACGCCTTCCCCGAGCAGCAGGACAAGGTGCGCGCCGACCGCTCCTCGGTGCCGGCCGTCATCGAGGAGTCCATCCGGTTCCTGACGCCGTTCGCCCTCCTCGGCCGCGCCACGACTCGCGAGGCCCGGCTCGGCGGCGTGACGATCCCGGCCGACCAGATGGTCATGGTCTGGCTCGCGGCGGCCAACCGGGATCCACGCCAGTTCCCCGACCCCGGCGTCTTCGACCCCGGCCGTGACCCCAACCCCCACCTCGGCTTCGGCCGCGGCGTCCACTTCTGCCTGGGGGCCCCCTTGGCCCGGCTGGAGGGACGGGTGGCGCTGAACATCCTGCTCGACCGGTTCGCCGTTCTGCGTACCGACCCGGACGACCCCGTGCAGTTCATTCCCACGCCGTCCCTCACAGGGGTGCGCCGCCTTTCGCTCATTCAGAGTCTCAACGGGTCAGCGTGTCCACCGGGCCGGGGCTGACGGTCGGGGCGGCGGTGACCGTCGGCTGCGTCGTGGGCGCCGGGGCAGGAGGCCCGTCATTCCCCGGCGGGACCTCCCGCGGTGACGGCAGGACCTCCGGGCGCTCGCTGCGGAAGTCCTTGCACGCGGGGTCGGCCTTGATCAGGTCGCGCTGGTCCTGAACGGCCTGCTCGGTCTCCTGGCGCTCGATCTCGGCGATCCGCGCCGCCTCGTCCAGTATCTCCAGCTGCTCGACGACGGGCTTCGGTACCGTCTTGGCCCTCTCGTAGGCGTCCTTGGCGGCTTCCTCCAGTTTCTTGCGGTTCGCCAGTTGGTCGAGGAGCCGGTTCAGCTCCAGGGACATCGCCTCGCAGGACTGCTTCGGCTTGACGCCCTTGTTGAGCTGGCAACTCGCCTCGGCGTACTTCGCGTCGGTCAGTTCGATGTCCAGCTTCGCCAGGTCCGTCTCGGCCTTGCGGAAATCGTCGCGGGAACCCACGCCCTTGGCGAGGGCGTCCGCGGCCCGGTCGTATCTCTTGGCGGCGAAGTCGCGCCTGATCTGGGCCTTCTTCACCCGAAGCGCCTCAAGCTTGCAGATCGTGGTGTCGATCTTGACGGCCGGGTAGGGATCTTTCGGCGGTAAGGGGGCGGCCACCGCCACCGATGCGCCCGCCCCTCCCGCTGCGAGGAGCAGAGCGGCGAGCGGCGCCGCGACCTTGATGACCAGCTTCATGCGGACTCCCGTCTCGGGTTCGCGCGTCCGGCACTCCACCGGGCGCGGTCCTTGTTCGTCCGCTGGGCCGGTTCGGACTGGTCGCTGAAAATCGCGTGCCATTTCGTGGCGTTTGTTGGAGGGTGGGGGGTGGGGGCGCTGAGTTTTTGTCGGTGGTGTCGGTCATTCTGAACATGACCACAACTTCTTGTGGGTCCCAAGGCTGGGACGCCGGCCGTGATCACATATGTCCGACAACTCAGATTGAGGTGCCGTGTCCATCCCTCAGCTTGACTCGCCTGCCAAGGCCGAGGCCGTCGTCCCAGGTCGCACGCCTGCCGTGATCCGGCTGCTGGTGCTTGCCACGTTCGTGGTCATTCTCAATGAGACGATCATGATCAATGCGATCCCGCCGCTGATGGAGGCGCTGCACATCACCGAGCAGACCGCGCAGTGGCTCTCGACCGCCTTCATGTTGACCATGGCCGCTGTCATCCCGATCACCGGGTGGTTCCTGCAGCGGGTGTCCACGCGCCATGCGTACGCCACCGCGATGGGGTTGTTCCTGCTCGGCACGGCGGCGGCCATGGTCGCGCCGTCGTTCGAGGTGCTGCTGGGCGCCCGCATCATCCAGGCGTCCGGTACGGCGGTGATGATGCCGCTGCTGATGACCACGTTGATGCAGGTGGTGCCGGAAGGGGACCGGGGGCGGGTGATGGGCAACCTCAGCCTGGCCATCTCGGTCGCGCCCGCGATGGGGCCGGCGGTCTCGGGGCTGATCCTCCAGTTCGGGTCCTGGCGCCTGCTGTTCGCCGTGGTGCTCCCCATCGCCGCTTTGATCACCTGGGGCGGGCTGAGGCAGCTCAAGAACGTCGGCGAGCCCAAGCCCGGCACCATCGACTGGCTGAGCGTGGTGACCGCGGCCGCGGGCTTCGGCGGCCTGGTCTACGGGCTCAGCCGGTTCGAGGGCGGTGACCTGCGCGTCGCCGCCGCGATCGTGGCGGCCGGCCTGGCCGCCATCGCGATCTTCGTCTTCCGCCAGTTGTGGTTGCAGAAGCACGGCGTGCCGCTGATGGACCTGCGCACCCTGCGCCACCGCACCTACACCGTCTCGCTCATCCTGATGTCGGTGGCCTTCATGGCGATGCTCGGCTCGATGATCTTGCTGCCGCTGTACCTGCAGAACGTCCGCGGGCTCAGCGCCCTGGAGACCGGCCTGCTCGTGATGCCCGGCGGCCTGGCGATGGGGCTGCTCGGCCCGACCGTGGGCCGTCTGTTCGACCGGTTCGGCGGCCGGGTCCTGGTCATCCCCGGCGCGATCGGGATCACGCTCGCCCTCACCGGGTTCACCCAGGTCACGATGACCATGCCGTACTGGCAGCTCCTCGCCCTGCACGCCCTGCTGATGATCTGCCTGGCCGTCACCTTCACCCCCGTCTTCACCCTCGCCCTCGGAGCGGTCCCCGCCCACCTCTACTCCCACGGCAGTTCGATCCTGAGCACGCTGCAGCAGGTCGCCGCGGCCTTCGGCACCGCCCTCGTGATCACCGTGATGAGCGCGCGGGCCGACGCCGCGAAGTCCGCCGGAGCCACCGACATGCTCGCCCTCCTCGACGGCATGCGCCTGGCCTTCATCATCGGCGCGGTCCTGTCCGTGGTCGTGGTCGTCACCGCCCTGCTCCTCCCGGCCCGGGCGCACAGCTCCTCCGGCGAGCCCGAGGAAGCCGGCCACATGAGTCCGGCGTGACGTCGGTGGGGTGGAGCTGGACGGCTCGACGGTTCCCGGCGGGCTCGGCGTCACCCCGTTCGCCGCGATGACGGCGGCGGCGGAGCGCGACGTCGGGAAGATCATCGGGGCTGATCTCGCCTGAGCCTGGCGCCGGACGGTGAAAAATTCATGACGGCGCTGGGCTCGGCGTCCTCGTCGTGCCCTCTACCTGCCCACCTTTCGACCGTCCTGTCCGCCCCGTTGACCTGGCCACGCGCCGCTCGCATGCTCGTGTTCGGCGGGCATCCGGGCCACAGGAGGGCGAATCCATGAAGGTACGACTGACCGTGTCCTGGGCGGTGGCGTTACTGATCGCCGCGGCCTTCCTGATCCCGGCGGTGGCGAGCGCCTCCTCCGGCGGAGGCATGGTCAGTACGACGCCGCCGCCGCCTCCTTCCTCGCCGGGGGCCACTCCGTCGCTGGGGTGGCCGTGCTACGACCCGCGGACCTACCCGCCGAGCAGCCCGCCGCGGACACCGCCGACCGCGCCAGGCACGCCGGAGATGGTGCAGGTGGTCAACAACTACGTGCGCCTGCGCTGGGCCGCCGCCACCGACCCCGACGGGCTCGCCTGCTACCAGGTGTACGAGGACCGCAACGGCACCAAGATCAAGGTCGCCACGTTCGGTCCCGACGTCCTCGAGGGCGCGTTCTACGTGGACTGGCCGCCGTACAACCAGAGGACGCGCGTCGCCACCCTGTACGTCGTGGCCGTCGACCGGTGGGGCGCGGACAGCCCGCCGTCGGGGTCGATCCAGGTCACCGTCTACAACGACATCATCTGGCCGAGCCCCACTCCCACCCCCACCCCCACGCCGCCGGGCGACTGCCGCGTGACGTACAGCGCGTACGGCTGGTCCGGCGGCATGACGGCGTCGGTGTCGATCACCAACACCGGCACGACCGCGGTCGCCGGGTGGAGGCTCACCTTCGCCTACGCCGATCCGGGACAGCGGGTGACCAACGGCTGGGGAGCGGAGTGGTCGCAGAGCGGATCAGTGGTGACGGCCGCGGCCCTCTCGTGGAACCGGGACATCGCCCCAGGCCGCAGCGTCAGCATCGGCTTCAACGGCACGCACCAGGGCGCCAACCCCTCCCCGACGGTCTTCCAGCTCAACGGCGCCACCTGCCGATGAGGCGATCAGCGGGACGTCACGGCATTTCGTAGGTCACCTTGACGTTCAGGTAGGTCGCGCCGCCGTAGTCGTGCCCGCGGATGGCGAGCAGGTTGCAACAGCCCAGATAACGGGCCGGAACGACGACGTCGATCGCGCCGGCGTTGCAGTGACCGCTCTTGGCGGACTGCACGAGATGCCCGTTGAAATAGACCTGCGCGTCGTTGTCGATCGTGCCCTGAATACGGACCCGCTGAGCGTCCCGCGGAATGTGGACCCAGTGCCGCACCAGAATGTCGGTGTTCACGGCCCAGGGTGTCTTGACGTTGGCGGGGTTGTTGACGGGGCAGCCCACCGGGGTCCCGAACCCTGCCTGCCCTCTTTTCCAGGTGCTGTCGTCGAAGCCGGGCTCGTAGAACAGGGGCACATTGCCCGCCGGCGGGACCTGCAGGTATGCCCAGCCTGTGCTGTTGTAGTCGAGCGCGGTGACGACGACCTGACGCGCGCCCCCCGTGTCGGAAGCGAACGCGGACGCCGGGGTGGAAAGTGCTGTGGCCGTCATCACCGCACTCGCGGCGAAACCCGCGAGCAGCAGTCGCGATGCTTTCACGAACATGGGCGAACTCCTTCTTGTGCCGGATGAAAACGCCGGGTGCCACATGGGGGCCGCGTACTGTTCACCCGGCGGACGGGAAGGAATGCAATCACACCCGGTACATCAGGGGCCGGTACGCCGCCGCGACGTTCAGCAGTCATTGCGGAGATATTGCTTCGTGTTCCTCGACGCCGTGGACGTCTGCCGGTCGTTCAGCCGGAAATGCGGATTTCAGGGGACCGACAGGTGACCTCCGCCGCGCCATGGCCGACAGGCCGCGGACCAGCGGTCCTGAGGTCGATGACACCGACTCTCGGCTGGAGGCCCTGATGCCCGACTGGACCTACCACCCGTTGCGCCGTCTCGCCGGGGTGCTTCTGGGTGTACGGCGATCCCAGCGCGCCGCGCTGCGGACCCTGGCCGTGCTGAGTGCGCTGCCGGGGGGCCACCGGGCCATAAGGGGAGCGTTCGGCCACACGGAGCCTCCTGAGGTGCTGGCCGGGACCGTCGCGGGTGTCCACGTGCGGACACGGGTCGGTGCGACGGTGTCACCGGTGATCGCCCATGACGCCGTTCGCGCGCTGGCGACGCAGGGCGCCGGTCTGGTCGTGGTGGCACCGGTGCGCCGGCACGAGACCGGCCTCGTGCGCCGGGCGGCCGGCGGCCGGCGGTGCCCGGTACTCGCGCGGACGGACGATCCCGTGGTGGCGGCGGAGCTCGTTCCCCACGTCGACGCGGTCCTGCGCGACGACGCGGACCTCATCCGCCTGGACCGTCCTGAGATCTCCGCCGCACTGGCCGCGCTGCGGGACGAGAGCAAGGCCGTGCTGGCGACGCCGGCGGTGTTGATCGAGGCGGGGCCGGGCTGGTTCCAGCGGGTGGCCGAGGCGGCGACGCCGGAGTTCCCGGCCCGAGCCGAGACCGGCCGCGATCTCCGGCGCCGGCCCGCCTGGTGGTGGGGGATGTGGATGGGCGTCGGCATGGTGTGCGCGGGGCTCGGCGCGGCCGCCATCACCCTCGGCCCGGTCCTGCTCTGGTACGACCAGGACTTCCTCGGCATGGACGTCGACGGCCTGCGCGCCGCCGGTCACGACCTGGTGGGTTTCCTGCGGCACGACAGGCTCACCATGGCCGGCACGATGGTGGCGCTCGGTGTCCTCTACGCCGGCCTGTCCGTCGGCGGGATCAGGGCCGGCCGGCCGTGGGCGCGCCACGCCTGTCTCGCCTCCGGCCTCATCGGGTTCCTCTCGGTGTTCTACTTCCTCGCGTCAGGTTTCGTGGAGCCCCTGCACGTCGCGGTCACCGTCGTGCTCTTCCCCATGTTCGTCCTCGCCACCCGCCGGGCCCCCGCCCGTCACCGGTGGACCTCGGCGCCGGAGGGCCCGGAGTCTCAGCGGCGACGGGCGCTTCTCGGCCAGCTCCTCATGATCGTCACGGGAACGGGCCTGTTCGCCGGCGGGGTGGCGATCTCCGTCGTGGGTCTCACCTACGTGTTCGTCCCCAGCGACCTGGCCTTTCTCCGCACCACGCTCACCGGCCTGCACGCCGTCAACCCCCGCCTGCCGGCGTTCGTCGCCCACGACCGCGCCGGTTTCGGCGGCGCGCTGGCGGCGACGGGTACGGCCGTGACACTGCTGACCGCCTGGGGCTGGCGCCGCGGCCACGCCTGGGTCTGGTGGTCACTGACGACGGCCGCGCTCGCCGGGTACGTGCCTCCCGTACTGGTGCACTGGCACATCGGCTACACCGACTTCTGGCACCTGGCGCCGGTCTACGCCGGGATCCTGCTGACGGCCGTCGCGCTGGTCCTGGCCCGCCCCTACCTCTGCGCCGGAGGGAGCAGAGGCAGGCTGAGCCCGCGCGACCCGGTCTCCCTCAGGGGAGGGCCCGGCGGTACTTCAGGTAGATCGAGGTGGCCCATGCCGCGCCGACGGTCTGGGCCACCAGCAGGGGACGGAAGTCGGCCGCGGCGATGGAGGCCGCGTTGGCGGTGAGTATGGCCAGGGGAGCGACGACGGTCCACGTCAGCCAGCCGTGTTCACGGTCGCCGCGGAAGCGCCTGGCGAACATCACGTAGGCGACCAGGCCGGCGACGCCGGCGACGGCCGGGGCCAGCGAGTGGACCGCGCCGTGCCAGGTCACCGTGTCAGGGGTGCCGGCCGGGTAGCCGTTGACCGGGTCGGCGAGGAAGACGGCCGCCACGATCTGCGTCGCGCCCCCGACACCGATGAGACGGGGCCCCCAGGTGGCGGCCCGGCCTGGTGCCATCGACCGTCGCAGGCCGGCGGCGCCGGCCAGGGTCAGGACACCGCTGACGATGAAGTTGAGGGTCTGCAGCCAGCCGTGGTCGCCGAGCGCCAACGAGCTCAACGGGTGTCGTGCCGGGTCGAATCCCGCCCGGGTGTGGACCTGGGCCAGCACGGCGGCCACGAAGAGCGGGCCGGCGACGGCGCCTGCCACGAGCAGCGGACCGGCCGAGGTCGATCGTGCCGTGGCGGCGGTGCTCACGACGCCATTTCCTTGCCGGTCTCCAGCAGGGTCTTGAGGCCGCTGAGGGTCCAGGCCCAGCCGCCGCCGGCGCCCGTCGCGTCGAAGTCGCCGCGCATCAGGGCGGCCATGCCGGGGGCGCCGGTGACGTCGTGGACGACGGTCAGCGCGCACACGCCGCCGGGGCTCTCGGTGATCTCGTAGGTGAGGCGGGTGAAGCCCTCGGCGGCGAGGGACGGGTCCATCAGCAGGCGGAACGTCTGTACCAGCTTGCGGGGCGGGTCGAACTCGATGACCTCTCCGTCGGCCGCCACCTCAGGGGCGCCATGGGCGATCATGCCCGCGTTGGCACGGCCCACGTACCCGCCGCCGGAGCGCGGGTCGTACTCGCTCAGGCCGCCGTAGCCGTACCGTGCGGTCCACTCCGGCTTGGTGATGGCGTCCCAGATCGTGTGCGCGGGGGCCTTGATGTACACGCGGTAGACCTGCACGGTCGTGTCGTCGTCACTCATCTGTGCTCTCCAGCTCCGCCTTCAAGTCCGCCAGGGCGGACGCCTGGCGTTCGGTGTACTTGCCGATCCACCGGTCGTGGATCAGCCGGATCGGCACGGGGTTGAGGAAGTGCAGCTTCTCCCGGCCCGACCGGCGGGTGACGACGAGACCCGCTTCCTCCAGCACCCGGAGGTGTTTCATCACGCCGAAGCGCGACATCTCCAGCCCTGACTCCAGCTCGGTGAGCGTGCGGCCGTCACGCGCGAAGAGCAGGTCGAGCAGGAAACGGCGCGTCGGATCGGCCAGTGCCTTGAACACCAGATCGTCGTCAGCCACGACGAGAAGATATGTGACCTATTGGTCACATGTCAACGCGGAGCACGGCGGCGGGCGACCAGGCCCGCGACGACGAGCGCGCACAGGACGACGAGGACGACGAGCGGCGCCCAGGGGATGGTCCAGGTCTGTGCCGTGGTCTCGACGGCGGCGAGCGGGGTGACCGAGTTGGCCGCGTCGGTGAGCAGCGGGACGACGGTGGCGGTGCCCGTCAGTCTCAGCGCGGGGACCACTCCGCGCACCGGCACGGAGACGTCCCACGTCTCGCCGGGAAGCAGCCGGGGCGAGTCGCCGACCTGGCCGGCCCGCACGGCGAAGCGGCCGAAGGGGCCGGAGAGGGACACCGCCTGCCGGGCGGCGAGGATCGTGTTCCCGGTGTTGCGGATCCTGTACGTGACGGTGGCGTCGCCCGTGCCGAACGACGTGCCCGCGTAGCCCACACGCAGGTCCTCGACCGTGAGGCCCGGCTTGAGCTCTCCGCCCACACGCAGGCGGACGCGGATCCCGAGTCGCCGGTCCCCGCCGGCCGAGGTGACGATGCCGCCCATGTACTCACCGGGCGCGGCGTCGTCCGGAAGCACGACCGTGAACGGCACCTCGGCCGACTCGCCGGGCGGGACCGTCACGTCGGGGCGCTCCGGGTGGACCCACGCCCCCACGCGTGTGGACCGTGTGTCCTCGGCGACCAGGTCGAGCCGGCCGTCCTCGCCGGTGAAGCCGTCGGCGGCGTACACGGTGAGGCGCAGCGGCGCGGTGCCGTGGTTGGCGACCACGAGACCGTCGCTGATCCGGCCGCCCGGGTCGAGGGCGTAGGTGTAGTTCCGCCGGCCGGACCCGAAGTCGTTGGAGGACGTCGTGACCTCCCAGGAGGGCTCGCCGTCCGCCGCGGCGGGACCGGCCCCGGCCGCGAGGAAGCCGAGCGCGGCGAGCAGCGCCACGACGGTGGCCGCGGCGGCTGTGGTCGTACGTGATCTGGTCGGGCGCATCTGGTGATCCTCTGAGGTGACGGAACGTGCGGCGGGGTGGGCACCGGGGCGGTGCCCACCCCACCAGGGAGGACGGGGCCTGGTCGGCGTCCCCGGCGCTCGTCTATCGCAGCCAGGACGCGGACTCGGCCGGGACGCGGTCGTCACCCTTGCCGTGACCGTGGTGCTTGTCGTCGTAGGGACGGATCACCACCTTGTCGACCGTGGAGCCGACCGGCTGAGCCGGGCCGGCGCCGCTGTCCGGACCGCACCAGGACTCCTGGCCCAGTTCCACCGCGGCGTTGGGGGCGGCGCAGGTGCCGCTGCGGAGGTTCTCCACGACGAGCTTGTCGCCCCGCACCTGGATCTTGACGTAGGTGCGGACGTGCTCCTGGTTCTCGACCGAGTTGGCCCAGTGGCTCTTGGGGTTCAGCGGGTCGGGACCGTAGTTCGGGTCCTTGGTGGTGTCCGGAGCGGTGATGTCGTAGTACTTCGAACCCGACGCGGAGTTCGCCGTCACGTAGATGACGCCACCCGGACCCTGCGCCACCTGGGCGGCGCCGGGCTGCTCGTCCTTGTTCGCCTTCTGGCCGTTCTTGATCACGTAGCTGCGGGAGTAGCTGTGGTCGTGCCCCTGCAGGACCAGGTCGACGCCGAGGTTCGAGAAGGCGGTCGGGAAGTCCTGGCGGCGCAGCTTGGCGTCGTTGTCGTTCGCGTGGCTGGCCGGCGAGTAGATCGAGTGGTGGTACACGAGGACGGTGTACTTGGCGTCGTCCCCGTGCTCCTTCACGACATCGGTGATGTAGCCGATGTGCGCGGCGTCGGCGCCGGCGGCGTAGGCGTTGCTGTTGATGTCGATGAACAGCACGTCCTTGTAGACGTACCAGTAGTCGCCGCCGGACCGGGTGGCCGCGTCGCCGTTGTAGTACGGCGCGGAACGGTCGGTGTTCGGCGTCCAGAAGTGCTGCTCGTACGACTTGCCGCCCACGTCGTGGTTGCCGATGGTGGCGGCCCACGGGTACTGGCGCAGCTTGTCGGGCGCGAGGAACGCGTTCCACTGCGGCTCGTTGTTGGCGCTCTCGACCTGGTCGCCGCCGGAGACCAGCAGTTCGGCCTTCGGGTTGGCGGCGAGGGCGACGTCCAGCGTGTCCTGCCACCCGGCGCCGTCCTTGGCGGTGTCGCCCGACGAGCCGATCTGCGGGTCGCCGAAGAACAGGAAGTCGAAGTCGCCCTTGAAGTCCTGCGTCCTGAAGGTGTAGGTCGGGGACCAGGCGCCCTCGGTGCCGACGCGGTAGGAGTACGAGGTGTTCTTCTTCAGCCCGTCGAGGGTGACGTGCGCGTTGTAGCCGCCGTTGACGGTGTTCGCGGCCTTGGTGGCCGGGTACGTGACGGTGTGCTTGCCGAACTGCCCGTGGGAGAGCTTGGACGTCGGCGCGACCTGGACTACCTGCGCGGTGTCGGCCGAGGAGTACCAGGACACCACGCGCTGCGCCTCGGTGGCCCCCACACCGAGGATGATGCCGGTGGCCGTCGTGCCGGCGTCGGCGTGGACCGCCGTCATCAGGCTGCTGCCCACCACCGCGGAGATCCCCATGACCGCCGCCGTGGCGCCCACAGCCACCCGCCGCCGGAGCCCTCCGGCGTTCTGTGGGCGAATATCGAACTTCATTACGTTTCCGTCCATTTGAGGGAAAAATGAGCTTTGCAACGGTTTCGGAGGTTCGTGTCCTGCAGATGAACTCGTGGCGGGCGTGCCATGGCGCCTGCCGGAAGTTGTGAGGCGTCTCAAAGGCCGGGAATCCGCTGCGCGAACCACACCAGGCCCATCACGGCCACACCCGCGGCGAGCGCTCCCGTCGCCCACAACCCCGGGACGGGACGGCGGTGGCGCAGCACGGCGAGCAGCGGGAAGACGGCCAGGATGACGGCGAGCTGGACGGCCTCGATGCCCACGTTGAAGACGAGCAGCGACCACAGGAGCGTCCACGACCAGGCCTGGTCGATCCCGAGCGCCGCGGCGAAGCCGAGGCCGTGCACGAGGCCGAAGCAGAACACCACCGCGAGCCGCGTCCAGCCCGCGCGATCCAGGCCGAGGTGCCGGCGGCCGGCGTCCTCGAGATCCGTGGCGTGCGACCGGCGCCGCCAGATCCGCCACAGGTGCCAGCCCGCGACGACCGCGATCGAGAGGGCGATGACCGGCTCCACGAACGACGCGGGCGCCCGCACGAGGCCGAGGGCGGCGAGGACGAAGGTGACCGAGTGCGCCAGCGTGAAGGTCGTCGCCGCCAGCACGATCTCGCGCAGGCGGCGTGACCCCGCGATGAGCGCCAGCAGGAACAGGATGTGGTCGAGCCCGGTGAGCAGGTGCTCGGCGCCGAGCCGGAAGAACTCCCAGAACCGCTCGGCCCACGACTGCCGCGTGGAGAACGACGGATGCCCGGCGTCGAGGGCGGCGCTTCCTGACGTCAAGTCGAGGTCGTAGGTGACCACCGTCTTGGTGTCGCGCACATAGCGCTCGGCGTCGGGGAACAACCCGCTGCGCACCTCGTGCGCGTCGGCCTCCGGGCACCGGTAGTCGAGGGCGAACCGCGCGTACGGGACGTCCTCCCGCCGCTCGATCGTGAAGCCGCCGGCCCGGGCCGGGGTGCAGGGCTCGCCCCCGGCCGTGACGCCGAAGCGGTCGGTCACGTACGCGACCACCGAGCCGGCGTGGGCGCCGAGTGCCGCGGCCTGCGCCGCCGAGTCACCGGCCTCGAACGCCGCGGTACCCGCCCGGAACAGCGGGTCGTCCTTCTCGGCGTCGGCGGCGGAGACGACCAGCAGGTCGTACTCCAGCCCGAGCTCGGTGCGGACGTGTCCGGTCCCGGGCGAGGTGAGGCCGACGTACACGGTCGAGGTGAAGCCGTGGGCCAGGCTGGGCGCGGCGCTGAGCAGAACGGCCGCGGCCACGGCTGCGACCGCCGCACCGTAGCGGACAAAGCGGGACATATAGCTCCTGTTCGGTCGGCGGACAAATCTGCTCGGCCCAGATGAACGAACAGTGGCTCGCCTGTTAAGCGGCGAAGAAGCGCACCCGGCGAAGACGGCCGTCGCGTCGATGACCACCGGCGATGCGGTAGGAAGTAGGCGCACTTCACGCACACCCCGAAGGACGATCCCTATGCGCTCACGGCTTCTGCCCGCCGTGCTGGCGGCGGTCGCGGCCGCCGTGCTGGCCGGCGGCTGCTCAGGCGACGACTGGTCGGAGCCGCACGCCGAGCCGAGCGCCGTCGGCACCCTCGGCGCGGGCTTCTCCGACCCCGCCGCACCGCCCGCCCCCGAGGCGACGATCACGCCGCGCCCCCGCTCCTGGGACGGCGTCCGCCCGTCGGAGGGTTACCGCGTGGTGCTGCTCACCGCGGGGAAGGACGCCCAGACCAGGACACTGGCGGGTGCCGTGACCGAGTGGGCCGAGTCCGAGCACGTCCGCCTCAGGACCCTCACCGCCACGTCGCCGGACCAGTACGTCCAACGCATCAGCGAAGCGATCGGCCTGGCGCCCGACCTCGTCATCACCGCGGGCAACGACCTCGTGGACCCCTTGGCCCTCGTCACCCCCAGCCACCTCGACCAGCAGTTCCTCGTGGTCGGCGCCGAACTGGCCGAGCCCACGGCCAACGTCACCGCCGCCGACTGGACCGGCGCCTCCTTCCGCGGCGAGGGCCTCGGCATGTCATCGGCGTACGACCCCGCCACCTTCACCCCCGAGCGCGCCGCCCGCGCCGTCCGGGCCGGGGTCGCGGCGGTACTCAACGGCCTCACCGGCATCGTGATCTGGCTCGACTAGACGCCGGTCACCCCGACGCCTCACGCCTCCCGGCGCGGCTGAGCCGCTAGTGGTCCGTCGGAATGCGATAGACGGACACGTGGGAACGCGATTCGGCGGTGAAAGGGGAGCCGGTCCAGTCGGCGTGCCTGGATTCCAGTTCGAAGCCGGCCAGCTCGGCCATGAGGTCGAGTTCCGAGGGCCAGATGTAGCGGTGGGGGGTGCGGAACAAGCGGGCTTGTTGGGTGGCGTCGAACTTGAAGTGGTGGGAGACGACGTGCTGGTTGAGGAAGTCGTAGGTGTCGAGGCCTATGTAGCCGGGGTCGCAGCGCCAGACAGACGCTTGTACGCCGGGAGGGAGTTTGCGAAGTTCCGGGACCCAGAGTTCTATGACGAAGCGGCCGCCGGGGGTCAGGTGGCGGGCCGCGTTGCGGAAGCAGGCCACCTGTTCTGATTGGGCGAGCAGGTTGGAGATGGTGTTGAAGACCAGGTAGACCAGGGTGTACCGGCCGGGGGCCGTGGCGGTGGCCATGTCGCCGGTAATCACAGGGATCGTTTGCTCGTCGGCCTTTGTTCTCAGTTGGGCGATCATCGCGGGGGACAGTTCGATGCCGGTGACGGGAATTCCGCGTCCGGCGAGCGGGATGGCCACGCGGCCGGTGCCGATGGCGAATTCCAGTGCGTTTCCGCCTGCGGCCAGTTCGGCGAGGCGGTCCACGGCGGGGCCGAGGACTTCGGGGGCGAACATTCCGGTGCCGGGGGTGTCATAGTTTTGGGCGGCTTCGACGTCCCAGATTTCCTCCTGTCGCATGTCCTCCACCATTGTCGTGCGACATTTGGATTGTCCAATGGTTTTGTGAGCGGGAAGGCCCGTCGCCGGTGACGGGCCTTCGCCGTGCGGCGGGGATCAGCGGAAGGGGCCGGTGACGCAGTACGTGATGCCGCCCGAGGAGGAGCCCGAGGTGCCGCGCTGGGAGGAGAAGTACAGGCGGTTGCCGGCGGGGTTGAAGGCGGGGCCGGTGATCTCGGAGGAGCTCTGGCCGGTGATTCTCAGGAAGGGAGAGATCTTGTCGTCGGGGGTGATCAGGCAGATCTCCATGTTGCCGCCGTCCTCGGCGACGTAGAGGTCGCCGGAGGCGGAACCGGTGACGTTGTCGACGCCGGTCAGGGGGGCGGTGCCGGGGGAGACAAGGCTGTCGTCGTAGGCGAGTTCGTAGGTGTTGTTGTTGAGGTTCAGTTGCCAGACGCGGTTGTCGCCCTTGGTGGTGAACCAGACCGTGTCGTTGGCGTAGTGGCACCCCTCGCCGCCGTTGAAGGACTTGGAGCCGGAGACCTGGCTGCGGGTCGCGGTGGGGGAGCCGTCGGGGTCGGGGACGTTCGCCCAGCTGAAGGAACCTGAGGTTCCCGAGCCCGCGACGAGCACCTGGAGGGTGCCGGAGGAGAGGTTGCCCCACGTGGTGGGGATGAAGCGGTAGAAACGGCCGTTGCTCTCGTCCTCGGTGAGGTAGATCACCTTGCGGACCGGGTCGGCGGCGGCGGCCTCGTGCTTGAAGCGGCCCATGGCGGGGCGTTGCACGGCGGCGGTGCCGCCGAAGGGATAGGTCTCGTAGACCAAGCCCAGGCTGACCTCCTCGCAGGACAGCCAGGTGTTCCACGGCGTCTTCCCGCCCGCGCAGTTGGTGCGGGTGCCGGACAGGATGCGGTACGCCGACGTGACGGTGCCGCTGGAGTTGAACCGGAGGGCGGAGGCGCCGCCGCCCGGGTTGATCTCGGAGTTGGAGACGTAGATCCAGCCCGTGCCGTCGGCGAAGCACGCGCCGCCGTCGGGGGCGTTGTGCCAGGTGTAGGAGGTGCCGGGGACGGTCCGGCCGGAGCGGGCGATCACCTGGCTGGTGAAGCCGGCCGGCAGTTGGATTCCGTTGGAGTCGGCGGCGAGGAGCGCGCCGTAAGGACCGGTGGCGTTCTGGGCGGGGGCGGCGAGGGCGGCGCCCTGCCAGAGACTGCCGGAGAAGGCCACTGTGCTCGCACCGAGCACCGAGGCACGAAGGAAATGACGACGTTCCATCGACGAGACCTCCTTGGAGGGAGTGCAGCCTCGCCGACGGTAAATGGGGGAGACGGTCGTCCGGCTGTCAGGAAAGTTAACGGCGGCGGTGCGCTGCCCCACATTCCGGTGCGCCGCCTCACCCGGGTGCGCGCGGTCTTGCGCGGGCGGCGGCCGGTGGTCTGGACTGGTGGCGAGTGCCGTACGACGAAGGTGGGCCCGATTGACCGCCGAGCATGCCGACGCCGACGTCATCGAGCAGGGGCCGGGCGGACCCCGCTGGGTGGGACTGGTAGGGCTCGCCGCCCTCGTGGCGGTGTCGCTCATCGGCGTGCTCAACGGCAGGGAGACGAGTCGTCCCGCCCCCGTCGCCACCCCGAAGTCCGTGCGGAACGCGATCAGTGTGACCCCCAACGCCGTCTACCCTGAGGCGGACGGCGCGGGTGGCTTCAGGACGTCGCGTGTCACGTTCCCGCACGGCGCCCGCGCGGAGCTCGTGTACCCGGCCCGCCTGAACCTGGCCTCGATGGGGGTACGGCCGTCCGTCGGCGGCACCGTGGACGGCGAGTTCCGCTCCCTCACCGCCCCGCTGTACGGCGAGGCCGAGACCGCCGCCGGACGCCCCATGCTGCGGCACCTGGCCCCCAACGTGACGCTGTGGCCCGGCCCGCCCGGGGTGCGCACCGCGGGGCCGGTCCTGCTCTTCGCGTTCGGCGACTGGCGGCTCGCCCTGCAGGACGAGCGGGCCGGCATGGCGTTCGAGCAGCGCAAGGCATGGGCGGGCAACCTCCGGGGCACGGTCACCGCGGACGGCTTCCTCACCCTGTCCGGAGGCGGCCCGCTGCGGCTGTCCCGGCCCGGCGAGGTCCGCGACGGCGTGCTCGTGGGCCCGCAGTTGTGGCTCGGCGGGCTGAGCCCCCGCATGCTGGTGGTGGCCCCGATCCCCGGCTGTGAACGACCGCCGAGGACCCGGGTCGTGCTCGACACGCGCCATCCGATCGTGGCGAGCACCTGCCGCGACGGCTTCTACCTGGCCGCCGCGGGCGACGAGGACTTCGTGCGGCGCGTGCTCAGGGATGTCCGCGTCCGTGCCACGGGTTAGCGTCCCTGGCCCGGCGTACGGCCAGGGCCGCGTCACGGAGTGGGGTGTCCGCCAGGGCGACGGTGCGGGAGGAGGGAAGCAGGTGGGTGAGGACGTGGCCGGGGGGTGACTGGAGGAACAACGTGATGCCCAGTTCACCGAGGAGGGCCGTCGCGTCGTGCCACCGGAGGGTGGTGGCGACACCCCAGGCCAGGTCGTGCAGGACGGCGCCCGGGGTGGTGAGGACGCGGGCGGTGGAGTTGGCGATGAACGGCGTGGTCAGAGGACGGTGGGGGACGGAGGCCAGGTGGGTGGCCATGGCGGTGGCGACCGGGGTGAGCAGGGGGCAGTGCGAGGGCACGGGGATCGGCAGGCGCTGGACGCGGTGGGCGCCGTAGCCCGGGGCGGCCCGGGTGAGGCGGGCCAGGGCGCCGAGGGTGCCGGTGACGACGGTCTGGTGGCCGGAGTCGACGACGGCGAGGTACAGCGGGTCGGCGGCGGTGGAGACGGCGGCGATCAGGCGGCGGACCTGGGGGACGGTCGGGCCGAGGACGGCGGTCATGCCGTACCCGGTGGGGTGGGCGTCGCGCATCAGCGTGGCGCGGTGGTGCACGGCCCGGAGCGCTTCGGGAAAGGTCAGGACGCCGGCGGCGACGGCGGCGGGGAAGCCGCCCGCCGAGTGGCCGGCCACGACGTCAGGGGTGGCGCCTTCGGCGGCCAGGGCCCTGGTCGCGGCGACCCCCGCGACGCAGAGGGCGACCTGGGCGCCGACGGTGGACGCCAGCTCCTCCGCGCCGTCCCGCCGCGACGAGCCGGGCAGGACACGCTCGGCCTCGGCGAGTGTCCCGGCGACGGCCGGGTGGCGCGGCAGGTCGTGGAGCATCCCGGGACGCTGGGCGCCCTGACCGGGGTACAGGAACGCGACCCTTACGCGGGTGCCCATGGGTCGTCCAGCAGGCGGGGGCCGTGGGTGGTGCGGGTGAGGACGGGACCGTGGGGGCGGGCCCATTCGGTGAGGGCGACGCCGCCGGACGGGGTCTCGACCTGGCAGTCGACGCGGCCGGGCAGGGCGGTGAAGGCCGCCACCAGCCGGGCGGCCTGGTCGCGGTCCAGCCGGTGTGGGGAGCGGATCAGCAGGTCGAGGTCGCTGCCGGGGTGGGTGGCCGGCCGGCCGGTGGCCAGTTCGAATCCGACGCCGCCGATGGGCCCCCAGGCGGCGCCGTCCAGTTCGAAGGCGAGCACGTGGGCGGCGGCGGTGAGGATCAGCCCGAGCAGGGCGTAGCGGGGGCGCCGCCCGGTCAGCTCCTCGGGCGGGACGAGGCTCGTGATCGCGTCCACGGGGACCAGGGCGGCGTGCCGCTGCCGGCGCTCGGGGCCGCGCACGCCCACGGGCACGAAACCGGGAGGGTGCGGCGCCCGCCGGACCACCGCCCAGGGGCAGGTGGCGAGGATCGTGGCGGCCCAGCCCGGGACCGGCCCGTCGAGAGCGGCGCACCCGGTGAACCGCAGCAGGTCGTGCGGGCGGGCCGTCATCGCCACTGCTCCCCGACGGTCACGACGGCCCAGCCGAGCGCGGTGCTCCCGGTGAACCGCGGCAGGTCGTGCGGGCGGGCCGTCATCGCCACTGCCGCCCGACGGTCACGACGGCCCAGCCGAGGGCGGTGCTCCCGGTGAACCTCGGCAGGTCGTGCGGGCGGGCGGTCATCGCCACTGCCCCGCGAGGGTCTCGCAGGCCCGGCGGGAGGCGGCACGGGCGGGTGCCGAGCGACGGCGGCTCAGGTCGCGGGGCCCGCGGCGGGCGTCCGCGACGGCGGCGGTGAGCGCGTCCTTCACCGTGCGGACGTCCCCGGCGCCCGGGTGCCCGGCGTCCTCGACGTCCAGCAGGCCGTCGCACACCCCGAGCCCCGCCCAGCCGGCCACGTCGTACGACAGCGGCGGCACCCGCCGCGCCAGCTCGTCCAGCTCGGCCACGGTGCGCAGGGTCACCCGTGCCGCGGCCTCCTTGTGCATGGCGTGGATCGTCACCCCGGGGTCGTCGAGGGCGAGCACCCGCCCGGCCTGGTAGCCGTGCGCGAGCAGCCCGCCCGACAGCGCCGTGCCCACGACGAGCGTGATCACGGGGTGCCCGGCGGCGCGTGCCGTGGCGTAGGCGTCCACGGCGGCGGCCAGCGCGTGGTGCAGGCCGAGCAGTTCCTCGACCCGGCCGTACGCCTGGCTGGGCACGTCCACGACGGCGACGACCGGCCGGCGCCGTTCCTCGGGCAGGTGCGCGTCCTCGGTGCGGACGCCGGTCACCGTCTCGGCGAGGGCGAGCCCTTCGCGCAGCCCCACCTCGCCCCGCCGGGCCCGGTGGTAGGGGCTCGCGGGGTCGGGGACGACGGCGACGAGGCGGGCCGTGTCGCCGCCCAGCACGACGTCCGCGATGACCACGGACGGCACCACGGCGCGCACGTCGCCGTCGGCGAGCGCACGCGTCCAGGCGAGCCCGCGGCTCCCCGCTCCCCCGCGGGGGCCACCGGAGGGTGGGCCGGTCATGGCCGCCATGTCCTCGCGGGCACCGGCGGGCGGGCGGTCGTGGCCCCACACCCTCGCGAGGTCCGCGGGCTCCGGGGGGCGCTCCGGGTCGACGGCCGCGAGCCGGGCGCGCAGCTCGCCGAGCCGCGCGGACCGGTGGACCTCCGGCACGCCTCGCCGTACGGCGTCGATCACGGCGGTGCGGACGGCGCCGAGGTCGTCGAGGACCAGGACGTCCGCAAGCCCGGTCGCGGTGCGCTGGCCGCCGCCGTTGATCGCCCAGATCAGCGCGTGGTCGGAGGCGTCGAACTCCTCGACGCCGGCCTCGGACTCGATCACCTGGGGACCGTCGAGCCCCAGCCGCCCCTCCCTCGTCATGATCAGCGAGGTGCACAGCCCGGCCGCGATGCTCATGCCGCCGAAACACCCGAGCGCCCCGGCGACGACCCCGACGACGGGCCGCAGGGCACGCAGCTCCAGCACGGCCGAGCACACCTCCGCCACCGCCGTCAGCCCGAGGTTCGCCTCCTGCAGCCGCACGCCCCCGGTCTCCAGCAGCAGCACCGCGGCCGTCGGCACGCCCGCCCGGTTGTCCTCGGCGGCCAGCGACAGCGCCTCGGTGATCTTCATGCCGGAGACCTCACCGATCCCGCCTCCCTGGAAGGCCTGCTCGACGCCGATCACGACCGCGGGCCCGCCGCCGAGCTCCCCCTTCGTCACCACCACGCCGTCGTCGGCCTGCGGGACCAGGCCCTGGGGTTCCAGCCACGGCGACTCGACGCGGTCGAAGGGGCCGCACAGCTCCCGCGCCGTCCCGGCGTCCAGCAGCCCGGCGGCCCGCGCACGGGCGTCCAGCTCGATGAAGCTGGTCCGGGTGAGCATGGCGGCCCAGTCGGCGGCCGTCACGACCGGCCCTCCTCGACGGCCTGCCGCAGCCGCAGCGCCACGACACCCGGGGTCGCCCCGGCGTCGTTCAGCTCGAACACGGCGGCGACCGGATGCCGGGCGAAGAAGCGCCCCAGCACCACCCGCCACACCTCGTCGAACCCGTCGACGCTGGTCCGCACCCGTACCCGGGCAGCTCCGGCCGCGGGTGTCATCAGCACCTCCAGGTCACCCGAGCCGACCACCCCGACGTGGGCGCGCCGGGCGGGTGCCGGGCCTCCGGGGAACTCGAAGCTCATGGTCCGCACGCGGACACCTCCCACGGCACCAGATCGAGGAACAACGCCGCCGCGAGCAGGTCCCCGCTGCCGCCCGGCGACAGCCGCCGTGCCCGCAGCAGCTCGCCGAACTCGGTGAGGGGCCCGCAGCCCGCGCCCCCTTCCGCCAGCACCCGTGCCGCGCCGAGCCGGACGGCCCGCAGCCCGGCGAGGCCGCCGCGGTGGAGCACGCAGGTGTCGGGCAGCCGGCTCATCACCGCCAGCAACGCGTCGAGCCGTGCGGTCTCCTCGGGCAGCCCCGCCGCCCTGGCCCGGCGCAGGCACGGCAGGGCGACCCCGACGACGTGCGGGAACCCCTTCGCGGCCTCCCCGCGGGCGCCGCGTGCCCCGTACCGGCGCCACACCTGTTCCCCGTGGGACACCGGCCCCTCGGGAGGGCAGGGGTCGGGCAGGGCGGCCAGCCGGCCCGCGCGGCGGGCGGCCTCCTGCTCGCCGCGGGACCGCGAGGCGGTGGCGACCAGCAGCCCGAGCGCCCACAACGCCCCCCGGTGGGTGTTCACCCCGCCGGTGGCCCGCAACATCGCCCGCTCACCGGCCCGCCCGATGCGGCCCACCTCCGCGCGCGACCGGGCCGAGGCGAGGGCACGGAAGGCGGGGCGCAGCGCCTCGGCGGACGCCAGGAGCAGCGGCAGGTCCATGTCGTCGTGCGCGCCGTTGTCCTGGCCGTCGACCAGGCCCGGCTTCGGCCCGAGGCGGGCCTCCTCCCGCAGGGCGCGCACCGCGAGACCGGCGAGCAGGTCCGCGCGCGACGGCGGGCCTGCGGCGGGAGGCAGGAGCCCCGCCACCGTCTCCGGCCCCCCGGCGACCATCACCAGCTCCTGAAGCGGCCGGGCGGGTCGTACAGGCCGCCGGACCACGCGACGAGGTCCTCGACGCTGCGGGCCGCGAGCAGGGCGCGTCCGGCCCGCCGGACGTCCACCCCGAGGTCCTCGGGCAGCGCGACCAGGCCGTCGCGGCGCAGCGCCTCGACCCGCCGTTCGTCCACGGTCCGCCCGACCGGGGTGGCGCCGGCGACCGCGGCCAGCGCGTCGCGCCGTTCGGCGAGGCTCGTGGCCAGGTACAGGTAGGCCACGCCCTCCTCGGTCACCACGTGGCTCACGTCCTCGCCGTAGATCATGACCGGCGGGATCGGCATCCCGGTGTCCTCGCCCACCTGCACCGCGTCCAGGGTCTCGACGAACGCCGGGGTGCCGCCGGCACGGAACGTCTCCGTGATCTGCACGACCAGCTTGCGCCCGCGCCGCGCCGGGGGCTCCCCGGCCGGGAGGCTCAGCCACGCCGGGCTGGGGTGCCTGCGGCCGTGCGGGTCGTGTCCCATGTTGGGCGCGCCGCCGAAGCCGGTGAGGCGTCCTTCGGTGACCGTCGAGGAGTTGCCCGAAGCGTCGATCTGCAGCGACGACCCGATGAACATGTCCACCGCGTACTGCCCGGCGAGCTGGCAGAGCACCCGGTTGGACCGCAGCGACCCGTCGCGGCCGGTGAAGAACACGTCCGGGCGGGCGGAGACGTAGCGCTCCATGCCGGGCTCCCCGCCGAAGCAGTGCACCGACTCCACCCAGCCGCTCTCGATGGCGGGGATGAGCGTCGGGTGCGGGTTCAGCGTCCAGTGCCGGCAGATCCGGCCGCGCAGGCCGAGTTCCTCGCCGTAGGTGGGCAGGATGAGCTCGATCGCCGCGGTGTCGTAGCCGATCCCGTGGTTGAGCGTCGCCACCCCGTGCCGTTCGTACACCCCGCGTAGCGCCAGCATGGCCATCAGGACGTCGACCTGGCCGATGGCGCGCGGGTCGCGGGTGAACAGCGGCTCCAGCGCGAACGGCCGGGGGCTCACCACGATGAGATCGACCCAGTCGCCCGGGATGTCCACCCGGGGCAGCTCGTCCACCAGCGCGTTCACCTGGACCACGACGACGCCTTCGCGGAACGCCGCCGCCTCGGCGATGGTCGGCGTGTCCTCGGTGGCGGGGCCGGTGTAAAGGTTGCCCGCGTGGTCGGCCCGCTCCGCGCAGAGCAGCGCGACGTCCGGGGTGAGGTCGACGAACATCCGGGCGTACAGCTCGACGTAGGTGTGGATCGCCCCGACCTCCACCCGGCCGTCGGCGAGCAACTGCGCCATGCGGACGCTCTGCGGGCCCGCGTAGGAGAAGTCCAGGCGGCGGGCCACGCCGCGCTCGAACACGTCCAGGTGCTCGCGCAGGCTGATCGACGAGATCAGCAGGTGCAGGTCGTGCACCACGTCCGGGTCGCAGCTCGCGAGCGCCTCGGCGAGGAAGTCCGCCTGCTTCTGGTTGTCGCCCTCCAGCGCGACCCGGTCGCCCGGCCGCAGCAGCGCCTGGAGGGCGTCACGCGTCCGGGCGGCGTCCAGCACGCCGCCCTCGGTGTACGGCCGGACCGCCGCCAGCCGTTCCCGTTTCGCCGCCCGCCGCCGGTTCCAGTCCCGGGTCACGGCCATAGCCGCGTGATGCCGCGGACGGCGGCGCGGTTAACCCAAGGACGGTTAGATCTTCGGCGGGATCACCGCCGCCGCAGCAACAGGGTGACGAAGCCGAGCTGTCCCCGGTACCCGGTGAGCCACAGGTCGCGGTGTTCCTTGGCGGCGGCCAGCGCCTGGTCGCCGTCCGGCCCCGGGTTGTCCGCGCCCCACCGGGCGAGGGTGCCGGTCCAGGACCACTCGTAGTCGTCCCACTCGGCGAGGGTGCTCGTGTGGGCGTAGACGGTCAGCCAGCCGAGGTCCTCGACGGTCTCCACGGTGGCGGGCAGGTCCGGGTAGTCGCCGATGGTCTCGACGAGCTCGGCGCCGGGCGGGCGTTCCCAGAAGGCCTCGCCGACCACGGCGAGCCCGCCGGGGCGCAGGAAGCCGGCGACGGCCTCCATGGTCTTGGCCAGCCCGCCGAAGGCGTGGGTGGCGCCGACGCAGAGCACCAGGTCGTACGGCTCGGCGGCGGTGAACTTCTCGGCCGGGGTGTGGTGCAGGCCGAGCCGGTGGTACAGGTCACGGGCACCCGCCGCCCGCCCGGCGGACGCGATGGCCTCGGCGGAGACGTCCACGCCGTCCGCGACGGCCGTGGGGTACAGCTCCAGCGCACGCAGCGACCACTCGGCCTCGCCGCAGCCGAGGTCGAGGACGCGGGCGCCTTCGGGCAGCGCCGCGCGGCGCAGCAGCCGGTCGAGGTTCTCCGGGAAGACGGGGGCGGCGATCGGGTGATCGTGGTGGGCGATGGCACTGAGCGACTGGCGGTCCATGCCGTTCATGCTCCCAGCAACGGGCAACCGTTTTTCTCAGCGGTGGTCCGCGCCGATGACGGAAAGCAGCCGGAGCTTCTCGTGGCTCTCGGTGCCCGGCGACGCGGTGTGGACCACGAGTAGCTGGGACTGGTCGGGGTCCACCAGGATCTGGCAGTGCAGCTCCAGCACCCCGACCTGCGGGTGCCGCACACGTTCGGGCGGGCAGTACGGCCCGGCGACGGGGTGGTCGCGCCACAGGGCGGCGAACTCGGGGCTGGCGGCGAGCAGGGCCTCGACGATCGCCGCCGCGCGGCGGTCACCGGGGTCGCGGGTGTACACGTGGTGCAGGTTCGCCGCGACCAGGCGGCTGTGCGCGGGGTGGTCCTCCTCGAGGTGGAGGGCCCGTGCGGCGGGGTCGGTGAACCAGCGGTAGTGCGCGCTGCGGGCGAGCCCGGTGTACACCCTCTGGTCGCCGATCAGCGCCTTCGACAGGCGGGTCTGCCGCAACGTCTCCCCGAGGTGGTTCACCACCTGGGCCGCGGCGTCCTCCAGGCCGTCGAGGATGCGCATCATGCCGGGGTTGATGTGGTCGCCGCGCGCGACCCGGCCGGGGACGGCGTGTCCCGCCAGGCGGAACAGGTGGTCGCGCTCCTCCATGGAGAGGCGCAGGCCGCGGGCGAGGGCGGCGAGCATCTGCTCGGACGGGTGGGGGCCGCGCCGCTGCTCCAGCCGGCTGTAGTAATCGACGGACATGTCCGACAGGACGGCCACCTCCTCACGGCGCAGCCCGGCGGTGCGCCGCCGCCCGCCGCCGGGCAGGCCGACGTCCTCGGGCCGCAGCGCCTCGCGGCGGCTGCGCAGGAAGTCGGCGAGCCGTGCCCTGTCCACGTGTCCCCCTCTCGCCTCTCCCAACAAATGCCTGGTCACGGATGCTTCCCGCCCCCGCTCCCCATAGCCATGCCCTCCCGGTCCCTGGATCGGCGACCCCTGGCGACGCGCGACATTCCTCCCGCCGCGCCCTGCCGCCACAGTCGATTCCATGAGCAAGACAGCACTTGACGCCCCGGTCCACTGGATCGGCGGCGAAGCCATCACAGGGTCCACCGGCGTGATCGACGTGATCGACCCCGCCACCGACGAGGTCGTGGCCCAGGTGCCCGCGGGCACCGCCAAGGAGGTCGACGCCGCCGTGGCCGCGGCGACGGCGGCCTTCCCCGGCTGGGCCGCCACCGCCCCGGCCGGCCGTGCCGCGACGGTCCGGCGTGTCGCCGAGGGGCTGCGGAGCCGCGCCGAGGAGATCGCCACCACGATCACCCGTGAGATGGGCGCCCCCATCTCCCTCTCCCGCATGGCTCAGGCGAACTTCCCCGTCCTGGTGGCCGAGGCCTTCGCCGGGCTCGCGGACGACTTCGCCTGGACCGAGCGGGTCGGCCACTCCCTGGTCGTGCGGGAGCCGATCGGCGTCGTCGGCGCCATCACGCCGTGGAACTTCCCCCTGCAGCAGATCGTCTCGAAGGTGGCGCCCGCGCTGCTGGCGGGCGACACCGTCGTGCTCAAGCCGTCGGAGATCGCCCCGCTGACGGCGGGCATCCTCGCCGAGATCACCGCCGAGGCGGGCCTGCCCCCGGGCGTGTTCAACGTCGTGTACGGCACGGGCCCTGTGGTGGGCGAGGCGATCACGGCGCATCCCGGCGTCGACATGGTGTCGTTCACCGGCTCCACCCGGGCGGGACGGCGGATCGGGGCCGTCGCGGCGGGCACCGTCAAGCGGGTCGCGCTGGAGCTCGGCGGCAAGTCCGCCAACGTGATCCTCGACGACGCTGACCTCTCCCAGGCCGTCGAGGCCGGGGTGGCCTTCGCCTTCACCAACGGCGGCCAGGTGTGCGGAGGGTGGCCGCGCATGCTCGTCCCCGCCTCCCGGCACGACGAGATCGCCGAGATGGCCGTGGCGGCCGCCGCCGCGTACACCGTCGGCGACCCGTCCGACGAGGCGATCCGCGTCGGCCCGATGGCCTCGGAGGAGCACCGGCAGAGGGTGGACGGCTACATCCGGCGGGGCGTCGCGGACGGCGCCACCGTGGCGTACGGCGGGCCCGGCCGCCCCGAGGGCCTCACCAGGGGCGCGTACGTGCGGCCCACGATCTTCACCGGTGTCGCGCCCGACTCCGTGATCGCCCAGGAGGAGATCTTCGGGCCGGTGCTGACGATCATCCCGTACACCGGCGACGACGAGGCCGTGGAGATCGCGAACGGCACCATGTACGGCCTCACCGGCGCCGTGTTCGGCAGCGAGGAGCGGGCCCTCGGCATCGCCCGGCGGATGCGCACCGGCCAGGTGGACGTCAACGGCGGCCACTGGAACCCGCTGGCGCCGTTCGGCGGCTACAAGCAGTCGGGCAACGGCCGCGAGTTCGGCCGCCAGGGCCTCGAGGAGTTCCTGGAGATCAAGTCGATCCAGACGACGGCGGGCGCCTGAGGGCCTCGTCCAGCAGCACCGCCGCGGCGGCGCGGGCCGTGGTCGAGGCGGACGGGTCGCGGTCCATGCGGGCCGACAGGCTCGCGCCGTCGTAAAGGAGGTGGAGGCGGCGGGCGAGGTCGTCCGGGTCCGCCGCCCCCGCCTCCTCGGCGAGCCTGGTGAACAGGCCGCGGACCCACCCGCGGTACTTCTCGGCGGCCTGCCGCGCGGAACTGCCGAGCGCGGCCTCCGCACTCGCCGTGACGAACGCGCAGCCGTTGTAGGTGGGCTCGGTGAACAGCTCGCCCTGCGCGTCGAACACGCCGAGCAGGCGTTCGCGGGGGGTGCGGAAGCGGGTCAGCGCGCGGGTCACGCGCTCGCTGACGTTCGCGTGGCGGGACTCCAGGTACGCGCGGACCAGCTCGTCCTTGCTGCCGAAGGTGTTGTAGAGGGAGGCCTTGGCGACGCCCGCGTGCTCGATGATGCGGTCGATGCCGACGGTCTGCACACCCTCGCGGTAGAAGAGCTCATTGGCGGCGGCCAGGATGCGCTCGCGTGCCGAAGGCTTGACGGCGGTCCTTGGCATGGCTCGGCTCCTTCAGGCAGATCTGTTCACACTATTCTTCCGTCACGCTCACCCGGTCGGGGTAGAACGCGACGTGACCGGCGATCTCGCTCACCGCGTCGTACGGCGTGCGGTACGTCCACACGGCGTCGGTGAGCTCCCGGCCGCCGACGGCCAGGTGGTAGTAGGACGCCTCGCCCTTGTACGGGCAGTAGGTCTGCGTGTCGCTCGGACGCAGCAGGTCCGGGTCCACGTCCTCCAGCGGGATGTACTGGACGGGGGGGTAGGTCGACTCGCGCAGCACCAGCGCGGACGTCGTGTCGGCGACGACCGTGTCACCGACGCGGGCGACGACGCGGGTCTTGCCGGGCTCGACGGTGATGGGGTGATCGGGGCCCGGGATCAGCACCTGACGGGTCATGACCGGATTCCTTTCTCACGAACGAGGTTCTGCTTTACGAACGCTACGTCAGGAGCCGGCGGGCGCGGGCGCCGGTCCGGTCGCGCGGCGGGTGGACAGCAGGCCGAGCAGCGCCGCGGCGGCGAGCACGATGACCGCGGCCCCGTACTCGCGGGCCGTGCCGAGCAGCCCGCCGGCGTGCACGACCAGCACCCCGGCCACCACCGCGGGCAGGCCCATGCCGAGGTAGGACACGACGTACAGCAGGGAGAGCACCCCGGCGCGCTCGTGGGTGCGGGCCAGCGGCATCACCAGCCGGATCCCGCCCTGGAAGCCGCTGCCGAAGCCGACGCCCGAGATCGCGCTGCCCGCGAAGAAGCCGACCGGCGAGCCCACCTGGATGGAGACGAGCGTGACCCCCACGCCCACGATCAGGGTGACGATGCCGGCGTACAGCACGGCCCGGGTCGGCGCGTTCCGCAGCAGCAGCACGGCGAGCGCCGCGACGCCGGCGAGCACGAACAGGCCGAGCGCGCCGTACACCGCCGGGTGGGAGTGGATCATCGTGCCGGTGAGCGCGGGCCCGAGCGAGCCGTAGAAGCCGGCCAGGGACCACACGGCGAACAACACCGGTGCGGCGATCAGCACGGGGCCGCGCACCTGGCGGGGCAGCGAGATCTGCGGCTTCAGGCTGGCGAGCGCGCCCGCTTCACGTGAAGCCGTCTCGCGCAGCAGCAGCACGCCCACCGCCTGGAGGGCGAACACCGCGAGCAGGACGAGGTACACCAGGTGGGTCGGCGCGGGCGCGTACTGCACGAGCAGCGCCGAGGCCAGCGCCCCGGTCGCGGTGCCGATGCCCGGCGCCACCGCGTTGGTGATCGTGCCGCGGGCCCGGTCCACGTCCAGCATGCCCGCCCCGATCGCGCCCATGGCGGCCCCGGTGGACAGCCCCTGCACCACCCGGGCGACCAGCAGCGCCGTGACCCCGTCCGCGGTGGTGAACACGATCATCGCCACGGCCTGCACCGCGAGCGCCCCCAGCAGCACCGGCCGCCGCCCGACGTGGTCGGACACCCGCCCGAACACCAGCAACGCCGACAACACCGCCACGGCGTACACCCCGAACACCACGGTGGTGGTGATCGGCGTGAATCCCCACGCCGCCTGGTACACCGCGTACAACGGCGTCGGCGCGCTGGACGCCGCCAGCAGCGACACCGTGACCGACGCCAGCAACAGCAAGGGAGCGGTGGACCCCGGCGGCTTGCGGTGCGCCGCCCTCGATCCGGCACTCGTGACGACGCCGGGCGCTGTGGTGGTCATGACCGCGACTCCTATAGACCGATCTGTCTAGTACGTCTCAGTACCGTAAGGTGATGATCTGCTGGTGTCAAACGAGGTGAAGCCCGTGAACTATGGATTCACCTGCTCGATCCGATAAGGAACTCGATATGAGCAGACAGGTCTGTTCATCGTGAACGCGGCATCGACCAGGGCAAGCGGTACGGGATCGCGGTGCTCCGCCACGGCTGATCTCCTACCGTGGACCGGTGACGGAACAGGCACGTCCCCGGCGGTGGTTCCTGCGGGCCGGCGTGGTGGCGGCGGCGGGCGCGCTCGGGGCGGTGGTGCCGGCGGAGGCGGCGCACACGCCGGACGACTCCTTCGTCCGGCTGCGGCGGCGCTGGCGGGAGGTCACCGCGGGAGCGCCGTTCGACGCCGCGGCCGAGCCGTACCGGCGGCGGCTGGCGGACCTCGGGCGGCGGGCCGCCTCGTACCGGGACACCATGGTGCCGGACGGCGCGGCGTTGTGGCCCGATCTCGGCTCCCCCGCGTTCGTCGCCGCCCCGGCGCGGCTGCTGGTCATGGCGCGGGCGTACGTGCTGCCGGGGACGGGGCTGACCGGGGACGCGGGGCTCGGGGCGGCGGTGGCGGCGGGCGTCGACCATTACCGGCGGCGGGTGTACCGCGCCGGCGCCGAGCAGGAGGGGAACTGGTGGCACTGGCAGATAGGGGTGCCGAGGAAGCTGCTTGACGCGGCGCTGCTCATCGGGCCGCACCTCGCCGCCGGGCCCGCCGCGGAGCTGCGGGACGCGGTGGATCACTTCGTCCCGGAACGCCGCCTCTCCTCCTACAGCGGCACCAGCACCGCCGCCAACCGGGTGGACCTGTGTCTCGTGACGCTGCTGCGCGCCATGCTCGGCGACGACCACGGCAAGGCGGCGCTGGCCGTCGCGGCGCTCGCCCCGGTGTTCCCCGTCACCAGCGAGGGCGACGGGTTCTACCGGGACGGGTCCTTCATCCAGCACACGACCATCCCCTACCAGGGCGCCTACGGCGCGTCGCTGCTGTCGGGCGTCGCGACGCTGTTCGCGGTGCTGCGCGGTTCGCCGTGGGAGATCGCCGACCAGCGGGTGCTCGCCATGGTGGAGCGGTCGTTCGCGCCGTTCGTGCACGACGGCTTCTGCATGGACCTGGTGCGCGGGCGCGGCGTGGCCAGGGAGCCGTACGGCGACCACCGCAGGGGACGGCAGATCGCCGCCGCGATCCTGCTGCTCGGCGACGCGGCCTCCCCCGCCGAGCGGGCCCGCTGGCAGGCCATGGTCAAGGGGTGGGCGGCGCGGGACACCGTCCGGCCGATGCTCCGGGCCGCCGAGCGCGACGACCTGGCCTTCCACGCGCGCCTCGCCGCGATCCTGGCCGACAGGACGATCCCCGCCGCGGCCGAGCCCGCCGGGCACCGGCTGTTCCCGATGAGTGCCCGCGCCGTGCACCGCCGCCCGGGCTGGTGCGCGGCGCTGAGCATGGCGTCCGACCGGGTCGGCCACTACGAGCACGGCAACGGCGAGAACCTGCGCGGCTGGCACACCGGCTCGGGCATGCTCTACTGGTGGGCCGCCGGCCACGGCGACCAGTACTCCGACTCCTTCTGGACCACCGCCGACCCCTACCGCCTGCCCGGCACCACCGTCTCCACCCGGCGGCTGCCCGACGGCGCCGGCGCGGCCTGGGGTGACACCTGCCCACCCGCCCGCTGGGTGGGCGGCGCCACCGACGGCGTGTACGCGACGGCCGGCCAGCACCTGTACGGCCTGGAGAGCACGCTGGAGGCGTTCAAGTCCTGGGTGTTCCTCGACGACGCCGTGATCTGCCTCGGCGCCGGCATCACCTCGCGGGACGGGACCCGCGTCGAGACCGTCGTGGACAACCGCCGCACCGCCGCCGCGCTCACCGTGGGCGAGGGCTGGGCACACGTCGAGGGGCACGGCGGTTATGTCCTGCCGGGACGCCCACCGCTGCGCACGCTGCGCGAGCCGCGCACCGGCGGCGGGGTGACCCGCCACTACGTGACCTGCCTGCTCGACCACGGCGAGGATCCGAGCGGCGCCGGCTACGTCTACGTGCTCCTGCCCGGCGCGAGCCTGGAGGACACCCGGGCCCGCGCCGCCGACTCCGGGTGGATGCGTGTGCTCGCCAACACCTCCCGAGCGCAAGCCGTCCACGTGCCGTCCCTCGGGATCACCGCGGTCAACTTCTGGAACGCCGGGACGGCGGGAGCCCTCACCGCCTCCGGTCCCTGCGCCGTCCTGGTGCGGGAGAGCGGCGAGGGAACGGCGACCGTGACCGTGGCGGACCCGCGGCGCGACCTGGCCGAACTGACCGTGACCTGGGACCGCCCGGTGGCCGGGGTCGCGGGGGAGCCGCCGGCCGGGGTGACGGTCGCGGGCGGGAGGTTCACCTTCACGGGGCTCGGCGCCCTGGAGGGCGGTTCGGTCACCGTCGCCGTTCGGCCGGCGCCGTAGCGGGGTCCTCCGGGACGGGCAGGGACACGCCGAGCTGGGTGAGCATCTCCAGCTGGTCGTAGTAGACGCGCTGGCTGCTGATCAGGCCGTTCTCCATGGTGCGGATGTCGCAGCCGCGGACGGCGACGCGGCGGCCCGTCGGGGGGACGTGGTCGCCGGTGGGGAGGAGGAACGGGCCGGTGTGGGTGCTGGTGACGGTCCACTCCAGGACGACCAGGTCGCCGCAGGTGGTCTTGGCGTGCGGGGTCACCATGATGTCGGGCAGTCCCACGGGGTACAGCGCGAGGAAGGAGGCGATCTCCGCGCGGCCCTCGGCGACGCCGCCGGGGCACACGTAGCTCGCCCGCGGGGCGAAGAAGCTCGCGGCCCGCTCGAAGTCCCGCGCGTTGAACGCGGAGATCAGCTCGTCCGTCACGTCCTGCTCGCCGAACACGTCCTCGCCCATCTCAGGCCCGCCACGCGGGGACGCCCGGGGAGAGCGGCCGGCCGGGCGGGGGATCCATCAGCGGCAGCCGCAGCACGAACCGGGCGCCGCGCGGGGAGTCCTCGATCCGCAGCGTCCCGTCGTGGGCGTGGGCGATGTCGCGGGAGATGGCGAGGCCGAGCCCGCTGCCGCCCGGCTCGCGGCGCCGTCCCTCGTCCAGGCGGACGAAGCGCTCGAAGACCCGTTCCCGGTCGGCCGGCGCGATGCCCGCGCCGTCGTCGGTCACCGTGACCACGGCGTACCCGTCCACGCGCTCGGCGGTCACCTCGATCAGGCTCTCGGCGTGCCGACGGGCGTTGGCCAGCAGGTTGCCGACGACGCGGATCAGTTGGATCCTGCTGCCCCGCACCACCAGGTCGCGGGTGACGTGGGCCTCCACCGGCAGGCCCCCGGTCTGCGCCGCCGCCTCGTCCCTGACCAGCGCACCGAGGTCCAGCGGCTCGTGCGCCGCCGGGTCGCCGGCCCGCAGCCGGGCCAGCACCAGCAGGTCGTCGACGATCATCTCCAGCCGCTGCGTCACCGACAGGGCGTCCCTGATGGTCTGACGGGGGTCGACCTCACGGGGGTAGAGCATTGCCTCCTCCAAGCTGGTGCGCAGGCCCGTCAACGGGGTCCGCAGCTCGTGCGAGGTGGTGGAGGCGAACCGGCGCTGCTGCTTCACCGCTTCCTCCAACCGGTCGAGGGTCTGGTTGGCGGTGCAGGCGAGATGGGCGAACTCGCTGCGGCCGGGGGGCTGGGGCACCCGCATGCTGAGGTCGCTCACCGTGATCTCGGCCATCGTCGAGCGGATGCCCTCCACGGTGCGCAGCGTGCGCCCGCCCACCCACCAGTTCCCCCAGGCGATCAGGGCGGTGAGCAGCAGCACCCCGGCGGCGGTGAGCGACTCCAGCAGGTGCGAGGCCAGCAGGGGCGGCTGGACCATCCCGGCGTAGATGAAGTGGGGGTCGCCGTGCCAGATCTCACGGGTCTCCAGCGGCGGCACGCGGATGGCGGCGATCATGAGGCACGGGCCGTGCCGGGGGCACACGACGCGGTCCTCGACTCGGTTGTCCACAGGCGGCTGCACGGTGGCCAGCCGCGGGCGCCCGGCCGCCGCCGGGGTGGCGAGCTCGACGTGGCCCTGGGAGTCGACGAGCTGCAGCAGGTTGATGCGGCCCTCCGCGGTGGGCGGCGGGGTGCTGCCCGGCTGGAAGGTGCCGAGCCAGTTGGTGGCGGCGCGCTGCGCCTCCTGGAAGACGGCGGCCTCGCCGCGGTCGAGCGCCAGGAAGTCGAGACTGGCGCCGATCACGGAGAGGAAGAGCAACGACAACGCGGCCACGGCGACAGTGGTGCGCGTCCGTATGGAATCCGGAAGAAGCGACACCCGCCGGCCCCTCAAGGCGACTCCCTCCGATGGCAAAAGAGCAGGTCACGTACCATTTGACGGTATCCGCCAATTTGGTGCGGCTGCAATCGCAGGCCCATCCCCACGCCAAAACCAGGTCGGTGTCTTACCGGTCCATGGGGGCCGCTTTGCCGTCGAATCGCTGCGCATGGGCCGGGCCCCCGCGCGGTGCGCGAGGGCCCGGGACGTGAGGGACGGGATCAGGTGGTGCCGGTGCAGGTGATCGTGGCCGGCGTCGCGTTCTGGCCGTTGCCGTTGGCGAGGAACCCGAACGTGGTCGTGGCGTTGGCGCCGAGGTTGCCGTTGTAGCTCGCGTTGGTGACGGAGACGTTGCTGCCGCTGCCGGTGTTGGTGCCGTTCCAGACCTGCGTGATGGTCTGGCCGCTCGGGAACGTCCACTGCACCCGCCAGCCGCGGATGGCCTGGCTGCCGTTGCGCACCGTGACCTCGGCCTGGAAGCCGCCCGACCAGTAGTTGGTCATCCGGAAGGCGGCGGAGCAGCCGACGCCCCCGGTCGGGGTGGGCGTCACGGTCGGTGTCACGGTCGGTGTCACAGTGGGCGTCACGGTCGGCGTGCGCGTCGGGGTGACGGTGGGCGACGGCGCGGCCATGGCCAGGTCGTAGGCCCGCTGCGGCACGAACTGCCCGGCGGCGGCGATGCAGCCGTCGGCCTCACCCGGGGGCTTCACCCAGAGGAAGGCGTCGATCGCGGAGTCGCCGGTCTGGTTGGTGCTCCAGATACCGGTGGCGCGGCCGGGCGGGTCGCACCACTCGCTGCCCTGGGGGCCGTTGCCGTTGCGGCTGGTGTCGATGACGGCCTTCAGCCGGGAGACGCCGGTCGCGGAGATGATGCTCTTGGCGTACGACACGCTGGCGGAGGTGGTGCGGTAGTTCGAGACGTTCAAAGCGATGCCGTCGGCGCTGTTGGCGATGTCCGCGCCGTTGAGACGGTTCGCGGCCTCACCGGCGTTGAGCCACGCTTCGTTGCCGATGTCGTAGTACACCTTGACCTGGGACGACGTGGCCCGGAACTTCTTGCCGGCGTACGCCATCGAGGCCTTGACCTCGTTCTGCTCGGAGGCGTTCATGCAGTTGGTCATGATCGCCAGAGCGTCAGGCTCCAGGATGATCGTCGCGGGACGGCCGCCGAGGCCGAGGGCCACCTGGTCGATCCAGGCGCGGTAGGACGCGTGGTCCGGGGCACCGCCCGCGCTCGGGCCGCCGCAGTCGCGGTTCGGCATCTCGTAGATGACCACGATCGGGATCTTGCCGGCCGCGGCGGCCGCGCCGACGTAGGAGTCCACCTGGCTGCGCACGGCGCTCGGGTTGTAGCTGGCGAACCAGCGGCCCTGCGGGACGGCGGCGATCCGGTCCCGGATCACGGCGGTCTTGCTGTCGTTGGGGTTGGCGGCCACCCACCGGGCGGCGCCCGTGTTGGGGTCGACGTAGAACACCGAGTCGGCGGCCTGGGCGGCGGAGGTGAAGATCGCCGCCCCTGCCACGGCCGTGGCGGCCGCGGTCACGATGGCGGCGACCAGGGACCTTCTGCGAGACATGAATACTCCGTCCGGGGGGAGGGATGGGAGCGCTCCCACTTCCCCGGATGGTAGGTAGCCATCACCGGGTCTCAGAAGGGCCGGTCACGTGGCTTCTCGTGCTCGAACCTTATCGCTGCAGGCGAGACGAGAATAGACCTTTGTCCTCATGTGAAAATTTCAGCACATTCGGTGTTGAAAGGGTGTGATGCCCGATCCGCCGGACGCCCGGCTCCTTGTCACGAGGCCGCGCCCGTCCCTAGACTTTCCGGCGGCGGACTCCCACGCCGAACCTCCTTCAGCGGGCACCCACGCGGCCCGCCGTCCGCGGAGGCAAAGGGGACGAACGCGCCTCGGGAGCGCTGCTGCACCGGCATGCCGACCATCGTCGCGGCGAGCCGACCGGCAGGCGTGGGCTGGGTCGGCGACGGCCGCGAGCGGAGTCACCATGACCGGAAAGAAGCAACTCAAGGCCCGCGTCAGGGCACGCATGGCCAAGACGGGTGAAAGTTACACCGCCGCCCTGCGCCACATCGCCGGCCGTCCCGCGCGGCGCGCCGACGGGAACTGGACCTTCCACAGCGGGCGCCACCCGAACAGCGCGGTCATCACCGGCGTGCTCGCCAACCAGGGCGTCGCGATCAGCGAGCCGCTGGTCTTCCTCGCCGGGGGTGGCCTCGGCGCCGGGTACATCCTGTGGGAGTTCAAGCACGACGGCGCCCGCCACCTGGTGCTCGGCTTCCGCAACCAGTGGCAGTACCCCGACCGCTGGACGGCCAAGACCCTGGACCGCCTCGGCGTCGGCTTCGACGTCCACACCACGTCCGGGGCCAAGGGCGCCGCCGCCCGCCTCACCGCCGAACTGGACGCCGGGCACCCGTGCCTCGTGGTGCCCGACCGGTACCACGTGGGGTACTGGCACCTGCCCGCGCACCTCGACGGGTACGGCGGGCACCCGGTGATCGTCTACCGCCGGGACGACACCGGCGTCTACGTGGACGACCGCGGGCAGGCCCCGATCCGCGTCCCCCGGGAACGCATGGACGCCGCCCGCGCCCGGGTGTCCTCGTACAAGAACATCACGCACGTCCTGCGGCCCGCCGAGATCGACCACGGACGTCTCGCCGCGGCGGCGCTCGCGGGCCTGCGCGACTGCGCCGAGCACCTGAGCGCCACCTCCGACTCCTTCTCGCTGCCCGCGTGGCGCAAGTGGTCGCGCATGCTCACCGACCGGCGGGCCGCCAAGGGCTGGCCGAACGTCTTCGCCGACGGCCGCGGGCTGGCCGGGGCACTGCTGTCGCTGTGGGAGGGCGTGGAACCGGTCGGCATGGACGGCGGCAACCTGCGCGACCTGTTCGCCGACGCCCTCGACGAGGCGGCACCCCTGACCGGCCTGCCGCTCGCCCCCGTCGCCGAGGACTTCCGGCACGCCCACACCCTCTGGCACGACCTCGCCGAGACCGCGCTCCCCGCCGACGTGCCCGAGTTCGCCCGCATGCGGGAGCTCACCGCCGCCCTGCGCGAGTCCCTGGCCGAGGACGGCACCGCGAGCCCCGCCGACGCCGCGGAACTGTGGGAGATACGCGCCGCCGTGGACCACAAGCCACCGCTCGCCGACCCCGGAGCGCTGTTCGCCGACCTGGCCCCCCGGCTCACGGCCGTCTGGGAGGCGGAGACCGCCGCGGTCGCGCGGTTGCGGAGCCTGCTCGTCAAGGAATGACCGAGAAATAGCCTGTCCCGCACCGGTGACATCCGGCGTCCCATCATGGAGGGCGCCGGATGCGCTGGTGTAGCATTTCCCGCCGAAAGTGGAAAACGAACGTGCCGCGATCTTCCGCCTATTGACGTCGAGGCCACGGATGCCGGATCTCGTTCTGGTCAACAGCCCGATCCACGATTACTCCAGATATCCCCGGTACACCTCGTCCTATTCCACGCCCGTCGGCCTCCTGTACGTCGCCACCGCGGCCCGCGACGCCGGCTTCGACGTGACGGTGCTGGACGCGGAGGAAAGGCAGCTGACCCCCGCGGGGACGGCGGCCCTGATCAACGCGGAAAGCCCGCGCGCGGTCGGGTTCAACGTGTTCTCCATCAACTTCTCGATCGTCGAGACCATAACCGCGATGATCGAAGGCCCGATCACCGTCATCGCGGGCGGCCCGCACATCTCCACCATGCGCCCGTCACATTTCTCCGCCCGCCTGCGCGGCGTGGACATCTTCGTCCGCGACGACGGCGAGGACAAAATCATCCAGATCCTGAAAGGCGCCCACCCGGTCACCGTCCCCGGCGTGTACTTCCGCGACGCCCTGGGCGCCGTCGTCGACACCGGCCGCGCCCGCCCCCTCGACCTCGACGACCTCCCCGTCCCCGACCGCGGCTTCCTCACCACCGAGCCGTACCTCCGCGACGGCCTGCGGTGGATGGACATCTCCATCAGCCGCGGCTGCGTCTTCACCTGCAAGTTCTGCGCCGGCAGCTGCAAGAGCAACGGCACCGTCTACCGCCGCCGCTCCATCCCCTCCATCCACCGCGAACTACGCGACCTGATCCCCCGCCACACCCTCGGCGGCATCCAGATCGTCGACGACCTCCCCTTCAACGGCCACCCCGACCTGGAGGAGTTCCTCGACCTCATCGACCACCACCACCCAGGCCTCCAGTGGGAGGTCAACTTCCCCCTGCAGTTCCTCCGCTCCCTCTCCACGGCCCAGATCACCCGCATGGCCCGCTCCGGAATCAGAAGACTCTCCTTCGGCATAGAATCCGGCACCCCCGCCCTGCGCCGCACGATGGGAAAAGCCGCCAAGGACGAAGACCTGTTCCGCCTGGTCGCGACCCTGTCCGCCGCCGGAATATCCGTCAAGGCCTACTTCATCATCGGTTTCCCCGGCGAGACCCGCGCCGAGATCCGTTCCACCCTCACCCTCGCCAAACACCTCCACGCCACCGCCCCCCTGTTCCGCCCCCGCCTCTTCATGTTCAAACCCATGCCAGGCTCCGCCCTGTGGACCACCCTCCTTGCCGAAGGCCACCCCGAGGACCGGCTCCTCGACTACACCGACTTCCACGTGACCCCCGACTATTTCAAGAAGCACGCCTGGGGCACCGCCGTACGCTATTCAGAGGTAGCCCCCAGAACCATCCACGCCATGATCGATGCCTTCTACGCCGAAATCGGGGAACCCACCGGCTGAGATGAACGCGATAAATAGCCCCGCAGGGAACAAACCGGTCACGTATCTGCTGCACGCCCGCCCGCGCCTGATGTTCCATCTGGGGCATCTGAAGATGCTCAATGTCCTGTACCGCATCCTGCTCGACGGGCACAATGTCGTGCTGCTCCTGATCCCGTACGACGAGCACGAGCGGCGCAACCGCACCATCCGCACGAGGCTGGAAGAGGAGACCGAGCTCACCAAGGGCTTCTATCTCAACTACCTCGGCTTCGGGAAACCGCGGTTGCGGATCATCAGCACTCCGGAGCTCGACCTGCCGCAGTCCCGGCTCCGCGAGATCCAGACGCGGTACTCCCGGCTCTACGACGAGGGGTCTCCGGCCGTCAAGAAGCTCATCGAGCAGCAGAACCGGGCGTGGGCGTCGCCGAACATCCTGTTCGTCCCCAAGTGCCTGGCGGCCATCGAAGAGGTCGCACCCGACCACCTGATCGGCGGGAACAAGCACCAGTTGATCGCCCAGTGCTTCGACGAGGTACTGCGGGACATGGGGCACGTCATTCCGTTCACCACCTTCGACGACTTCCCCGACCTGTTCATGGAGTCGGGGATGGACCGCATGGACAGCGTGCACAGCTACATCGACGTCAACGACAACGACGACTTCGTGCTGCACAAGCTGTCCCTGTTGCGTGACATGCCGGGGCAGAAGAGCGCGTGGCTCCAGGAATTCATGGCCGCGATCTTCGACGCCGCCCCGGAGCGGGTGAAGAACGGAATCAGCCGGGTCTACCGATCCGAGGCCGAGAAGGAGATCGCGCTCACCAAGCTGCTCGCCAACGTGCGGGCCCTCATCCCGTACGCCCTGGACGATGGTGAGAGCGACGTGCAGATCGTGTGGGGCGGGAGTCTCGCCGCCACGTTCAGCGAGCCGGTGCGGCAGCGGGTGGAGCGCATCGCGCGCAAGCTCTTCCAGGGGAACGGCTCGACGTACATATCCCTCCACCGGGTGTTCAGGGCCGGAAAGTCCGGCGCCACGGTGCTGGAGGTGCGTGAGCACGAGAGCCCCGGGGAGTTCCGGGTCTCCAACGTGTCGGTGCTGAAGATCGGGCTGGAGCACGAGCTGCAGACCGAGCAGGAGAATTTCGACAGGTTCGTGAGGCAGCGCGGCACCGCGGCGTTCATGACGATAAAACGCGGCGGGGTGGGAGCCGACGGTATGGCGGGCATCCTCTACCAGGACGCGCAGCACCACCTCGGCATGCGATTACAGGACACAATCGACAATGTCTCCAGCCTTTTCCGGCCTGTGCACTACGATTTCGACGAGGTACGCGAAAGGCTCGGGCGGCTGCTCGCCGCCCATCTTCACGAGGTGCTGTACAAACACGGCCGCCCGGTGGACGCGGGCAGCGTGCGCAGGTACGCGAACGAATTCCTGCCCGCCGAGTACCGCGTACAGGTCTCCCATTACAGCGCCGGGGACTCTGCGATCCATTACCGCTCGGGCGGGGCGTCCGACCGGCATCTGCGCGCCGAGGTGCGCATCGCCGAGGTGGACCTGCGCCGGCGCGTCCTGCGGGCCTACACCGTCCCCGAGCATTCCAAGGTCGACGTGGAGCTCGCCGGCGACGACGAGGTGCTGCTGAACGAGGTGATGCCCGGCCGCGTGCTGCACCTGGACGGCCGCCTGGTCGCCGTGCGGGACGACTACTACGACGCGCTGCTCACCAGGCTCAGCGTGGCAAGGGACGGCCGCATGATGGCGATCGACCGCCGTGTGATGACCGATCCTGTACGGCGCATCGAGGAGTTCCTCGAACGTGAGCACCATGCGTTCACGGTCTCCCCGATCCACGGTGACCTGCACGCGGGCAACGTGCTCTTCGGCGGCGACGGGTTCGGCATCATCGACTACGGCAAGATGCGCGAGCGCTTCCCCGCGCTGTACGACGTGGCCTATCTCTTCGCGGACCTCAAGTCACGTTTCGTCGCCGACAGATTCGACCTGCCCGCGCTGGTGCGACTGGAGGAGTCCATCGTGCACGGCCGCGGCAGGTTCGGCAGGGATCGCCGGTCGCTACGAGAGATATCTCTGTTCGAATACGATTCCCTGCCCGGGAACATCAAAACGCTCGGCTCTTCTGAAATCTTCTACTCGCTCCTCGGCATCATTCTGCTCGGTCGCCTGAAGTTCGATCTGCCCGAGGTGGAGAAAAGAGTAGGGTTGGCGCTGGCTCACTACGCGTTCGAGAGGGTTCGATGACCAGGTCGGTGTTCATCTGCTATGCATTGGAAGGCGAACATCTCGCCCAATTAAGGACACGCCTGGAGTTGATAACCCTGGGGGCGCTCGACGCCGGCGCCACGACGTACGCCCACATCCGCGACGAACAGAAGTGGAACACGGAGGGCGCGTCCATCAAGCGAGTGCTCGAGGCCGCTTTCAGGCGCATCGCCTTGGCCGACGCCGTCCTGCTCGACCTGACGACCAGCGCGGGCTCGAAACGGGTGGGGTTGAACATCGAGGCCGGTTACGCCAAAGCGCTTGGCAAGCCCATCCTCGCGCTCTGGCACGTGTCCGAGCGGCCGAACATGACCACCGATCTGGCGGACCACGAGCGTTCCTACACCGGTCTCGGCGACCTGCGCGAGACGACCCGCAGGCTGCTGTCCGACCTCGGGGACGTGTCCGCCGGACGTGACGGTCGTTCCACCTCGGCGATCTGACGTGAGGCGGGTGTCCGGGTTCAGGCGGAGGCGATCATCGCCTTGAGGGTCTGGGTCATGTGGGTGTGGAGTTCGGTGAGGCGGACCTCGAGGATTACCGACGCTATTTCGGGGCTGGCTTCTATGTAGTCGCGAAGGAGGCTGCGGCCGGGGCCGTGGACGAAGGAGTGGCGGATTCGGGTTTGGGCGGAGGAGTCGGTGGGGGTGAGGTCGTAGCGCCAGGTGGAGGAGGGGAGGGAGTGGTCGCGGTCGTCGAGGACCACCCAGGCGAAGGTGTGTGGGGGGTTCAGTTCGGTGATGGTCGATGTGGTGGTCCAGATGGCGTCCTGGCGGAGGTTGCGGCACTGGAAGCGGGTGCCCACGCGGGGTTCGGCGGGGGTGGGGCCGAGCCAGCCGATGTGGCGGCACTCGGGGCTCCAGTCGCTGATGCGGGGGACTTCGGTGATCAGGTCCCAGACGCGGGTGAGTGGCAGGGGGACGGTCATCTCCAGGTCGACGCGTGAACCGGTGACGCCGTAGTCGTCCATGCCGTCCTCCTCGTCCGCCTTGGTATGGGTTTCTACGATGAACGATCGGGGCTGCGGTGGCCAGAGGGGAGGGGTCTACCTGCGTTTACGAGATCTTCATGTGCCGTACTTGGGGGTGCCGCGGGTGGGAGGTGGGGGGTGAAGGGGCATCGTGGCAGGCCATGCGTGCCGTTCGTCGGGTTAAGGGCGATTTTCTCTAAATCTGACATCTCTGACCAATCAATGTCTGATATTTCGTCACTTTAGGAAGTTAGCGACTCTCCGAGCTGTCTGACCGTTCCGTTCCCTGCCGGTCCCCCCCACCGGCCGGAACGGCGGACGGCAAGGAGAAGCTCGTGAAGCGAGGCTTCACCGGCGTCGTCGCCGCCCTCACCACCCTGGTCCTCACCCTCACCCTGACCGCGGGGCCGGCGTCCGCGACGCCGCCCAACATCCCCTCCGCGAGCACGGCCGCCCAGCGCCTGGCCACGCTCACCGTCGCCGCCGAGTCCCACCAGTCCACCTACGACCGCGCCTTGTTCCCGCACTGGATCACCATCTCCGGAGCCTGCAACACCCGCGAGACCGTGCTCAAGCGGGACGGCACCGGCGTGGTCACCGACTCCTCGTGCGCCGCCACGTCCGGTAGCTGGTACAGCCCGTACGACGGCGCCACGTGGCGCCAGGCCTCCGACGTCGACATCGACCACATGGTGCCCCTGGCCGAGGCCTGGCGCTCGGGGGCGTGGAACTGGACCACCGCCCGGCGGCAGGCGTACGCCAACGACCTCGGCGGGCCCGAGCTGTGGGCCGTGACCGACGACGTCAACCAGGCCAAGGGCGACCAGGACCCGAGCACCTGGAAGCCGTCGCGCACCGCGTTCTGGTGCACCTACGCCCGCGCCTGGATCCAGGTGAAGTACTACTACGGCCTGAGCCTGCAGAGCGCGGAGAAGTCCGCCCTGACCACCATGCTCGGCTACTGCTGAGAACCCCGTCCCGGCTCCGCGTCCGCGGCGGAGCCGGGACGGCCCTCGGCGGGACGGCGTGCCGCCCGCGTGGGACGGAACGCCGAGGTCAGCGGGTCTCGGCCCACACGTTGACGATGGTGTGCGCCGAGATGGTGGTGTACGACACGACGCCGGCGGACTGCCACGGGCCGATGATCGGGATGAGGCCGACCTCGGGCAGGAAGTGCCGTTGCAGCACACGCACGCGGTGCTCGCCGGTGCCGGACGCGCAAAAGCTGCTCGCCCAGCGTTCGGCCGCGCTGTACTGCACGGTGCAGCCGGTGGGTACGGCGGCGGCGCCGGGTCCCGTGCCGGCCACCAGCGCGGCGGCGAGGAGGGCGGTCACGGAGGCGGATACCGCTCTCTTGGTGTTTCTCGTGGTCATGCGGGACTCCTGGGGGCGTGGGCGGGCCCGGTGGTCCCGTGCCCGCCGCGGCGGAGCCGGCGAGGTCGCCGTCGTGCATGGCTAATTCTTAGGAAACTTTACTAAAGATAGATACCCGTGGACGTGCCGTCAACAAACCCGTTGCCGGCCGCGGGAGCGGGTCAGCACGATGGTCGCATGTTCCTGCTCGCGTTCGTCGGGTCGTGCGTGCTCGTGGCCATGATCCCCGGGGTCAGCACCGCGGTCATCCTGCGCCAGACACTGCGCTCGGGGCGCGCCGAGGGGTTCGCCGCCACGCTCGGGAACGAGACAGGAGTGCTGCTGTGGGCCCTCGCCGCGGCGTCCGGCCTGTCGGCGCTGGTGGCCGCGTCCGAGGTGGCCTACGACGTGATCAGGATCGCGGGGGCCGCGGCGCTGCTCGTCATGGGCGTGCGGTCCCTGCGCGCCGCCCGCCGTCCCTCGCCGGAACAGGGGCCCGGCGAGGCCGAGGGCACGGACACCGCCCCCGGGGGCAGGGACGGCTGGTGGCGGTCCTACCTGCTGGGCCTCGGCACCGTGCTGGCCAACCCCAAGGCGGCGGTGTTCGCGATGTCGTTCCTGCCGCAGTTCGTGCCGTCCGGCGCGGACGTCGCGGCCACCCTGATCCTGCTCGCCGTCGTCTGGGTGGTGGTCGACACCTTGTGGTACGGCGCGGTCATCTGGCTGATCGGCCGGGTGCGCCTGGTCGCCGACCGCCCTTCGGTGCGCCGGCGCCTGGAGCGGATCTCGGGCGTCGTGCTGATCGCCCTCGGCCTGCGCATGGTCACCGAGGCCCGCTGACCGGGTTCACTCCTCGTCCTCGTCGTCGTCCCCGGTGTAGGCGTCGAGCAGCTCGCGGCGCAGCAGGTCGGTGCGGACGGTGAGCGCGCCGAGCAGTTCCTCGTCGTTCAGCCCGTCGGTACGCCGGAACGCCCACGACGAGCGCCCCTCCTCGTCGAAGCACTTGACGAGGACGATGGCGCCGAGCGCCGTCCAGCCGTCCGGCAGGGGGGCGACCGTCAGACCGCTCAGGGCCTCACCGACGGGGACGTAGTCATCGTCATCCACAGTGGCCTCCCCAGGGGACACGCGTCCCAGCGATTTTCGATGAGGGGAATCCTGTCATGCCCCGTGGCCGCGCCGGCGCCACAGGGTGGCCGCGACGAGCAGGTACGGCAGGGCGGCCAGCGCGAACAGCGGCCCAGGGCCGCTCCACGTGGAGCCGAGGGCGAACGCCGCGAACGCCAGCACCGCGAGCACCTCGGCGCCGAAGCCCGAGATCGACGTGACGGTGGCCCGCGCCCGGTCGCCGATGGCGTCCTGCAGCCGCGCCTCGGCGTTGGTCGTCGCCCACTGGAAGGCGCCGTACGCCACCCCGACAAGCGCCAGCCCGGCGGGATGCCCGCTCCACGCCCCGGCGGCCAGGCACACCGCGGCGGCGGCGAGCGCGGGCGCCGTCCAGCGGGTGCCCCGGCCGGCGAACCACCCGCCGGCGGTGACCGCGGCGGTCTCCAGCAGGATCAGCAGCGGCACGGTGGCCTCGCCCACGCCGGTCGCGGCGGCGAGCAGAGGGATGTACTCGTCCAGCGAGCCGACACCCATGAGCACCATCACCAGCACGAGAGCGCCGGCCGCGGCGGGGCTGCGCCGTGTCTCGCGCAGGCCCTCGCGCAGCACCGCCAGGTAGCTCTCGCCGCGTTCGCCCGGCGTCCTGGACTCCGGCAGCGTGAGCCCCATGAGCCCGCACGCCACCAGCGCCGCCACACTGGCGATGCCGAGTGCGGCGTAGCCGCCCACCGCCAGGACGGGCGCGGCGACGGCGGTCGCGACCAGCACGGCGGTCGTGCCGATGGCGGTCGAGCGCCCGATGAGCCGCGCGTAGGAGTCCGCCGCGCCGAGGCGGTCCAGCTCCTCGTAGACCAGTGCCTCCAGCGCTCCGGAGCTCAGCGCGCCTCCCGCGCCCCACAACACGAACCCGGCCGCGAACGCGGGGTAGGAGGGCAGGAACGTCCACAACCCGTAACCCACACCGGTCAGCAGCGGCCCGGCCACCACGAGGCGGCGGCGGGAGAACACGTCGGCCCACATGCCGGAGGGGATCTCCACGATGAACGACGTCATCGACCAGATGGCGAACAGCGAGGAGATCTCGGCCGTGGACAGCCCGTGCTCGGCGAACAGCAACGCGTACACCGGGTACAGCAGCACGAACTCGCTGAGAAAGGTGTAGGCGTACAACCGGCGGGCGAGGCCCGCCTCAGGTGTGGATCAACGTCGTCGTCGGCGCATGCCCGCGAGCCTACGGCGCGGGAGAGCGCAGGAAAAGGGAATTTCCGCGCCGGGAGGGCCGCGGGCGGCGCGGCTTAGGATCGGGACATGACGTCGGAAGGCAGGCCGCTCCGCGCGGACGCCCGGCGCAACCGGGCGCGGGTCCTCGCGGCGGCCGAGCAGGTGTTCGCGGACAAGGGCACGGGCGCCTCGACCGAGGAGGTCGCCCGCGCGGCCGGGGTGGGCATCGGCACGGTGTTCCGGCACTTCCCCACCAAGGAGGCGCTGCTCGAAGCCGTCCTGGTGGACCATCTGCGCCGCCTCGCCGAGCACGCCGACACGCTGGCGGACGAAGGGGACGCCGGGGCCGCGCTTTTCGGCTTCTTCACCCACGTCGTGCGGCAGGCGGCCGGCAAGAACGCCTACACCGACGCGCTGGGCGAGGCCGGTGTGGACGTCCGCGGCACCACCGCGGAGTTCGGCGGCCGCATGCGTGCCGCGCTGGAACGGCTGCTGGTCCGGGCGCAGCGCGACGGCGCCGTACGGCCCGACGTGGGGGTCGCCGAGCTGCTCGCGCTCATGGTCGGCGTCTCCAGGGCCGGTGAGCACGCGGGCCCCGAGGTGCAGGCCCGTGCGGCGGAGATCGTCTTCGACGGTTTGCGCGCACCCGCAGCGGATATCCAGGTGCGTTGAGCCGGTCGCTCTAGGTACTCTCCGCGAGGACGCAGTGGAGGGGATCGTCGTGGGCCATGTCGAGGTGGGCCGCCTGACCTACGTGCTGCCGGACGGGCGCCCGTTGCTGAACGAGGTCTCCTTCCGGATCGGCGACGGGGTGAAGGCCGCGCTGGTCGGCCCGAACGGCGCCGGCAAGACCACGCTGATGCGACTGATCGCGGGCGACATCCGCCCCGTGGAGGGCAGCGTCACCAGCTCGGGCGGGCTCGGCGTGATGCGCCAGTTCATCGGCGGTCTGCGCGACGGCAGCAGCGTGCACCAGTTGCTCCTGTCGGTGGCACCGGACCGTGTGCGTGAGGCGGCGCGGCGCCTGGAGGACGCCGAGCTGGCCATGATGGAGCGCGACGACGTCAAGACGCAGATGCGCTACGCCCAGGCGATCACCGACTACACCGACGCCGGCGGGTACGACATCGAGGTCCTCTGGGACACCTGCACGATGGCCGCGCTCGGGGCGCCGTACGAGAACGTGAAGTACCGCGAGGTGAACACGCTGTCCGGCGGCGAGCAGAAGCGGCTGGTGCTCGAGGCGCTGCTGCGCGGCCCGGACCGCACGCTGCTGCTCGACGAGCCGGACAACTACCTCGACGTGCCCGGCAAGCTGTGGCTGGAGCAGGCGCTGCGCGAGACCGACAAGACGGTGCTGCTGGTGTCGCACGACCGGCAGTTGCTCGCCAACGCCGCCGACCGCATCGTCACCGTCGAGTCCGGCGGGGTGTGGATCCACGGTGGCGGCTTCGCCACGTACGCCGAGGCGCGCCGCGAGCGCAACGCCCGCCTGGACGAGCTGCGCCGCCGCTGGGACGAGGAGCACGCCAAGCTCAAGCGCCTCGTCACCATGCTCAAGCAGAAGGCGACGTACAACGACGGCATGGCCCCCGCCTACCACGCGGCGCAGACGCGGCTGCGCAAGTTCGAGGAGGCCGGGCCGCCCGAGCTGGCGCCGAAGGACCAGATGATCAGCATGCGGCTGCGCGGCGGCCGTACCGGCAAACGGGCCGTGATCTGCGAGGGCCTGGAGCTCACCGGGCTGATGCGGCCGTTCGACCTGGAGATCTGGTACGGCGAGCGGGTCGCGGTGCTCGGGTCCAACGGCTCGGGCAAGTCCCACTTCCTGCGCCTGGTCGGAGGCGAGCCGGTCGCGCACGACGGCACGATGCGGCTCGGCGCGCGGGTCGTGCCCGGCCACTTCGCCCAGACGCACGCCCGGCCGGACCTTCGCGGGCGCACGCCGTGCGAGATCGTCATGACCGAGCACGCCCGGCTGAAGAACGAGGCCATGAAGGCCCTGGCCCGCTACGAGCTGGCCGGCGGCGTGGCCGATCAGCGGTTCGAGACGTTGTCCGGCGGCCAGCAGGCCCGGCTGCAGATCCTGCTGCTGGAGCTGTCCGGCGCGACGCTGCTCCTGCTGGACGAGCCGACCGACAACCTCGACCTCGCGAGCGCCGAGGCGCTGCAGGAGGGCCTGGACCAGTTCGCGGGCACGGTGCTCGCCGTCACGCACGACCGGTGGTTCGCCGCGGACTTCGACCGGTACCTGGTGTTCGGGTCCGACGGCCGGGTGTACGAGTCGCCGGAGCCGGTGTGGGACGAGGCCCGGGTGGTGCGCCGCCGCTGACCGCTGAACCCAGGCTGGGTGGTTTAGTCGGGTTGGAACCGTAAAACTTCGCCTGGCTCGCGCGTGTCGGAGGAGTCACGCCCGACTAACCGGGTTATGACGGCCTTGTGACCCAGCGTAGTCGAAACACGACAGCACGCGGACTCGGGCTCGGGCTCGCCGCGGTGGCGGCGTTGCTCGCCGGGTGCGGCGCGGACGAGCCCGCGCCCAAGAAGGCCCTGAAACCGCTCGTGATCAAGGAGCAGACCTCGTCGGTCACCCAGGGGACCGGCGGTTTCGTGGTCACCTGGGCGGGCGTCGTCAGCAACCCCAACCGGTGGCACTTCGGCGAGAACGTCGCGGCCACCGTGGTCGGCAAGGACGCCGCGGGCAAGGAGGTCGTGCGCACCGAGCAGCCGCTCGACGCCGTACCGCCCTCCGGCGCGCTGAAGTTCAGCGGGCAGGCCGTCGCCTCGGCCAGGCCGGTGCAGGTCAAGCTGACCTTCACCGAGGCCAGATGGCGGCGGGCGGCGCGCATCCCGTCGGCGTTCGTGCCGTTCCCGATCTCGGCGGCCAACACCGAGAAGCTCGGGAACGGGTCCTACCTCGTGACCGGGGCGGTGGCCAACCCGTACCAGAAGGCCGCGACCAGCCTGGTGGTGACCGCGCTGCTGCGGGACAAGGACGGCAGGCTGCTCGGCGGGGCGAGCACCTACGTGGACGACGTGCGCGCGGGCGCGCCGCGGCGGTTCGTGCTCACCGTGGAGGGCCTGAACGGCGTGGGGCCGGTGGCGCGCACCGAGATCGCCGCGCGGACCTGGGGGTCCAGCGCCCGGCCGTACGAGGAACTGGCGCTGAGCGGGACGGTCCCGGTGGTGACGGCCAGACCGAAGACCCCGCCGTTCGCCAACGACCGGGGGAATCAGGCCATGCCGGAGGATCACCGGCCGTGAGCGCCGGACCGGCGGTCGCGGCTTCGCGGGGCGACCCTGCCGCCCCGCTATGGATCTTGAAATCCCTGGGGAGTTACGGTACTTACATGACGTCCCCCCGGATTGTCCTTTTCGGCGCCACCGGGTACACCGGGCGCCTCACCGCGCGGGCCCTGCTGGCGTACGGCGCCCAGCCGGTGCTGGCGGGCCGCGACCCGGCGCGACTGGAGGCGCTGGCGTCCTCGCTTCCGGTGGAACTGCCCACCGCGGTGGCCGACGTCGACCGGCCGGCCACGGTGCGGCGGCTGGTGCGGCCCGGCGGTGTGCTCATCTCCACCGTGGGGCCGTTCACCCGCTGGGGGGAGCCCGCGGTCGAGGCGGCCATCGCGGCCGGCGGGGTGTACCTCGACTCGACCGGGGAGCCGACCTTCATCCGGCGGGTCTTCCAGCGGTACGGCCCGGCCGCCGCCGCGGCGGGCGCCACGCTGATCACCGCGTTCGGCTACGACTACGTGCCGGGGAACGTCGCCGCCGCACTGGCCCTGAAGAAGGCCGGGGACGACGCGGTGCGGGTGGACATCGGCTATTTCGTGCAGGGAAATATCGCCCGGCGGGCCAGCACCGGAACCCGTGCGTCAGCACTCGGGGCGGTGCTTGAGCCGATGTACAGCTTCAGGGACGGCCGAATTCTGCACCAGCACGGGCGTACCCGAATTTTTCTCGTGAACGGCCGCAGGCGGCCGGGGTTGTCGATCGGCGCGCTGGAGCATTTCGCGCTCCCGCGCACCCATTCGGGTTTGCGCGAGGTGAACGTCTATATGGGCTGGCTCGGCGGCCTCACCCGCGCCGCCGGCGTGATGGCCCGCGCCACCCCGTACATCGCGGCCATCCCGGGCGCCAAGCGCGTCACCGAGGCGGTGGCCGACCGGGTGATCCGATCGGCCGACCGCGATGACATGCCCGCCGTGCCCGGTCTCACCACCATGGTGGTGGCCGAGGCGTACGACGGGGAGGGCAACCGGCTGGCGTCCGTGGAGCTCAGCGGCGGCGATCCGTACGACGTGACCGCCCGCGTGCTCGCGTGGGGCGCCATCGCCGCGACGACCGGAGGGGTGGCCGGGCCGGGCGCGGTGGGGCCGGTGGAGGCGTTCGGCCTGGAGCGGCTGCTGCGCGGATGCGCGGACGCGGGGTTGCACGCGCTGCCGTGACGGTGTAAGACCATGAATTATATTCATTACCAATGTCATGGGGAAAGCCATGCCCTATTCGGGGTTCATACATGGCGATATCACCATCCGCCAGGTCTCACGTGCCATAAGGGGAATCACCGTTTCGCCGCGCTGATGCCGGTAGCGGAGAAAATCACCACGAGCTGTTTGGCGCTCGTTCATTACGGTATTAACACAACATCGGCCGGCGGGCAGGAAACGCTGGAGCGAGCAGTTACCGAGCATTTACTGTCGGTGACATGAATGACAGCGTCCTGGTCGAGGCCCTGCGCGCCCGCGATCCCGGTGCTCTCGCCACCCTCTACGACACCTACGCCGAGGGCGTCTACCGCTACGCCTGGGCCATGCTCCAGAACATCGACGGTGCCGGGGTCGCGCTGCGCGACACACTGATCGCGGCGGAGGCGCACGTCCACGCGCTCGCCGACCACGACCGGTTCCGCGTCTGGCTGTACGCCCTGGCCCGTGGCGAGTGCGTGCGCCGCCGGCAGGTGCTGCCCGCGACGGACAGGGACGCCACGGTGCCGGGCATGCCCGCGTCCGCAGCGGGGGGCGACACCGATTTGCGGCAGGTGGCCATCGCGGCGGTCGAGGGCATGCCGGAGGACGAGCGTGAGGTCCTCGACCTGCTCAACCGGCACGGCATCCCCGAGGCCGAGCTCCCCGCGGTGCTCGGCGTCCCGCCCGACCACGCCGAGGAGCTGCGTGACACCGCCTCCCTGCGCCTGCAGGACCTTGTCACGGCCGAGCTCCTCGCTCGGGCGCCCGCGGGGGTCTGCGCGGACCGTGACGCGCTGCTGGAGGAGCAGGACGGCGGCGACCTGGACGACGAGAGGCGCGCCCTGCTGCTCCTCCACGTCGCCGAGTGCGACGACTGCGCCCCGGACGAGGAGCGGCAGGTGTCCGCGGCCAAGGTCTTCGCGCTGCTGCCCGCGCCCGTGCTGCCCGAGACCCTGCGGGTGCGGGTCATGAGCTGCTTCATCGACCCGGAGCTCGTGCCGTACCGCCGGTTCGTGGCCCGCCGGGCCGGTCTGCTGGACGGCGACGGGTTTCCCATGCCGGACGCCAAAGGGCCGCGGCGACGTCCTCGGCTACTTGCGGGCGCTGTGGCGGCGATCGCGATCGTCACCACGGCCCTAGTGCTCGTCAACGAGATCCGCGGTGCCACCGACCCGCTCTCCGGCGCGCTCCCGGGCCACGGCGTCACGGGCGTGCCCCGCGTCGGCGCCCCCGACGGTCCCGCGGGAGACCCGGACCGCGCCGGGCACCGTCCGGGCATCCCCGGCACCAACCGGCCGACCCTGACCCCCGTCGCCCCCGTTGCGTCCGCCGGCCATGGCGACGCCGTGGTCCCCGTCGCCGTCCGCCGCCGCGCCACCCCGTCCGGCGCCCCGGCCGTCCCGGTCCCGCCCCCGAGGTCCCGCACGCCGTCCGCGCCCCCCCGCGTCACCCCCCGCCCCTCACCGTCCACGACGCGCCCCACCCCCCCCACCACGGTGGCCACAACGCCGCCCACCGCGATCCGGGCCCCCCCCCCCCCCCCCCCC